>NZ_JAZBQR010000010.1:0-195536 GCF_036348395.1 Pseudomonas sp. AL 58
CCCATGTGAGAGTAGGTCATCGTCAAGATTAAATTCCGAAACCCCTATCTGCACATGCAGGTAGGGGTTTTGTCTTTTCGCCTCCAAAGCTTGTCGGTAACGCCGGTTTTGACGCTGGCCCTTTCCCGGTCGATCTTTCGTTGTGTTCCCACAATTTGAGTTGGAACACTAGAATAGAGGTCGACGTTTTTACTCAGAATTCATTCATGCCTGATCCTGCCAATTCCGATCCACTCGCAGACCTGCCGCTGGACCAACTGGTAGCTTGTCATGAGTGCGACCTGCTGATGCACAAGCCGGTGCTCAAGCACAATGAGAAGGCGCAGTGTCCTCGCTGCGGCTATGAACTCTATGCGCATCGACATAATGTAGTTGAGCGCAGTATGGCCTTGGTGCTTGCTGCGCTTCTCCTCTATGTGCCCGCGAATTTTCTTCCGATCATGCAGCTCCACCTGTTGGGGCAAACTTCTGACGACACAGTCTGGAGTGGTGTCCTTGGGCTGTATGACAGCGGCATGCGTGAAATCGCTATCGTGGTGTTTCTGTGCAGCATGGCAATCCCTTTGCTCAAGCTGTTATGTCAGCTCGCTGTACTGCTCAGCATCAGGTTGGATGTTGGGCGCAGCTATGGGCTGCTGCTGTACCGTATGTACCACCATATGCGCGACTGGGGCATGCTTGAGGTTTACTTCATGGGTGTACTGGTCGCCATCGTCAAGCTGGTCGATCTTGCCGAGTTGAGTCTGGGGCTTGGTCTTGTCTGCTTTGTGAGTTTATTGCTGGTTCAGGTATGGCTGGAGGTGGTGATGTCACCTCACCAGATTTGGGTGGCTTTATCCGGGGAGGACGTTCATGCGGGCAATTGATGCAGGCATCCTGATTTGTATTGAATGTCACGAGCTGAATCGGCAGGAGCCTGATACCGATGAACAGGTCTGCACGCGTTGCGGTGCACTGGTGCATGCGCGGCGCCCGAACAGTCTGATACGAACCTGGGCGCTACTCATCACTGCTGCCATTCTTTACATCCCTGCCAACATTTTGCCGATCATGACAGTCAGTACATTGGGGCAGGGCAGTCCCGATACCATCATGTCTGGCGTCATCACGCTAATGAAGCACGGAATGTTTCCGATTGCCGCAGTGGTATTTGTCGCCAGTATTCTGGTGCCGACCTTCAAGCTGGTCGGGATTGCGCTGTTGTTGTACTCGGTGCAGCGCCATCAGCCGCTTTCTGCTCGTCAGCGAATAGTGATGTACCGTTTCATCGAATTCATCGGACGCTGGTCGATGCTGGATATCTTCGTCATTGCCATTCTGGTGGCGGTGGTGAATTTCGGCCGCATCGCCAGTGTTGAAGCCAATTTGGGTGCTGTCGCTTTCGCTAGCGTGGTGATTCTGACAATGCTCGCTGCAGTAACTTTCGATCCCCGACTGATCTGGGACAACACGGAGTCGGATGACGACAATGAGTGATTTGCCTACGGCTAAAACCCGCCCTGCCTCGAACTGGTCTGCTATCTGGATACTGCCTCTGATCGCCTTGGTCATTGGTGGTTGGCTTGGTTGGCAGGCTTACCGTGAGTCGGGAGTCGACATCGAGGTCCGCTTCCAGAGTGGCGAGGGCATCGTCGTCAACAAGACTGAAGTGGTTTACAAGGGCATGCCAGTCGGCAAGGTGAAGAACCTGGTGCTTGATGCCAAGGGCAGTAACACCGGTGTGATTGCCACGATTGAGATGAACAAGGCTGCTGAGTCTCAGCTGCGCACCAATACGCGTTTCTGGCTGGTGAAGCCGAGTGTAAGCCTGGCGGGTATTACCGGGCTGGAAACCTTGGTCTCAGGTAATTACATCGCTGTGAGCCCTGGTGACGGTGAGCAAACCCGGCGCTTCAAAGCGCTGGCCGAGGCACCACCGCTCTCTGACAACGAGCCGGGTTTGCACCTGACGCTCAAGGCCGATCGACTGGGTTCGCTCAATCGGGACAGCCCAGTGTTCTACAAGCAGATTCAGGTGGGCCGAGTGAAGAGCTATCGTCTTGCCGAAGGCCAGGGGATCGTTGAGCTCAAGGTATTTATTGCACCGGCCTATGCAAACCTTGTTCGCAAGCACACGCGTTTCTGGAATGCCAGCGGCATCAGTATTGATGCCAATCTTTCCGGCGTGAAAGTTCGCAGTGAGTCATTGGCCAGTATCGTGGCGGGTGGTATCGCCTTTGCCACGCCTGAGCACCGCAAAGACAGCCCGCCTACTGATACCAACCTGCCATTCCGTTTGTACGAGGACTTTGATGCTGCGCAGGCAGGCATCAAGGTCAAGGTCACGCTGAGTGACTTTGAAGGTTTGCAGGCCGGCAGAACGCCGGTGATGTACAAGGGTATTCAGGTCGGTTCGCTCAAAACGCTCAAGGTAGACCCTGATCTTTCCAGTGCTACGGCCGAGCTGACCCTGGACCCGTTGGCGGAAGACTACCTGGTTGCGGGAACCCAGTTCTGGGTGGTCAAGCCGTCGATCTCGCTGGCCGGTATCACCGGGCTGGAGGCTTTGGTCAAGGGGAACTACATTGCAATTCGCCCGGGCGATAAAGGCGCTTTGCCACAGCGGGAGTTTGAGGCGCGCGCCAAGGCACCACCGTTGGATCTGAAAGCGCCTGGTTTGCACCTGGTACTGTTTAGTGACAGCCTGGGTTCGCTGGAGGTCGGTAGCCCAATCCTCTACCGTCAGGTCAAGGTCGGTACCGTGCAGAGCTATCAGTTCTCAAAAACCCATAAGCGTCTGCTGATTGGTGTCCATATCGAAAAAGAGTACGCCAATCTGGTTAATGGCTCGACACGCTTCTGGAATGCCAGTGGTATTACCCTGAGTGGAGGTCTCTCTGGTATTCAGATCAAGAGTGAGTCCTTGCAGAGTCTGATGGCTGGCGGTATCGCTTTTGATACCCCGACACCGGATGTACCGCTAAAACGTCGTGTTCCACGGTTCAAACTGCACCTTGATCAAGAGGCGGCGAACCGTAGTGGTGTCACCGTGATGATCAAGGTGGAGCGCGCCGACGGGCTCAAGGCGGGTACGCCTATTCGCTTCAGGGGCCTGGACATTGGCAAGGTGGAAGATGTCAGGCTGAGTGATGATCTGGAGTCGGTCATGCTCAAGGCGCGTATTACCGAAGTGCCTGATCGTATTGCGCGGGTCGGAACGCAGTTCTGGGTAGTGAAGCCGGCACTGGGTATCGTCAAGACTGCCAATCTGGAAACACTGGTTACTGGTCAGTATCTTGAGGTTTTGCCCGCGGTGAAGAATCAGGGGCCGCAACGCAACTTTGTCGCGCTGGCCGAGGCGCCTGACCGCACCGAGCGTGAAGCAGGGCTCGCGTTGGTATTGAGTGCTGCGCGCCGAGGTTCGATTAAGCCAGGCGTTCCTGTGACCTATCGTGAAATCACGGTAGGCAAGGTCACAGGGTACGAACTGGGTCAAACAGCAGATCGCGTGTTGATCCATATTCTGATCGAGCCGCGTTATGCCTCACTGGTGCGTGGTGGTAGCCGGTTCTGGAACAGCAGCGGCTTTGGCATGGACTTCGGGCTGTTCAAGGGCGCAACGGTGCGTACTGAGTCGCTGGAAACGCTGATTGAGGGTGGGATTGCGTTTGCGACCCCGGACGGGGAAAAGATGGGTAATCCGGCGCTGCCTAAGCAGACCTTCGCCTTGTTTGATAAGGCTGAGGATGAGTGGCTGCAGTGGGCGCCAAAGATTCAGATCGGTAAATAGGCCGTGTAAGTGCTGGAGCGGTGGGGGCTGGGTTCCGGCTCCCATGCGTTCAGAGTGAGGTCGGGCAGGGCAGCGAAAAAACGCAGGCAACAAAAAACCGACCCTAAGGTCGGTTTTTTTACAAGCAGGTCACTTAGGCAGCAGTTTTCAGCGCCTTGATGTGGCCATTCAGACGGCTCTTATGACGAGCTGCCTTGTTCTTGTGGATGATGCCCTTGTCGGCCATACGGTCGATTACAGGGACAGCCAGAACGTAAGCGGCTTGTGCTTTGTCAGCGTCTTTTGTGTCGATGGCCTTAACTACGTTTTTGATGTAGGTACGGACCATGGAACGCAGGCTGGCGTTGTGGCTGCGACGCTTCTCAGCCTGTTTTGCACGTTTTTTGGCGGAAGGTGAGTTGGCCACCGTCGAGCTCCTCGAAAGACTTTAAATAGCAAACAAAATAGGCCGCGAATCATGCCGATGAGTTAAGCAGTTGTCAAGGGTACATATGCCCTTCTGCTAAGCGGTCGATGTAACCACGGAGATGATTCCCTTCTGGCACATGACCTGTAAACTCGGTCGTTTTCACTCGGCATCGCGGATGCGGCGCGGATTATCGCATATCCGCGCGCTCAGATGCCCAACCCTTCGTCTACAGGCGTGAAAATCTCTCGATGAATTTGCTCAAATCCTTGGCCGCCGTCAGTTCCATCACCATGGTTTCACGGGTGCTGGGCTTCGTCCGCGACACCATACTGGCGCGCATCTTTGGTGCCGGCGTGGCCACCGATGCCTTCTTCATTGCCTTCAAACTGCCTAACCTGCTGCGGCGGATCTTCGCCGAAGGCGCGTTCTCTCAGGCTTTTGTACCTATTCTGGCCGAATACAAAAGCCAGCAGGGCGAAGAGGCGACACGTACGTTTGTCGCGTATATCGCAGGGCTTTTGACATTGGTGCTGGCCGTGGTCACGGCGCTGGGGATCATCGCTGCGCCTTGGGTGATCTGGATAACGGCGCCGGGTTTTGTCGACAGCCCTGAAAAGTTCGAGCTCACCACCGACCTGTTGCGTGTCACGTTCCCTTATATATTGCTGATCTCGCTGTCGTCTCTGGCGGGCGCGATCCTTAACACCTGGAACCGTTTCTCGGTGCCAGCCTTCGTGCCGACGCTGCTTAACGTGGCAATGATCTTTTTTGCGTTGTTCCTCACGCCTTACTTCAATCCACCGGTCATGGCCTTGGGCTGGGCGGTGCTGGCAGGCGGGCTGTTGCAGTTGCTTTATCAACTGCCACACCTGAAAAAGATCGGCATGCTCGTTCTGCCGCGCCTGAATCTGCGGGACAGCGGCGTTTGGCGTGTGTTGAAACAGATGCTGCCGGCGATCCTCGGGGTATCGGTCAGCCAGATTTCGCTGATCATCAATACGATCTTTGCCTCTTTTCTGGTGGCGGGCTCCGTGTCCTGGATGTACTACGCCGACCGCCTGATGGAACTGCCCTCTGGGGTGCTGGGTGTCGCCTTGGGCACGATCCTCTTGCCGACCCTGGCCAAGACCTACGCCAACAAGGACCGCCACGAATATTCGCGGATTCTCGACTGGGGCCTGCGGCTTTGCTTCCTGCTGGTGCTGCCGTGTACCTTCGCCCTGGCGATTCTGGCTGAGCCCTTGACCGTGTCGTTGTTCCAGTACGGCAAATTCAGTGCCTTCGATGCTGCAATGACCCAGCGCGCGTTGATCGCCTACTCGGTTGGCCTGCTCGGGATCATTCTGGTCAAAGTGCTGGCGCCTGGTTTTTATGCCCAGCAGAACATTCGGACGCCGGTGAAAATCGCAATTTTCACCTTGGTGACGACCCAGTTGCTCAACCTGGCGTTTATTTCGCATCTGCAGCACGCGGGGCTGGCGTTGGCGATCAGTGTCGGCGCCTGTCTCAATGCCGGCCTGCTCTATTGGAAACTGCGCCAGCAAGACCTCTTCCAGCCACAGCCAGGCTGGACCGTGTTCCTGCTCAAATTGCTGGTGGCGGTCCTGTTGATGGCCGGTGTGCTGGTCGTGGGGATGAAGCTTATGCCTGCCTGGGAGCAAGGGCAGATGCTTGCCCGCTTCCTGCGCCTCGGGGTGTTGATTGGCGCTGGCATTGCCACCTATTTTGGTTGTTTGTTCCTGTTTGGTTTCCGCCCGCGGGACTTTGCGCGCAAGGCATTGCATTAATGGGCGACGTCGGTCAGACGTCGGTTTTTGGCGTTGACGATAAACGCAGCACGCTGCTGCCTGTCGTCAGCGCGCGGGTGTGGTTATAATCGGCCACTTTATGATCAAGAAGTGCGTTATGCAGCTGGTTCGAGGCCTTCACAACCTGCGCCCCCAGCACCGGGGCTGTGTCGCCACTATTGGCAACTTTGACGGTGTCCACCGTGGCCACCAGGCAATCCTGGCACGTCTGCGCGAGCGGGCGGCGGCGCTGGGTGTTCCTAGCTGTGTGGTGATATTCGAGCCACAGCCGCGCGAATACTTTGCGCCGGACACAGCGCCAGCCCGTCTAGCGCGGCTGCGTGACAAGGTTGCCCTGTTGGCGGCTGAAGGTATCGACCGGGTGCTTTGCCTGGCCTTCAACCAGCGCTTGAGCAAGCTCAGCGCCGCCGAGTTCGTCGAGACCATTCTGGTCGATGGCCTGGGTGTGCAGCATCTGGAGGTCGGTGACGATTTTCGCTTTGGCTGTGACCGGGCAGGCGATTTCTCGTTCCTGGAGCAAGCCGGGGCCACTTACGGATTTACCGTCGAAGCAGCCCAAACGGTTGAGCTCGACGGTTTCCGGGTTAGCAGTACCGAGGTACGCAATGCCTTGGCCGACGCCGACTTTGCCTTGGCCGAGCGGTTGCTGGGACGGCCTTACCGTATTACCGGGCGGGTGCTGCACGGCCAGAAGCTGGCGCGTCAGTTGGGCACCCCTACCGCGAATGTCCAGCTCAAGCGGCGTCGTGTGCCGTTGACGGGCGTTTATCTGGCCAGCGCCGAAATTGATGGCCAGCGTTGGCCGGGCGTCGCCAATATTGGCGTACGGCCCACTGTTTCAGGTGATGGCAGTGCCCACCTGGAAATACACCTTCTGGATTTTGCCGGCGACCTGTATGGCCGGCGTTTGACGGTGGTATTCCACCACAAGCTGCGCGACGAGCAGCGTTTCGCCTCCCTGGAGGCGCTTAAGTCGGCGATCGATGCGGATATCGCCGCCGCACGTGCCCATTGGCACGCTCAACCGCTAACGAAGAGCCTGAAATGACCGACTATAAAGCCACGCTTAACCTTCCGGACACCGCCTTCCCAATGAAGGCCGGCCTGCCACAGCGCGAACCGCAGATCCTGCAGCGCTGGGACAGCATTGGCCTGTACCAGAAGCTGCGTGAGATTGGCAAGGATCGTCCGAAGTTCGTACTGCACGACGGTCCACCCTATGCCAACGGCAAGATTCATATCGGTCATGCGCTGAACAAGATTCTCAAGGACATGATCGTCCGCTCCAAGACCCTGGCCGGCTATGACGCGCCGTATGTACCGGGTTGGGACTGCCACGGCCTGCCGATTGAGCACAAGGTCGAAGTGACCCATGGCAAGCACCTGACCGCAGACAAGACCCGCGAGCTGTGCCGCGCCTATGCTGCCGAGCAGATCGAAGGCCAGAAGACCGAGTTCATCCGCCTGGGTGTCCTGGGTGACTGGGACAATCCCTACAAGACCATGAACTTCGCCAACGAAGCCGGTGAAATCCGCGCGCTGGCGGAAATGGTCAAACACGGCTTCGTGTTCAAGGGCTTGAAGCCCGTGAACTGGTGTTTCGACTGTGGTTCGGCACTGGCCGAGGCGGAAGTCGAGTACGCCGACAAGAAATCGCAAACCATCGACGTGGCATTCCCGATCGTCGATGAGGCCAAGCTGGCTGCGGCCTTCGGTCTCGGTGCACTGGCCAAGCCTGCCTCGATCGTGATCTGGACCACCACGCCGTGGACCATTCCGGCCAACCAGGCGCTGAACGTTCACCCTGAGTTCAACTACGCGCTGGTTGATGTCGGTGACAAGCTGCTGGTACTGGCCGAGGAACTGGTTGAGTCCTGCCTGAGCCGCTACAAGCTGGAAGGCAGCGTCATCGCTACCGCGCCAGGCGCTGCGCTGGACCTAATCAACTTCCGTCACCCGTTCTACGACCGTTTGTCGCCGGTTTACCTGGCCGAGTACGTTGAGCTGGGCGCCGGTACGGGTGTGGTTCACTCCGCGCCTGCCTACGGCGAGGACGACTTCGTCACCTGCAAGCGCTACGGCATGTCCAACGACGACATCCTCACGCCGGTGCAGAGCAACGGTGTGTATGTCGAGTCGCTGTCGTTCTTTGGCGGCCAGTTCATCTGGAAGGCCAACCCGGCGATCGTTGAAAAGCTGTCTGAAGTCGGTGCGCTGATGCATACCGAAACCATCAGCCACAGCTACATGCACTGCTGGCGTCACAAGACCCCGCTGATCTACCGCGCCACCGCGCAGTGGTTCGTGGGCATGGACAAGCAGCCAGATCAGGGCGACACCCTGCGTCAGCGCGCGATCAAGGCCATTGAAGACACCAAGTTCGTGCCGGCCTGGGGCCAGGCGCGCCTGCATTCGATGATCGCCAACCGCCCGGACTGGTGCATCTCGCGTCAGCGTAACTGGGGCGTCCCGATTCCGTTCTTCCTGCATAAACAGACCGGTGAGCTGCACCCGCGCACCGTTGAGCTGATGGAAGAAGTGGCCAAGCGCGTCGAGCAGGAAGGTATTGAAGCCTGGTTCAAGATGGATGCCGCCGAACTGATTGGTGAAGAGGCCGCCCAGTACGACAAGATCGCCGATACGCTCGACGTCTGGTTCGACTCAGGCACCACTCACTGGCACGTACTGCGTGGCTCGCATAACGTCGGTCACGAAAGCGGCCCGCGTGCAGACCTGTACCTGGAAGGTTCCGACCAGCACCGTGGCTGGTTCCACTCCTCGTTGCTGACCGGTTGCGCCATCGACAACCACGCACCGTACCGCGAGCTGCTGACGCACGGTTTCACCGTCGACGAAAACGGTCGCAAGATGTCCAAGTCGCTGGGTAACACCATCGAGCCGCAGAAGGTCAATGACACCCTGGGTGCCGACATCATGCGTCTGTGGGTATCGGCCACGGACTACTCCGGCGAGATGGCGGTTTCTGATCAGATCCTGCAGCGCAGTGCTGACGCCTACCGTCGTATCCGTAACACCGCGCGCTTCCTGCTGTCGAACCTGTCCGGTTTCGACCCGGCGACCGATCTGCTGCCTGCTGAAGACATGCTGGCGCTGGACCGTTGGGCCGTGGACCGCACCCTGATACTGCAACGCGAGCTTGAAGAGCACTACGGCGAGTACCGTTTCTGGAACGTCTACTCCAAGGTTCACAACTTCTGCGTGCAGGAGCTGGGTGGTTTCTATCTGGACATCATCAAGGACCGTCAGTACACCACCGGCGCCAACAGTGTCGCACGGCGCTCCTGCCAGACCGCGCTGTACCACATCAGTGAGGCGCTGGTGCGCTGGATCGCGCCGATCCTGGCCTTCACCGCTGACGAGCTGTGGCAGTACCTGCCGGGCGAGCGTAACGAGTCGGTAATGCTCAACACCTGGTACCAGGGCCTGAGCGAGCTGCCAGAAGGCTTCGAGCTGGGCCGTGCCTATTGGGACCGGATCATGGCGGTCAAAGCGGCGGTCAACAAGGAGCTGGAGAACCAGCGTGCAGCCAAGGCCATTGGTGGCAACCTGCAAGCTGAAGTGACGCTGTTTGCCGATGAAGCCTTGTCCGCTGATCTGGGCAAGCTCAGCAACGAGCTGCGTTTTGTACTGATCACCTCGGCTGCCAGCGTTGCACCATTCGTGCAGGCACCGGCCGATGCCGTGGTTACCGAAGTGGCAGGCCTGAAACTCAAGGTGGTCAAGTCGGGTTACACCAAGTGTGGCCGTTGCTGGCACTTCCGTGAGGACGTGGGTGTGAACCCTGAGCATCCGGAAATCTGCGGCCGTTGCGTCGACAACATCAGCGGCACTGGTGAGGTGCGTCACTATGCCTAACCCTGCCGTGGGGCGCTTCGGGCGCCTCAGCTGGCTCTGGTTGAGCGTGCTGGTCCTGGTCCTTGACCAGGCCAGCAAGTTCTACTTTGAGGGCTTACTGAGCCTGTACCAGCAAATTGTGGTCATTCCGGACTACTTCAGCTGGACCCTGGCCTACAACACCGGCGCCGCATTCAGCTTCCTGGCAGACAGCTCGGGCTGGCAGCGCTGGCTGTTTGCCCTGATTGCCCTGGTCGTCAGTGCGGTACTGGTCGTCTGGCTCAAGCGTCTTGGGCGCAACGACACCTGGCTGGCCGTTGCCCTGGCGCTGGTGCTGGGTGGCGCGCTGGGCAACCTGTACGACCGTATCGTTCTGGGCCATGTGATCGATTTCATTCTGGTGCACTGGCAGAACCGTTGGTATTTCCCGGCCTTCAACCTGGCCGACAGCGCGATTACCGTTGGCGCGGTAATGTTGGCGCTGGACATGTTCAAAAGTAAAAAGTCCGGAGAACCCGTCCATGACTGACATCCGTATCGGCCAGAACACCGAAGTTACCCTGCACTTCGCGCTGCATCTGGAAAACGGCGACACCGTCGACAGTACGTTCGACAAGGCGCCAGCGGTCTTCAAGGTCGGCGACGGCAACCTGTTGCCAGGTTTTGAGGCCGCCTTGTTCGGTTTCAAAGCCGGTGACAAGCGCACCGTGACCGTTGCGCCGGAAAGCGCGTTTGGCCAACCCAACCCGCAGAACGTTCAGGTCATGCCGCGCTCCTCGTTCAACGACATGGAATTGTCCGAAGGCCTGCTGGTGATCTTCAACGACGCGGCCAATGCCGAGTTGCCTGGCGTTGTAAAAGCCTTTGACGATGCTCAGGTCACCATCGACTTCAACCATCCGCTGGCCGGCAAGACCTTGAGCTTCGAGGTGGAAATCCTCGGGGTCAAGGCGCTTTGAGCCAGGAGCACTCCATGCAAATCAAACTCGCCAACCCTCGTGGTTTCTGTGCCGGCGTGGATCGGGCGATTGAAATCGTCAACCGTGCCCTGGAAGTCTTCGGGCCGCCGATCTATGTGCGCCATGAAGTGGTGCACAACAAGTTTGTCGTTGAAGACCTGCGCGCACGCGGCGCGATTTTCGTCGAAGAGCTGGAGCAGGTGCCCGATGACGTCATTGTCATCTTCAGTGCCCACGGTGTTTCCCAGGCGGTACGCCAGGAAGCAGCGGGGCGTGGCCTGAAGGTTTTCGATGCCACCTGTCCATTGGTGACCAAGGTGCATATCGAAGTGGCGCGTTATAGCCGCGACGGCAGGGAGTGCATCTTGATTGGTCACGCCGGGCATCCGGAAGTCGAAGGCACCATGGGCCAGTATGACGCGGCCAACGGCGGTGCCATCTACCTGGTCGAGGATGAGGAAGATGTCGCGAACCTCCAGGTTATTAACCCGGAGCGCCTGGCATTCGTCACTCAGACCACCTTGTCGATGGATGACACCAGCCGCGTTATCGATGCTCTGCGTACGCGTTTCCCAAGCATCGGTGGCCCGCGCAAGGATGACATCTGCTACGCCACCCAGAACCGCCAGGATGCCGTCAAGCAGCTTGCCGACGAGTGTGACGTCGTTTTGGTAGTCGGTAGCCCTAACAGCTCCAACTCCAATCGTCTGCGTGAGTTGGCTGAGCGCATGTCGACCCCGGCCTACCTGATCGATGGCGCCGAAGACCTGCAACGTAGCTGGTTCGACGGTGTTGAGCGAGTCGGTATCACGGCGGGTGCTTCTGCTCCTGAAGTGCTGGTGCGTGGTGTGATTCAGCAACTGCAGGCGTGGGGGGCGACGGGGGCTGAAGAGCTGGATGGGCGTGAAGAGAACATCACCTTCTCGATGCCCAAAGAGCTACGGGTGCGTTCGCTGACCTGACCCGGCAGCCGCACACAGCGGCTGCTCATGCAAAGCCTGCCTCAGGCTGACCCGACCCGAGCGGGACAGTACGACCTGATAATGGCTTCTGGCAGTGGCATCTTCACAGACGTGCAAGGTGCCCGCCAGAAAGGCTCCACTGCCCTGTAGCGGCGTGCCCAGGCCACTGAAACGCACCTGGTGTGCCAGTGGTTGGTTGCCAACAATCAAGACCCGGCCGCTGGCGCGATACTCGTGCAACAGCGTCCGGGTTTCTTGTTCCAGCACGGTGCGCCAGCCGTTGCGCCAATCCCCCTCAATAGCCTGTAGCACCACGATCTGGTTGCGCTGCAGCGCTTCGCTGCGGGCATGGTTCAGTGCCTGAGTCAGTTGCTGCGCGCTCGCCTGGCGCTGTAGGCGGGCGCTCATATCGCTGTAGGCCGGTATCCCCAAATGCAGCAGCAGGGTTATCAGCATCAGCGCGTACAGCAGTTGAATCAGTGTTACTCCCTGTTGCTGCATGCGGCATTCCTCCCTGGACGTGCTTCGCTTCAGGGTCAGATTCGGCGGGAAGTTTGTCCAGTCGGCCGAGTTGTCTGGAGTAGGTGGAAAAATCGCAGGAGGCGATATATGGCCAGGAGGTCGCAGGGCGGTATGACCCTGATTGAGGTAATGGTGGCGTTGGTGGTCGTCGGGCTGGGTTTGTTCGGCGCAGCCATGCTGCAGTTGCGGGCATTGCAGGCCACCGACAGCGCACGGATGAGCACTCAGGGCGCCTTTGTTGCGCAAGGGTGGCTTGAGCAGGTTCGCGCTCGCGGTGAGGTGAGTGACCTCGCAGGCGCAGCGTTGCGCCGTGAGGCTGAAGCGTTTGCCGGCGCATCGGCTCATGGGCAAGTGGCGCAGGCTGGCGCTGAGACGCTCGTGACGCTGACCTGGGATGATCGCCGCGCTGGCGGTGCTCCCCGTGTGCTGCAAATCGCCGGGTGGGTTTTGCCATGAACGACCAGAAGGGTTTCAGCCTGGTCGAGTCGCTGATCGCATTGAGCCTGGGTTTGCTGCTGATGCTGGCCTGCAGCCGCTTGTTCTTGGGCGCGATTCAGGTTTGGCAGTCGCAGGCGCTGGCGGCGCATCTGCAGGACGATGCCCGTTTTGCACTGCTGCGTATGGCGCGGGATATCCGCATGGCCGGCATGACCGGGTGTTTACGGCATGAGGCAATCACCTTTGCCGACTCCACGGTGGCCGATAGTTTTCGGCAACCACTGAGTGTTGACCTTGCCAATGACGGCAGCCTGCGCGCCCTGAGCCTGATTGTTGGCGAGTCTGGTGAGGCGGGTGGCCCGCCCGACTGGACGCTGGTCACCGATTGCCTGATGAGCGCACACGTCTACCCAGGGGCTCGCAGCGCCGGAGCAGGGCAGATAGCAATGCCCTTACGGCGGCAGACCTACCGCCAGCAGGGGCGGCAACTCCTGCTGAGCAGTGGCGGTAGCAGTGCGGTGCTGATCAACAACGTGAGCGCGTTACGGTTGATGTTTGATCCCGCTGCGCCCCGCGAGCTGCACTTGAGCCTGACCTTGAGTGATCCGCATGGGCTGGGCGCCGCGCAGACTTACCAACTGACCGCAGCTCCGCGCAACAGGTTGTTCTAGCGATGTGCAGACAACGAGGAATGGTGCTGTTGCTAAGCCTGCTGTTAACGATGTTGCTGGGGTTGCTGGGGCTTTCATCGCTGCACAGCGCGCTGTTGCAGGAGCGCATGTCGGGGAATCTGCTGATGTCTCTCCAACTGCTTGAGCGGGCTGAGGCTACCTTGCGTCACGGCGAGGCGCAGGTGCGGGCCGGGCTTGAGCTGGTGCCGTGTCGTTACTGCCAGCCACCACCGGAAGCGGGGCGTGTGCAGGTGCCGGGTATCTATCACGGCGTGGGCAGGCGCTCCGGGATGGTTTGGTCTGCTTCGGACTCAGGGCTGTTCATGATTCAACGGCTCGGGGTCAGTACCCGTGCAGCCCACATGCCTGACGAAAAGCCGGTCACGCTCTATCGCATCACGGCCGTCGCCCGCCAAGGTTCCGCCCGCACGGTACTGGAAAGCACCTTGGCCTTGCCGCTGGCGGCGGATGGGGCATCGGCGCAACGCATTCTCTGGCGACAAATTCTTTAGAGAGGGTATCCGATGAATAGCTCATGCAAGGGGCTGACCCTGATCGAACTGTTGATTGTCATCGCCGTCGTCGGCATTCTGGCGAGCATTGCCTACCCCAGCTACAGCGAAAAGGTCAAAAAGGCCGCACGCACGGAAATCGCCGGGTTGTTGTTCGAGAGCGCATTGAGCCTTGAGCGGCACCGCTCACGTGCGGGTCAGTATGCCGATACCGACGCGGTGGTAACCCCTCTGCCCACTGGCACCGACTACTACAGCCTGCATGCCAGCCGTACTGCCGGAGACTTCGTGCTTTCTGCCAGGCGTAGGCCAGGTACGTTGATGGCGAATGACCGCTGTGCGGACTTCGCGCTTGGCCATGACGGCATTCGCCGTAACCCAGGCGTGGCACCGGATCACAGCCTTGAGCACTGCTGGGGCAACTGAGGATTTTGCAGGTTCATGGCGCCGAGGCGGCGTCACGGTTCATTTCGGGTATTGGATCAACAGATGACTAAGCACGTAGTGATTGTCGGTGGCGGGGTGATTGGCCTGCTGACTGCGTTCAACCTGGCTGCAGAGGTCGAACAGGTGGTGCTCTGTGACAAGGGCGAGGTGGGCAAGGAGTCCTCCTGGGCGGGAGGCGGCATCGTATCGCCGCTCTATCCCTGGCGTTACAGCCCGGCCGTGACGGCCCTCGCGCACTGGTCGCAGGACTTTTATCCACAGTTGGGCGAGCGTCTGTTCGCCAGCACCGGGGTTGACCCTGAAGTGCACACCACGGGCCTTTACTGGCTAGACCTGGACGATGAAAGCGAAGCGTTGGCTTGGGCCGCGCGTGAAGGGCGCCCCTTGAGTGCCGTGGATATCGCCCAGGCGTATGCGGCAGTGCCGGTATTGGGCAGCGGTTTCAGCCGGGCTATCTACATGTCGGGCGTTGCCAATGTGCGTAACCCACGGCTGGTCAAGTCACTCAAGGCGGCGTTACAGGCGATGCCTAATGTGGTCTTGAAAGAGCATTGCGAGATTACCGGGTTCTCCCGTGACGGCGAGACAATCACAGGGGTGGAAACCGCGACCGGGCCCATTGCGGCTGATCGCGTGGTGCTCACCGCCGGGGCCTGGAGTGGCGAGTTGTTGGCTTCCCTGGGGTTGAACCTGCCGGTAGAGCCGGTCAAGGGCCAGATGATCCTCTACAAGTGTGCCGCCGACTTCCTGCCAAGCATGGTGCTGGCCAAAGGGCGTTATGCGATTCCGCGTCGTGATGGGCATGTGCTGGTGGGCAGTACCCTGGAACATGCCGGTTTCGATAAAACCCCGACCGAAGATGCGCTGGAAAGCCTCAAGGCGTCGGCGGTGGAGCTGCTACCTGCGTTGGCGGATGCAACGCCAGTGGCCCATTGGGCAGGTTTGCGCCCGGGCTCCCCTGAGGGGGTTCCCTACATTGGTGAGGTGCCCGGCTGGCAAGGGCTTTGGCTGAACTGCGGGCACTACCGCAATGGCCTCGTACTGGCGCCAGCGTCCTGCCAATTGTTTGCCGACCTGTTGTTGGGGCGAGCCCCAATCATTGATCCGAGCCCGTATGCTCCGGCGGGTCGCATATAAAACAACAGCTGTTCGAGTAGCCCGCGACGCTGGAAAAGCCAGCGTCAGCGGCGCTTAGCGATCCGCTACCGGCCCTTTTTCCAGGTGCGCGGAGCTGCAGTACCACTCGTTGCCCCGGCGCAAGGCGCGATCGTTCGGCACGTGGACGCCACAGTGCGCACAGCGAACCATTTTCAGGGTGTTCTCAGGTGAGGCATCGCGAGAAGCGGCGTTGCCGGCCTTGAATTTGCGCCATAGCCAAAAAGCTGCAGCAATCAGGGCAATCCAGAAAAGTAAGCGAACCATGATGTCCAGCGTGTCAGTGATTAAGCCACCAGTTTAACGGCGGGCATAAAAAAAGGGAGGCCTTGGCCTCCCTTTATCTTTTCCGTGACGATCAGTCGAAAACACCGAAGGTCATGCGGCTGAACCACGAGCGATCGGTGCTGCTGTCTTCTGCCTCGTGGTTCTCTTCCTCGGCAGCCGCGCCTTCTTTGGGCAGCAATTCTTCCGGGATGGCTTCCTTGGCGTCTTCGTACTGGCGGATCACGTCCTGGTTGGCACGGGTTTCACCCGGCGGCAGCGGCGTATCGGTTTCGATCAGGCCCAGGGTTGCCTTGGACAGCCAGGAGCGGTTATCGGCTTCTTCCTGCTGTGGCACGAACTGGCCATCAACCAGGCTTGGGTGATCGGGGTAGTTGAGCTTGAGGGTGTCCAGGCTGCTGGCTGCCAGTTCGTCCAGGTGCAGGCGCTGGTAGGCCTCAACCATGACGGCCAGGCCATCGCCGACCGATGGGGTTTCCTGGAAGTTTTCCACGACGTAACGGCCGCGGTTGGCCGCTGCGACGTAGGCCTGACGGGTCAGGTAGTAGTCGGCCACGTGGATTTCGTAGGCCGCCAGCAGGTTGCGCAGGTAGATCATGCGCTGCTTGGCGTCTGGCGAATAACGGCTGTTCGGGAAGCGGTTGGTCAGCTGGGCGAACTCGTTGTACGAGTCGCGGGCAGCGCCCGGGTCACGCTTGGTCATGTCCAGCGGCAGGAACCGCGCCAGCAGGCCGCGGTCCTGGTCGAACGAGGTCAGGCCCTTGAGGTAGTAGGCGTAATCGACGTTCGGGTGCTGTGGATGCAAACGAATGAAACGCTCGGCAGCGGACTTGGCTGCCTCTGGCTCGGCGTTCTTGTAGTTCGCGTAGATCAGTTCGAGCTGCGCCTGGTCGGCGTAGCGGCCGAACGGGTAGCGCGACTCCAACGCCTTGAGCTTGGCGGTGGCGCTGGTGTAGCTATGGTTGTCCAGGTCGCTCTGCGCCTGCTGATAAAGCTCGGCTTCGCTGAGGTTTTCGTCTACGACTTCCTTCGAAGAACAAGCAGCAGTGAGTCCTAGGATGGCGATCAGCAGCAGGTGTTTCACTTGCATGGCGGCTTGCGTCCCTTTGACGGCTGCTGTCTTGGGCGAGGCCGTCCTGTTATGATGAACACCCCGTTGCAATACCCGGGGCAAAAAGAAGCCGTATTTAACCACAAGCCTGCAGCCGAAACCAAAGGCTGTACCGCCGCCGATCCGAGCATGTCTGAGATTATTTCACTTCGCGCAGAGGTGCCGTCCGAATTGGGCGGTCAACGCCTCGACCAAGTCGCCGCCCAATTGTTTGCCGAGCATTCGCGCTCGCGCCTGTCCGCCTGGATCAAAGAGGGCCGCCTGACTGTCGATGGCAATGTCCTGCGCCCGCGCGATATCGTTCATGGCGGTTCGTTGCTGGCGCTGGACGCCGAGCAGGAAGCCCAAGGTGAGTGGGTGGCCCAGGATATCGAGCTGGACATCGTCTATGAAGACGACCAGCTTATGGTCATCAACAAGCCTGCCGGGCTGGTTGTGCACCCGGCTGCAGGGCATGCCGATGGCACCCTGCTCAATGCCTTGCTGCACCACGTACCTGACATCGTCAACGTACCGCGTGCCGGTATCGTCCACCGTCTGGACAAGGACACCACCGGTTTGATGGTGGTGGCCAAGACCATTCAGGCGCAGACCCAACTGGTTAGCCAGCTGCAAAGCCGTACCGTCAGCCGTATCTACGAATGCATCGTGGTGGGCGTGGTGACTGCAGGTGGCAAGATCAACGCACCGATTGGCCGTCATGGCACCCAGCGTCAGCGTATGGGCGTGATGGAAGGTGGCAAGCCTGCTATCAGCCACTACCGCGTGCTCGAGCGTTTCCGCTCGCATACCCATGTGCGGGTCAAGCTGGAAACCGGCCGTACCCACCAGATTCGGGTTCACATGGCGCACGTTAACTTCCCGCTGGTCGGTGATCCGGTCTATGGCGGACGTTTCCGTATTCCGCCGGCGGCCAGCCCGACAATGGTCGAGGCGATCAAGAACTTCCCTCGTCAGGCCCTGCATGCACGCTTCCTGGAGCTGGACCACCCGGTGACCGGTGAGCGCATGAGCTGGGAGTCGCCGTTGCCGGATGATTTCGTCTGGCTGCTGTCGCTGCTCAAGCAAGACCGCGAGGCGTTCGTCGGATGAGTCGGCTGGCGTGCGACCTGCTGACCCCGGACTGGCCTGCGCCAGCCTCGGTCAAGGCGTGCGTCACCACACGTGCCGGGGGCGTCAGCCAGGCGCCTTACGACAGCCTCAATCTGGGCGATCATGTGGGTGATGAGCCCGCAGCGGTCGCCGAAAACCGTCGGCGCCTTACCGCTGAGTACGCTATCCAGCCGGCCTGGCTCAAGCAGGTACATGGCGTTGTAGTGGCGCACGCCGACCCGCATGTAATCGCTGAAGCCGATGCCAGCTGGACCGAAACCCCGGGCGTGGCCTGCACCGTGATGACGGCCGACTGTTTGCCGGCATTGTTCTGCGACCGTGCCGGTACCCGGGTCGCGGCCGCCCATGCGGGCTGGCGCGGTTTGGCCAACGGCGTGCTCGAAGCCACGCTGGACAGCCTGCAGGTTGATCCGCACGACGTGCTGGTCTGGCTGGGGCCGGCCATTGGCCCAGCGGCCTTCGAGGTCGGGGCCGAGGTGCGTGAGGCGTTCATGGCCACGCACCCAGAAACGGCTCAGGCCTTTGTGCCTGGCGACAAGCCTGGCAAATACATGGCCGACATCTATGCGCTGGCGCGGCTGCGCCTGGCCGCTCGAGGTGTCACCGCGGTATACGGTGGCGGTTTTTGTACCGTCAGCGACCCTCGCTTCTTCTCCTACCGGCGTAATCCCGGTACTGGCCGCTTCGCTTCATTGGTCTGGCTCACGCCACGCTGATCTGCATCAAGCCCGCTACGCTTGAATCTTCCAGAATGATCCCAAACTACAGTGGTATCTCTGGCAGGTTTTTCTTCATCAGGTGTGTCCATCGCTCCGACCTGCCCTAACTAGGAAGGTAACTTATGCGTATTGACCGTTTGACCAGCAAGCTACAGCTGGCGTTATCCGACTCCCAATCTCTGGCGGTGGGCATGGACCACCCGGCCATTGAGCCTGCGCACCTGCTTCAGGCGCTGATCGACCAGCAGGGTGGCTCTATCAAGCCTTTGCTGATGCAGGTCGGCTTTGACGTCAACAGCCTGCGCAAGGCCATTGCCAAAGAGCTCGACCAACTGCCGAAGATCCAGAACCCCACGGGCGACGTGAACATGTCCCAGGACTTGGCACGTCTGCTCAACCAGGCCGACCGCCTGGCTCAGCAGAAGGGTGACCAGTTCATCTCCAGTGAGTTGGTGTTGCTCGCGGCCATGGACGAGAACAGCAAACTGGGCAAGCTCCTGCTCGGCCAGGGCGTCACCAAGAAGGCTCTGGAAAACGCCATCAGCAACCTGCGTGGCGGCGAAGCCGTGAATGACCCGAATGCCGAAGAGTCTCGTCAGGCCTTGGACAAGTACACCATTGACCTGACCAAGCGTGCCGAAGAGGGCAAGCTTGACCCGGTAATCGGTCGGGATGACGAGATCCGTCGCACCATTCAGGTACTCCAGCGGCGTACCAAGAACAACCCGGTGCTCATTGGTGAGCCAGGTGTGGGTAAAACGGCCATTGCCGAAGGCCTGGCGCAGCGCATCATCAATGGCGAAGTGCCGGATGGCCTCAAGGGCAAGCGCCTGCTGTCGTTGGACATGGGCGCCTTGATTGCGGGCGCCAAGTTCCGCGGCGAGTTCGAAGAGCGCCTCAAGTCGCTGCTCAACGAGCTGTCCAAGCAGGAAGGCCAGATCATCCTGTTCATCGACGAACTGCACACCATGGTTGGCGCGGGCAAGGGCGAGGGCTCCATGGACGCCGGCAACATGCTCAAGCCCGCGCTGGCGCGTGGTGAGCTGCACTGCGTAGGCGCAACCACCCTCAACGAGTACCGTCAGTACATTGAGAAGGACGCAGCCCTGGAGCGGCGGTTCCAGAAAGTACTGGTGGATGAGCCGAGCGAAGAAGACACCATTGCCATTCTGCGGGGCCTCAAAGAACGTTATGAGGTTCACCACAAGGTGGCGATCACTGACGGCGCCATCATCGCTGCGGCCAAGCTCAGCCACCGCTATATCACTGACCGGCAGTTGCCGGACAAGGCCATCGACCTGATCGATGAAGCCGCCAGCCGCATCCGTATGGAGATCGACTCCAAGCCCGAGGTGCTTGACCGCCTTGAGCGTCGCTTGATCCAGCTGAAGGTCGAGTCCCAGGCGTTGAGCAAGGAAAAGGACGAAGCCGCCCTCAAGCGCCTGGAGAAACTGCAAGAGGAAATTGAGCGCCTTGAGCGTGAGTATTCCGACCTGGAAGAAGTCTGGACCTCGGAAAAGGCCGAGGTACAAGGTTCAGCCCAGATCCAGCAGAAGATCGAGCAGTCCCGTCAGGAACTGGAAGCTGCGCGACGTAAAGGTGACCTGAGCCGCATGGCTGAGTTGCAGTACGGCGTGATCCCGGATCTGGAGCGCAGCCTGCAGATGGTCGACCAGCACGGCAAGGCTGAGAACCAGTTGCTGCGCAACAAGGTCACCGAGGAGGAAATTGCCGAAGTCGTCTCGAAATGGACTGGCATCCCGGTTTCGAAAATGCTCGAAGGCGAGCGTGAGAAACTGCTGAAGATGGAAAGCCTGCTGCACGAACGCGTGATCGGCCAGGAAGAGGCCGTGGTGGCAGTGTCCAACGCCGTACGTCGCTCCCGTGCCGGCCTGTCCGACCCGAACCGGCCAAGTGGTTCGTTCCTGTTCCTGGGCCCAACCGGTGTCGGTAAGACCGAGCTGTGCAAGGCATTGGCCGAGTTCCTCTTCGATACTGAAGAGGCGATGGTGCGCATTGATATGTCCGAGTTCATGGAGAAGCACTCCGTCGCTCGTCTGATTGGTGCGCCACCGGGCTATGTCGGTTACGAAGAGGGCGGTTACCTCACCGAAGCGGTACGTCGCAAGCCTTACTCGGTCGTGTTGCTCGACGAGGTCGAGAAGGCGCATCCGGACGTGTTCAACGTATTGCTGCAGGTGCTGGAAGACGGTCGCCTGACTGACAGCCATGGGCGTACCGTGGACTTTCGCAATACCGTGATCGTGATGACCTCCAACCTGGGCTCGGCACAGATCCAGGAGCTGGTGGGTGATCGCGAAGCCCAACGTGCGGCGGTGATGGATGCGGTCGGTTCACACTTCCGGCCAGAGTTCGTCAACCGTATCGACGAAGTGGTGGTGTTTGAGCCATTGGGGCGCGAGCAGATCGCTGGCATCACGCAGATCCAGCTTGGACGCCTGCGCAGCCGCCTGGCCGAACGCGAACTGAGCCTGGAGCTCAGCCCGGAAGCGCTGGACAAGCTGATTGCCGTTGGTTACGACCCGGTTTATGGCGCACGGCCACTGAAACGCGCCATTCAGCGCTGGATCGAAAACCCGTTGGCGCAGCTGATTCTGTCGGGGCACTTCCTGCCTGGCAGCGCGATTACCGCGAAAGTGGAGGGCGAGGAAATTACCTTCGCCTGAGTTTTCTGAGGGTTACGCTAAGGCCTCGATTTTCGAGGCCTTTTTTTTCTTTGCAATTTTTCTCCAGTGCTTGTAAAGTGCGCCCCGCTGTAAGTCACCCCGCAGATTCTTGGTTGGTTTGAAGAATCTGAGAAAACTGAAAAAAAGTTGCAAATCAGTAATTTGGGGGTTGACAGAGGTTTTGGAAATTGTAAAATAGCGCGCCTCAGAGACATGAACGTAGCGATACGGAAACGTCAAAGAGTTCGAAGCGGTAGAGATACAGTTTTCGAAATTGCAGTAGCTGAAATGTAGTTCCGCGATAGCTCAGTCGGTAGAGCAAATGACTGTTAATCATTGGGTCCCTGGTTCGAGTCCAGGTCGCGGAGCCAATTTCGGGGTGTAGCGCAGTCCGGTAGCGCGCCTGCTTTGGGAGCAGGATGTCAGGAGTTCGAATCCCCTCACCCCGACCATTTTCAGGGTCGTTAGCTCAGTTGGTAGAGCAGTTGGCTTTTAACCAATTGGTCGTAGGTTCGAATCCTACACGACCCACCATTTTCGAGTCTGACCCGTCAGGCTCGAATCTTAAAAGGCATGACACCGTATGTGTCATGTAACGGAAAGAAGGTGCTGAAAGGCATCATCTTTTTACCGGGGTGTAGCGCAGTCCGGTAGCGCGCCTGCTTTGGGAGCAGGATGTCAGGAGTTCGAATCCCCTCACCCCGACCATACATGTAAAGAAGGCGCCCCTAAAAAGGCGCCTTTTTTCGTTTCTGTGTCCCTTCCCCGTGTGAGCTTTCTACAGCTCCTGCCGTTTGTTCCGCTATCAAAAGCGTTGAGCCTGAAAAATTGCCTCAATCTACGGGCGCTATGTGCCATGCAGCGCAGAGCACCGTCGGGTGATCACCTGAGCGACCACCCGACAGGTGTGGCATCAGTGCAGCTTCAAGCGTGGTTCAGTACCGCGCCCGATGCGGCTGCCGAGCATCAGCATCAAGGTGCGGAAGGTGCCGTAGAGTGCCATCTGGTGCATGCGGTACAACGAGACGTAGAACATCCGCGCCAACCAGCCTTCAAGCATGACGCTGCCTGTCAGGTTGCCCATCAGGTTACCCACTGCCGAGAAGCTGGACAGCGACACCAGCGAGCCGTAATCACGGTAGGCATAGGTCGGCAAGGGCTTGCCTTCCAGGCGAGCCTTGAGCCCCTTGGCCAGCAGCGAGGCCTGTTGGTGAGCGGCCTGTGCCCGTGGCGGTACATTGCGGTCGCTGTCAGGTTGTGGGCAGGCGGCGCAATCACCAAAGGCAAAGATGTCGTCATCCAGGGTGGTCTGCAGGGTAGGGCGTACCAGCAATTGGTTGATGCGGTTGGTTTCCAGGCCGTCGATATCCTTGAGGAACGCCGGTGCCCGAATACCCGCTGCCCAGACCTTGAGGCTGGCTTCGATGACCTCGCCAGTGCTGGTCTTGAGCGACTCGGCTGTCACTTCACTGACTGCCGCGTTGGTCATGACCGTCACCCCAAGCTTCTCCAGCGTCTTGTGCACTGGCACGCTGATACGCTCCGGCAGGGCCGGCAGCACACGTGGGCCTGCCTCGATCAGGGTAATGTGCATGTCCTGCGGCTTGATCCGGTCCAGGCCATAGGCCGCCAGCTCGTGCGCCGCGTGGTGCAACTCGGCTGCCAATTCCACCCCGGTAGCCCCCGCTCCAACAATCGCCACGCTGATCTTCTGGTTGGCGTTGTCGCCTGCGTGGGCGCGCAGGTAGTGGTTGAGCAACTGCTGGTGGAAGCGCTCGGCTTGTTTGCGGGTGTCGAGGAACAGGCAGTTTTGCGCCGCGCCCAAGGTGCCGAAGTCGTTGGTATTGCTGCCGACGGCAATCACCAGGGTGTCGTAACCCAGGGTGCGCGCCGGCAGCAGCTCACGACCGTCCTCGTCCAGGGTGGCGGCCAGTTGAATCTGCTTGTCGGTACGGTCCAGCCCACTCATGCGCCCGAGCTGAAACTGGAAATGATTCCACTTGGCTTGCGCCACGTAGTTCAGTTCGTCCTCGGACGTGTTGAGCGACCCGGCCGCCACCTCGTGCAACAGCGGTTTCCAGATGTGCGTCAGGTTGGCGTCTACCAGGGTGATTTGGGCTATGCCACGCTTGCCCAGGGTTTTACCCAGGCGGGTCGCCAGTTCCAGGCCGCCAGCGCCGCCGCCGACAATCACGATACGGTGAGTCATGGAGATATCTCATAAGGTTTACGGAATTCGGGGCCTGAGTGATCAGCCGCAGGCGGCGTGCGGCGTGGGCGAGCGCAAGGCAGCTCATAGCACCAGTTGACTCAGGAGGCGACTGACCAGGCCCAAACCGATCGTCACGACCAGCACCAGCACAAGGAGCAGCCAAGGCCGGAAAGGCTTGCGCTCGACTTGATGTTGCGGGGCTCGCAGGTAGTGATCGACACGTTGTTGATCTTCGGGGGTCAGACGGCTTGTCATGGGGGCCTCGCCAGATAGACGTTTGTGACTATGGGAACGCTATAGCGTTCACTCTAGTCGCTTGCCAAAGGTCCGTCCGGCGGTAATGAAAGGGTGTTCACAACGAATGGTTAGGCTTTTTATCACCGGCGTTGATTTTTTGCCATAACGCTTTTGCACAAGGGTGGGTCAGAGGCTGATACCGACATCAAAGAGAATGCTGCGGCCCAGATTACTGCGCAAAAAGTCTGGGGCATCAGGGTGCGCGAACAGCACACGGGCAAAGGTCGGGCCGACCAGCGACAGCGACCGCCAGCCCTGACGCAGGTACTCGGTGGGCGGCGGGAAATGGCTGTTCAGATCAAGCACCTCCCGTTTCAGGCTGGCAAAGGCAATGATGTCCAGCTCACCTAAATCGAGGCCGCGCTCCTTGTAGTTGTGCGCTTTTTTCCTCAGCGTTGGCGCCAGGCGGGCCAGCAGTTCGTGGGCGCTGATGCGCCTTGGGCGGGCCTCGCGGCGTACCAACTGGCTCAGTGAGAAAGCACTGCGGCGACGTTGCAACTCTTCGCGCCACTCATCGTTCAGGCGGCGACCCTCGTCGAGCACGAAGAACACTTCAAAGGCCGCATCACGAAACAGTACATCCGGCGGCTCCTGGCCAGCAGGTGTAAAGTCGTCGTTGCGGTAGGGTATGTTCAGGCCTTGCAGCAGGCGCTGGCAGACCCAACGCTCGCGTTCCCATTTACGAGCATTGGAGAGGAACGCATTGGCCTGCTCGGCCTGAATCGTGAGCAGGCGTAGATAGTCTGAGTCGTCCATGGGACAAGCTTAGCGCTCAATTGTGATGCTTAAAGAAAAAATCTGTCGAAACAGAGGGTTCGGGGCGTTGGCGCTACTAAAGTGTCATCGCTCGACCCTCAATCGCAGCCTCTGAGCATCGGTTGTAGACTTTGCAGCAGCGTGACACTACCCCACAGGTGCTCTCAACATCAAAAGGGCAATGAACGAGTGATAAGTGCTGAAGTTCTTTCCGATACAAGCCTGAGCGTTGGCTGGCTAGCCTACGTCCCGCTGCTGATATGGGCGGTGGCGCGTACGCGCTGGGTTGAACTGTTTGCCGACAGTCGTCGCCAACACCTGTTGTTCGGTACCGTCTTTGCGTTGTTCGCGCTGTGGCTGGTACGACGGGACTTCGACACCGGCGTGTCCTATCACTTTATCGGTATGACCGCGGTAACCCTGTTGCTGGACTGGCCGCTGGCGCTTGTAGGGGGCTTTATCGCACAGGTGGGCTTGGTGATGCTGGGGCGCCAGGACCTGGCGGCCATGGGCGTCAACGGCCTGTTGTTCATTGGCCTGCCAGTGCTGGTCACCGAGGTGTGCGCGATAGCCGTCGAGCGCGCACAGCCAAAAAACCTGTTCGTGTACATCTTCTGTTCCGGCTTTTTCGCAGCGGCACTGGCGGCATTGCTCTGCCTGTTGGCGGGTTTGGGCCTGCTATGGCTGGATGGTCGCTTTGTAATGCCGGAATGGCTTGAGGATTTTATCGGTTACCTGTGGCTGATCATTTTCCCCGAGGCCTTCATCAACGGCATGGTGGTCAGCGCATTGGTCGTGTTTTGCCCAGAGTGGCTGGAAACCTTCAACAGGACCCGCTATCTGCAGGCCCCGTGGAAGGATGATGAGCCCAAGCCTTAGTGTTCGCGGTGGTTGAGTTCACCTGAAAACAGCTCATCTTCAGCGTCCGGTGCTACCGGAATCTTGTGCTCTTCGGCGGCCCAGGCGCCCAGGTCGATCAATTTGCAGCGGTCGCTGCAGAAGGGGCGGAAAGGGCTGGCAGCGCTCCATTCGACGGGGGCGCCACAGGTTGGGCATTCTACGGTCAGGGGTTGGCTCATGGTTGGCCTCCACGCAAAGTCAGGTAAAAGTGATGCAGGCGGTCGACCTCCGAATGCAGCCAGCTCAGATCGCGGTCGTTGACCACTACGTCGTGGGCGTGGCGCAGGCGTTCTTCACGGCTGGTCTGGGCCTTGAGAATGGCCTGGACCTGCTCGGGGTTGGTCTGGTCGCGCAATAGCGTGCGCTCGACCTGCAGGGCTTGCGGCGCATCAATCACCAGCAAGCGCTGGGTGCGCTTGAACTGGCCGGACTCGATCATCAAGGGCGAGACGAACACGGCATAAGGTGATTCGGCCTTGGCCAGGTAGCTGAAGATTTCCTGGCCGATCAGCGGGTGCAGCAAGGCCTCCAGCCAGCGGCGTTGCTCCGGGTCGGCGAAGATCAACTGGCGCAGTGCTGCACGGTCCAGTTGGCCATCGGCTTGCAGCACGCCAGGGCCGAAGCGCTCGACAATGCTGGCCAGGGCAGGGCGCCCGGGCTCGACCACCCAGCGTGCTGCTTGATCGGCGTCTACCAGGTGTACACCCAGTTCGACGAAGCGCTGTGCAGCGGCGCTTTTGCCACTGCCAATACCGCCGGTCAGGCCGAGAATCCAGGGGGTGAAGGCAGGTGTTGTCATCGGAATCCAGCAAGCTGCAAATAGGAAGTGGTTATTTGACCACCCCAGAGCAGTGCGATCCAGCCTGCAATTGCCAGATAGGGCCCGAAGGGGATCGGCGTGCTACTGAGCTTGCCGCTCAGGCGCAACATGATCAGGCCCAGCACGGCACCGATCAACGATGACAGCACCAGCGTCAGGGGCAGTATCTGCCAGCCGCCCCAGGCGCCCAGCATGGCCAGTAGCTTGAAGTCGCCGTAACCCATGCCCTCCTTGCCGGTCACCACGCGGAACAACCAATAAACCGTCCACAGGCTAAGGTAGCCAGCGATGGCGCCCCAGAACGCGTTTTCCAGCGGTACGAACAACCCAAAGGCGTTGCACACCAACCCCAGCCAGAGCAATGGCAGTACCAGCGCGTCGGGCAACAGCTGATGCTCGATGTCGATCAGGCTCAAGGCCAGCAATCCCCAGCTCAGCACCATGAAGGCTGCCGCTTGCAGGGTGAAACCAAAGTGCCAGGCGGCAAACCCGGTCAGGGTCGCGCACCCCAGTTCAACCAACGGGTAACGACAACTGATAGGGGTTCGACAGCTTGAGCAGCGCCCCCGTAAAAACAGGTAACTCAGCAGCGGCACGTTTTCCCAGGCGCGGATGCGGTGCTGGCAATGGGGGCAATGTGAAGCGGGCAGGAACAGGTCGTAGCGCTCAGCTGGCTGTGTTGGCAGCTCAAGGACTTCACGCGCCTCCTCGTGCCATTGCCGTTCCAGCATGATCGGCAAGCGGTGGACCACTACGTTGAGGAAACTACCTACGACCAGCCCCAGCAACAGGGTGGTGCTGAGGTAGACCAGGGGCTGGCTGGCCAGCGTATCCATGAGGTTCATGTTCAGATCACGTCGCCCAACTGAAAGATTGGCAGATACATTGCGATTACCAAGCCCCCCACCAGTACCCCCAGGATCAATACAATCAAGGGCTCCAGCAGGCTGGCCAGGGTATCGAGCATCTGGTCGATGGTCGTTTCATAATGGCTGGCAGTTTTATCGAGCATATCGTCCAACCTGCCGGATGTCTCGCCTACCACGCACAACTGCACCGCAAGGCTGGGAAACAGATGGCTGGCGTTCATGGCTGTGCTCAGTGGCAGGCCATTCGCGACCTCTTGGCGAAGCCGATGCACCGCCTGCTCGAACAGCGGATTGCCGCAGGCTGCTGCCACCGAGTTCAACGCTTCGACGAGTGGCACGCCAGCAGAAAAGGAAGTCGCCAGCGTGCGCGCGAAGCGTGCCAAGGCGACCTGTTGCAGCAGAGGGCCAGCCAGTGGCAGCTTCAGCGCATGGCGCAATGCCCACAGCTTGAACGCCGGCTTGCGGCGCCAGGCCCAGTGCCCGGCCAACAGCCCAGCCCCAGCCATCAGCAGCAACCCGCCTATGTGATCGCTCAACCATTGGGACACACCAATGACCTGGCGCGTAAACAGCGGAAGCTCTGCGCCAAAGCCTGCGAACAGTGACTGGAACTGCGGCACCACCTCAAGCAGCAACACCGCCGACACCCCAAAGCCGACCAGCAGCACCAGTACGGGATAGGTCATGGCCTTTTTCACCCGCGCTTGCAGCGCCTGGCGCTTTTCCTGAAGGTTCGCCACCTGGTCCAGCAGCGTATCCAGGCTGCCCGAGTGCTCACCGACCGCAATCAGGTTGCAGTACAACGCATCGAAACAACGCGGATGCTTGCGCAGCGCATCGGCCAGGCTGCTGCCGGCAGCAATTGCCTGTTTAAGCGCCAGCAGCAGGCGGCGCAGGTGCACGTTACTGCAGCTTTCGGCCAGCATGTCGAAGGCTTGCAGCAGTGCGACGCCGGCCTTGAGCAAGGTCGCCAGTTGCCGGGTAAAACGGGCCAGCTCCGCTGAACTGATGGGGTTGCCGAGGTGCAAGGTGAGCAACTCGGCTACCCGCCCCGATGTGTATCGGGCCTGTGTATCGACTGAACGCCTGTGCGCGTTTCGTCGCAGGCGCTGTGCCCTGGGGCGTGTGATTCTGTTGGTCATCGCGACATCCTTGTTGCGCTGAACAGGTTCAAAATTGGTTACAGCTTGAGATGCTGTAGGGGGTGTGCGTTTACATCCCAGCCTCTAGAGTAGTCGAGGCCGGATCAGGGATAGCGTCTGGCAGGGTGACAAAAGGTGTCTATTCGGGCCTACTGCGCGGCTGCCGGCAGAGCACCCCGGCAACCGATTCGGTCCAAACAGGGAGAACGTCCATGAACGGGCAGCGTGGCATCACATTAATTGAGCTGATGATCGTCGTGGCGATCATCGGCATCCTGGCGACCATCGCCTTACCCATGTACACCAACCACCAGGCGCGAACCAAGGCCACCGCCGGGCTGGCGGAAATCTCCGCCCTCAAGACCGCCCTCGAAGTGCGCTTGAACCAAGGCGCAGACGTTGCCAACGTCGCCGCCATTGGTGGCCAGGAGCGTACCGCCAACTGCGCCATTACCGCCGTGGGCAGCGCGGTGGCGGGCACCGGCAGCATCGTCTGCAGCCTGCTCGATGCACCAGCGCCAGTGCTGGACAAAACCATCAGCCTGACCCGCTCGGCCACCGGCTGGAACTGCACCACCACCATTGCCAAAGACTACGCCCCCGCCGGTTGCAGCACGCCTTGAGCGGCTGGCAGAACAGGGAGCAATAGCTGTTATTAAACAGTGATTTGCGTAACCGTCGCGGCAGTGGTAGCGTTGCTGTCACGCCGGTGTAGCTCAGTCGGTAGAGCAGCGCACTCGTAACGCGAAGGTCGCAGGTTCGATTCCTGTCTCCGGCACCAGTAAACGCAAGGCTTATAGCGCTTTTGGTTATTACCCCATGTTTTCCCGCGTGACAGCAGGATGACAGCAAAAGAAAGCCCCACTCAGGATAATCTGGTGGGGCTTTTTCATGTTCTCGTCCCTACGGGAGTGTTACTGAAAGTCCAGAGTTTGGGCCTGGCGGCAGACCTAAGACGGTGTCGATTCCTGTTGTTGCTCGCAGATCATCTAGTAGCTGCTGCGGATTAAATTTCTTACCAATAATTGCTTGAGACTCTGGGCGAGGGTTAGCAGAGGTGCGAGCCCGGTAAGCGATCAGATAGGGAACATCCTCGGCTAACGCCTTCAGGCACAACCCCCTGATGTAAAAACGGTTGAACTCGCCTTCCGCAAGCGTATCCGGAGCCGTAACCGGGATCTGCGCTTGCGTGAACCCACCACTCGGCTTGGCGCGATTTTCATGACTTTTGAGGAGCCGACGTTCTCTAATTTGATTTGCCAACCATACATCGGAGTGGTTGCCTGCTGCCTCCTTGAGGGTTTCTGGCCAGAGCCTTACACCTTCATCGTTCAGGCGCGGACTTTTGTAGATACTTCCTTTATCTAAATCGAAAGTCACTTCTCGGACCATATTTGCGCGAACATCCGCATCCATGTCCCTGTATTCAAGACCCATGATTACTTCCCTTCGTTGTCCATCGCGGGCAAGACCTTGCCCTCTTGAGGTTCAGGTATGGCGTCGATTAGCTAGCATACCCATCGTCCACTGCGTCACCACTCCGGCGCAGTCGATTCGACGCTAGCATTTTGATGGCGCAACGTCCAACAAGCCCAAATCAATAGGAATCGAAGAAGTGTTGCAAGGAATCTCTTAGGACGTTGTTGCATCTCTAATGCGGAGTACGGTTGTGGTTGAGCAATTCGCGTGTCGAGCAGTTACGCGGATGCCGAGGCCAGCGGCGAGCAGTTAATAAACACGTTTGTGCAGATCCGTGTCGACTGGGCGTCCCAGATATTTGCCAGCAGCCTTGGCCTTTTGAATGTCCTAGGCCTGCTGCTCCCGGCGCTGTTCCTAGTCCTTGCGTGCGATTGCTGCGATCATCTTCACCAGCATCGAGTTGATCGCAGCAAACATCCGGTCGGTGAACTCGTCGCCTTTGGTGTCGCGCATACCATGGTGGCTGGTGGGCAGATCGAGCGCGACGACGCGTAGCCCCTTGGCATCAATGGCAGGCTTGAGTTTGGCCCAATCATCGGCGGGCAGGCGGTCGATTGGATTCGACCAGCAGCACGTCCCCCTTGCGAGCGTCCTTGAGCAGGCGCAGCAGCTCGGGCCGATCGGCGGCGACTCCGCTGGTATTCTCCAGGTACTTGCAGGCTATGACCTTGTTGTGGTCGCTGGCGAACTTCTCCAGCGAGGCACGGGTGCGGCTGGCGTCCTTTTCGTCAGTCGAAGCTCGAAGGTAGGCGCGGATGAACATGATGCAAACTGTATCAGTTATGGGTTTGTCCTAGGTGTGAAGGAACTTGCTCGATAGCAGGTTCCTCATTCAAGGTTTTCAGTTACGCTGGCCCTTGGCCTCTGCCTCCATCTCCACTTCTTGGATGTACTCCTCTCCCGACCGCACCTTTTCCAAGATGTCTTTGCAAGCTTCTGAATAGCGGTGCGACTGGACTTCTGCACCGTTCATGATCGCGCAGTGATACTTATTGTCGAATCTCTTGATATCGATACCGGTGGTTTCAGCAATCGTCCTCAGTAAGCGATCGCAAGCATGCCAGGCTTGATATCCCATCGCCTGACCCAGAGTGGTAAGGGTATAAGGGAAGTTAAGGTTGAATGCCAGGCCATCGGCGCCGTCGGCAATTCCATATAGCTTGGCCAACTCCCCATCGGCTTCCGTTACGTTGGCCAGCACTTTGTAGTCTACCTGGATAGGGTTTCTAGGGATGTCGGTCCGCACTAGTTGGTAGGTGCGAGCGAGCAAAGCCCTGAGCAATCTGGGATTCACACTCTTCAACGCTTCGTTTGCTCCGAAGGCTGAATAGACCCAGCTAAAGTCATTGGCGACGACACTTTTGATGATCACGCTGCGATGATCAGATACCGGAATGAGCCTCTCACGGCGAGGGTATTCTTCCGAGAAATCACGATCTTCCCACTCCAGAATGTAAATATTCGGGATGAGCTTGCCTTCCTCCGATAGGATTTCGTCAATGTCCGCGAGGATTGCTTTGATGTTCGGGTCCTCAGCCCTGTAGCCAATGAACACTAACGGGTGTTCAGCGAAAAATGCGAGAAGCTTGGCGGACAAATACTTTTTACGTTTGATGAATTCCTCGTAGTCAGCTCTGGTTAGTACGATACTTTCGGGTTGAGAGGCGCAGCCATGGATTTTGAAAATCTCTCCGATACTCGAATGGTTGGCGTAAAGGATCCGTTGCCCCACGATAGCTTCGTAATCGGGGAAGAAGCCCTCCAGCAGCTCATCGTAATTGGTGGTAATCACGGAGTGCGGCCGTATTTTCTTTAAAAGCTCAATCTCATCCGGCAGGCCGGGTTTTTCCGTTGCCAGGAGTTCTTTGAAAATCTTGGCAACGGTGTACTTGATGTAGACCTGCGGAGAGCTTGTTTCGTCAAATAATTCCTGTGGAAACTGATCTTGACCCGTCCCCCACGCCCAGTCGTTGTACTTCTCCGAGAATTCTGTGCCAATGTCCACGAAGTCGGGGTAGCGTTGCTTGTAGTAGGCAAACTGTCGTGTGATCTCAGGGCACTGCGTCGCTAGCTCCTTCAGTAGCTCCTCCCAGTTGGGGCCCTTCAAGTAGCGCTTCGTGAAGCCTGACCCCACAAACAATATGGGCTGGCACGCCATATCTCCTATGCAGGTTTTGATGTCTTCCGTCACATCTTCGATGTATTTCACGTAGTCCCTTGGCATGGCACTTCCCTCTCCTGACAGTAATGGCAAAACGTCATATCGCATTTCCTGGATTGTCTTTCAAGAGATAAGGAAGGGCTTGCCAAGCTCATGTATGGATAGCTGGATACGGCCTTGCGGCCCACCAGTGCTAAACCCTACATGAAGGGATGCCGGCACAAGCCACACGGATGCCTGTAGGCTTGCAGGAGCAGGATGAATTTTGCGGAGTAGTCAGAACGATGATCGTAGTTGTCGACGGTATCAGCGCCAGCGGAAAAACCACCTGGTGCGCAAAGCATGGAGGGCAATATGTTGTTCCTGAAAATGGACGTTTCAAGGACGAGCCGAATCGACTGCAAGACCCCGTCGGAGCCGCAGCGTTCTGGGCTGAGCGAAACGTAGATCGCTGGCAGGCAGCGCTCGCTACGGAAGCAATGTCTTCGTGGGTTTTGTGCGATAGCGACCCTCTCAAGCTCCACTACATTTGGAGCTTCTGGCAGATCGGCGAGGCCAGCGAACACGACTGGCGATTGGAGTTGGCGGCTACACGAGAAACGGTAGCCCAAAGGCGGATTGGCTTTGCTGACTGTTACATTGTTGGCCGCATCGATCCGCAGCTCGCGCGCGAACGAGCCAACGCAGACACCACCCGCCGACGGAGTAAGTTCGAGCTACACGTGCGCCTCCAAACCGCTCTTTTGAACTGGTACTCAGCCATCGAAGAGGTACTTCCAGGCCGGGTGCAATTCGGTTTTCCTTCAGAAATGCCGACTTTGAAAAGCCTTGATGGAAGGTATGCGCTAGAGGCTTTTGATCAAATGATCGCATCGCTCCCACGACCTCATACCGCTTAGTGTTTCAGTGCCTGGCCCAGGCTGCGCTTGTTTAAAGCGCTGCCATAAGCGCGGCGACGATTTTTTCGTGGCGGGCCTGGGTCGAATCTCGCCCCAAGCTGGCGCGTTATTCCTTCACGTTCATGTATTCCCGCGCCCAGGCGATGTAGTCGTTCGGGGCGGTGTACTTGGTTACCAGTTCCGAGGCGTTTAGCGCGTTTTCGACAGGGATGCCGCGCTGCTCACGAAGGCTGTCGTAGGTGGCTTTGATTGCCGCGAAGTAGGCGGCATGGCCGTCGACCACGATGCGCACGCCCAGTTTGGCCAGGCGGCTGTCGTCGCGCAGTTCCGGGTTGCCGTAGGTGACCAGCATCAGTGGCACGCTCAGGCCTTCTGCGATGGCCTCCAGGTGTTCAAAGTCTTTCACCCCGACCAGGCAGATGCCGTCGGCGCCTGCGTCCTGATAGGCGCGGGTGCGGTGGATGACGTCGGTCAGCGGCTGCACGCCGGCATGGGTGCGGGCGATGATTGCCAGGGCGCTGTCGTCGCGTACTTCCAGGGCGGCGCGCAGTTTGCCAACGCCTTCCTCGACGCTGATCAGGTCGTAGGACTTGCGGCCGAATTGGGCTGGCAGCAGGGTGTCTTCAAGGGTCAGTGCGGCGACGCCGGAGCGCTCCAGTTCGATGACGGTACGCATGGCATTGAGGGCATTGCCGTAGCCGTGGTCGGCGTCGGCGATCACGGGCAGGCGGGCCACACGGCCGATGCGTGTGGCTTGTTCGGCAAACTCGCTGAGGGTGATCAGGGCGATGTCCGGGGCGGCGAGCACTTGCAGGGACGCGACCGAGCCGCCGAGGATGCCGACTTCAAAACCGAGGTCGGCGGCGATACGCGCCGACAACGGGTCGAACACTGAGGCAGTGTGGTAACAGGCATGGCTGGCAAGCAGGGCACGAAAGGCATTGCGCAGCTCATGGTGACAGGTTTTTTGCATGGTCTGATCCCTTGAGTCTTGGTCTGGTCTTTTACGGTTCAGCTTTTGCAAGACCTGTACCCGAAGGTTGTAATGCACATGTTACGGTTGTTGGATTGGCGTTTCTGGCGATTGTGCGGGGAAAAGACGCCACTTTTCAGGACACGGATGGCGGAAATCCGCCGGAAACCGCGTAATGGTGCGCCTTAGGCGCCGATGTGTGAAGGGGCGATCACGGTTTTCCTGCCGTGGCCGCCCGGCCGGGTCACTTGATAAAGCGGACCTGGCTGTTGATCTTCTCGATGACCGATCCTTTGCGCTCGTTGAAGCGCACCTTGTTCTGCTCGAACAGGTTGTTGCCCTTGGTATCGATCGAGATGATCAGTGGGCCGAACTCGCGCACCCGGTTTACCCACAGGGTTTCCGGCATGCCAAGGTCTTGCCACTCGGCGCGCTCGATTTCCTCTACCTTGGTGGCGGCAAGTACTGCGCAGCCACCGGGAAACACGGCATGCACGGCCTTGTTTTCCAGGCAGCCGGCGGTGGTTTCCGGGCCCATGCCGCCTTTGCCAATGATCAGCTTCACACCGGTTTCCTCGATGAACTGCTTCTCGAACTTTTCCATCCGCATGCTGGTGGTCGGCCCGATCGACACCATCTCGAAGCTGCCATCATCTTTTTTCCGCACAATGGGCCCGGCGTGAAAGATCGCTCCGCCGCGTAAATCCACTGGCAGTTCGCGCTTGAGCTCAATCAGCCGGCGGTGGGCTACATCGCGGCATGTCACCAACTGACCGGTAAGATAAACAACGTCGCCGACGTTAAGGGTTGCGAGGTCTTCATCCTTGATCGGGGTGGTCAGAACTTTAATCACAGTACTACTCCTTCGTGGGAGAGAATGTCGTAGGACAGGTCGGCGTTGATGCGGATCTTGCCGCGGCGGTGCGCCCAGCAGCCTGTGGATACAGCGACACCAATGGTCGACGGGTGTCGTGCCGAAGACTCAATGTTTACGCCCATCACGCTGCTGTTCCCGGTCAAGCCTTGCGGGCCAATGCCGATCTCGTTCAAGCCCTCCTCGAGTAGCTTTTCCATCAGTGCGGCGTTTTCGTTGGGGTGGCTAGAGTCCACCGGGCGCAGAATTGCCCGTTTGGACAGGCGCGCTGCCGTTTCCACCGAGGTAGAGACGCCCACGCCAACCAGCAGTGGCGGGCAAGCGTTCACGCCGCGAGAGGTGATGACGTCGAAGACAAACTCGGTCACGCCCTCATAGCCCTGTCCTGGCATCAATACCTTTGCCGATCCCGGCAGGGTGCACCCACCCCCGGCCATGTAGACGTCGATCAGTGCGTAGTCGGCGTCGGGAATGATTTCCCAGTCCAGCCAAGGGATCTTGGAACCGGTGTTGGTCCCGGTGTTTTTCTCGACAAAGGTTTCCACGGCGTTGTGGCGCAGTGGGCCTTTGATGGTTGCTTCCAGCGTCGCGTTTTCCAGGATGCTTTCCAGTTCTCCCAGCAGCGGGAACCTGGCACCCGCCGAGATGAAGTACTGAATCACCCCGGTATCCTGGCAGCTCGGGCGATCCAGCTTGTCGGCGAACTCCTGGTTCTCTGCCATAGAGTCGTAGACCGCGATAGCCAGAGGATTGGTTTCTGCCGCGCGCAACTGGGCGGTTTTTTTCTTTACGTCGGTAGGAAGGCGTTTACCGATATAAGCGGTGAACTTGGCCATCACGTCGGTGAGTGATTGAACGGCTGATTCTTTGTCCACTTTCATTCTCCTTACTGCATCACAAGGCGGGTTTGCTGGGGCGTTGCTGGCGTGTGCTCTGGGTCAGGCGCCGCTGGCTGTCGTTGTCGGTTTTTCGGTTTGGTTTAGCGGCGATGACTTCAGCGCCTGGCTCTGTTCCGGCAGTGCGTTGCCGTTCAGCACCTGCTCCATTCGGGATTTGTCGAGCGAGCCAACCCACTTGGCGATCGCCATGGTGCCGACCGCGTTGCCGATGGTGTTGGTGATGGCGCGGGCCTCGGACATGAAACGGTCTACGCCGAGTAGCAGCACCATGCCGGCAACCGGAATGTTGTCCATGGTGGCCAAGGTGGCGGCCAGCGTGATGAAGCCGGAGCCGGTAACGCCGGCAGAGCCTTTCGAGGTGAGCAGCAACACGCCGAGTACGATCAATTGGTCGGTCAGGGTCAGCGGCGTGTTGGTGGCCTGAGCGATGAAGATGGCCGCCATGGTGTAGTAAATGCACTGGCCGTCGGGGTTGAAGGTCAGCCCAGAGGGGATCACCAGGCCCACCACCGGCTTGGAGACGCCGACATTTTCCAGCTTGTTCATCAGTTGTGGCACCACGGACTCTGACGAACTGGTGCCCAGTACCGTGAACAGCTCATCCTTGATGTACTTGAGGAACTTCCACAGGCTGAAACCGGACAGGCGGGCGATGAAACCGAGGACGATGCCCACGAACAGAAAGCAGGTCACGTACATGGTCGCCATTAGCTTGCCCAAGGAAACGATCGAGCCCAGCCCGTACTTGCCGACGGTGAACGCCATTGCACCGCAGGCGGCCAGCGGGGCCACACGCATGACCATGCCGACGATGTGGAACATGCCGTGCGAGAAGGCTTCCAGCACATCGACCAGTGGTTTACCGCGTGGCCCCAGATGGGAAAGCGCAATACCGAACAGGGTCGAGAACAGCAGGATCTGCAGAATCTCGTTTTTTGCGAAGGCGTCGGTGACGCTCGCAGGAATCACGTGCAGCAGGAAGTCAGTGAAACTGCCGGAACCGCTGGCTGCGGCGGCCGTGTAACTGGAAATGCTCTGAGTGTCGAGGGTGGCGGGGTCGACGTTCATGCCTTGGCCGGGTTGTACAACGTTGACCACAACCAGGCCCAGCACCAGGGCGAAGGTGGAGAGAACCTCAAAATAGATCAGCGCTCTTATGCCGACCCGGCCGAGCTCCTTCATGTTCTCCATCTTGGCGATGCCGAGCACCACGGTGGCGAAAATGATGGGCGCGAAGACCATCTTGATCAGTTTGATGAAGGCATCGCCCACTGGTTTCAGATCGACGCCGACGTGCGGCCAGAACACACCGAGCGCGATGCCGATGGTCACGCCAATCAGGACCTGGACATACAGCTTTCCTATGAATCGCTTGGCCATAGCCTTCTCCGCATTATTGTTATGAGTCGGATTACTTACTGGCGGTTGGGCTATCTGACGAATGCAGGCAAAGCCGTGCTGTGGCAGATGAACAGCCCAATAGGTTTGTGGTTAATCACGGGAGTAAAAGGTAATGGTTTTTCTAAAATGGCGTAATACAATGAAATTCACTTCATTGTTTCCTTAGAGTTAATTATGAATCAGGTGTCGGAGCTGGCCTTTTTCGCCCAACTGATCAAGATGGGTAGCCTTGCGGCCACCGCCCGCGAGCTCAATCTGACACCGCCCGCAGTCTCAAAGCGGTTGGCGCACCTGGAGCAGCGGCTCGGTGTGCGCCTGCTCAATCGCACCACGCGTAGCATCAGCCTCACCGCCGAGGGCGAGCTTTACCTGATCAATGCCCAGCGGATCCTCGGTGAAATCGAGGAAATGGAGCGTCAAGTGTCGAGTAGCCGGGCCGAGCCCAAGGGACTGCTGCGCGTTAATGCCCCGCTGGGGTTTGGCCGCACCCATGTTGGCCCGGCGATCTCGTCGTTCCTCAGGCGCTACCCGGAAGTCGAGGTGCAATTGCACTTGAGCGACCGACCGATCAACCTGCCGGATGACGCCATTGACGTTGCCATTCGCTTCGGCGAGCTGCCCGACTCCCGCTTGATTGCCCGCAAGATCGCCTCGAACCGCCGCCGCTTATGCGCTGCTCCGGCTTATCTGGAGGCGTTCGGATGCCCTGAAATGCCAAAGGACCTGATGCAGCACAACTGCATCGTGCTACGCCAGAATGATGCGGCTTTCGGCATCTGGCGGCTGAGCCGGGGCAAGCAAACCGAGTCGGTCAAGGTGCGTGGCAGCCTCAGTACCAATGACGGTGAGGTGGCGCTGAATTGGGCTCTGGATGGCCATGGCATCCTGATGCGCGCCGAATGGAACCTTGCCAATCACCTGCGTGCTGGCCGGTTGGTGGAGGTGCTGGGAGACTACGAAACACCGCCTGCGGACATTTATGCGGTCTATCTTGAGCGCCTCAATCTGTCCGCGAAGGTGTCCTTCTTCATCGAACACCTGCGCGACTTTTTTCGGCGTAACGCTGACGGGCCGGGCGATAGCCTGTCGGCGTGGCAGTGAGTGCACCCTGGGCGAACCCATCAACAACCAGGCACACCCTCAATGCTTGTGCCGGTGATGGATATCGGGAAAGTGCGGGTGGCTGTGTCGGATCGGTGCGTGGTGGTGCAGGTGGTTGTGGGGTTCAGTGCCATCCCAATCGAAGTCGTGTTCATGTTGGTGATGCTCGTCATGGGTATGTCGATGGCTGTGCACCAGCGGTTCATGTTGATGCTCGTGTGCATGGTTCTCGGTCAGGTGTATCCAGACACCCAGCGCCATCAGCGCGGCGGCGATCCAGAACAGCCATGACACCGACTCCCCAAGCATCAGGATCGAGAGGGCCGCGCCCAGAAAGGGCGCCGTTGAGAAGTAGGCGCCGGTACGTGCGCTGCCGAGCCCACGCAGGGCCAGTACGAACAACACCAGGCTGACGCCATAGCCAAGAAAGCCCACCAGCAAGGTAGGCAGCAGTGTGCTGATTGCCGGCAGTTGGGCGCCGATAGCCAATGCCAGCGCGCAGTTCACCACACCCGCGCTCAAGCCTTTGAGGCCTGCGATGAACACGGCATCGGACGCTGAGACTTTGCGCGTCAGGTTGTTATCAATGGCCCAGCACAGGCAGGCAAACGCCACGGCCAGCGGGCCGGTCCAGTCATGGGCCGATGTGCTTTCCTGAGGCCAGGAGAGTACACAGCCCCCCAGAACGATGACGATCATGCCGAGCACGATTCGACGATCAGCGTTCTCCTTGAACACGACCCAGGCCAGCAGGGCGGTCAGTACCGACTCCAGATTGAGCATCAGGGAGGCGGTCGCCCCTGAGGTACGTGTCAGGCCGAACATCAGCGCAATCGGCCCAAGCACGCCGCCGAATGCGATGGCGGCGAGCAGCCATGGCCATTCAGGGGCTGTCAGGCCGCTGCTGTGCCAGCCTCGGTCTCGAATGCACCGCACAAGGGTCAGGCCCAGGCCGCTACCCAGGTACAACAGCCCGGCCAACAGCACAGGAGAAAGGCCCACGCCCAGAAACTTGGCCAGTGGTGTGCTGGCGCCAAACAGGGCAGCTGCGGCCAGCGCGTACAAAACACTCACGTTCATTCGGGGGGAGCCTTCCACTTGAGCGGTTCAAGCGTTCATCATACGGCCTCACCCGAATGAATACCTTTACCGGGCCTTAATACGGGCAATCAGGGATCCTCAATATGACGCACATCGCCCCGAAGGCTGCCGACACCCTAGCCGTACCACCGCCGCCGGTGAGTTTTTGGCACGCCTTTATGTTTTGGCTCAAGATGGGTTTTATCAGCTTCGGCGGCCCAGCCGGGCAGATCGCAATCATGCACCAGGAGTTGGTCGAGCAGCGGCGCTGGATTTCCGAGCGTCGGTTCCTGCATGCCCTGAACTACTGCATGTTGCTGCCCGGCCCCGAAGCTCAGCAACTGGCCACCTACATCGGCTGGCTGATGCACAGAACCTGGGGCGGGGTGATTGCCGGTGTACTGTTCGTGCTGCCATCGCTGTTTATCTTGATTGGCCTGTCCTGGGTCTACATCGCCTTTGGTGACGTGCCGGTGGTGGCCGGGTTGTTCTATGGGATCAAGCCTGCCGTGACCGCCATCGTGATCCAGGCGGCTCACCGTATTGGCTCACGGGCACTGAAAAATAGCTGGCTGTGGTCGATTGCTGCGGCGTCCTTTGTCGCGATCTTCGCCCTCAATGTGCCGTTCCCGTTGATTGTGCTGGGCGCCGCTGTGTTGGGTTACCTGGGCGGTCGTTTTGCGCCGGCCAGGTTCAGTAACAGCGGTGGGCATGCTGCAAGCCGGGCCGCCTATGGCCCCGCGCTGATCGACGATGAAACCCCTACACCCGCACATGCACGTTTCCGCTGGTCGCGTCTGGCGCAACTGTTGGTTGTTGGCGCGGTGCTCTGGGTATTGCCAATGGGGGTGTTGACGGCGCTGTTTGGCTGGGGCGGTACCTTGACCCAGATGGGCTGGTTTTTCACCAAGGCTGCACTGCTGACCTTTGGTGGTGCCTACGCGGTGCTGCCCTACGTTTATCAAGGCGCGGTCGGCCACTATGGCTGGTTGAGCCCAACGCAGATGATCGATGGCCTGGCGCTGGGTGAGACCACCCCCGGGCCGTTGATCATGGTGGTGGCTTTTGTCGCCTTTGTGGGTGCTTACCTGCAGCAGGCGCTGGGCGGCGAGCACCTGTTCCTGGCCGGCGCGGTTGCCGCGTGCCTAGTCACCTGGTTCACCTTCCTGCCGTCGTTTCTGTTCATTCTGGCGGGTGGCCCGCTGGTGGAGTCGACGCACAACGTGCTGAAGTTCACCGCACCGTTAACCGCCATCACCGCGGCTGTCGTCGGGGTGATCCTCAACCTGGCGCTGTTCTTCGGTTATCACGTGCTCTGGCCCAAAGGCTTCAGCGGTGCGTTCGATGGGGTATCGGCGTTGATCGCCGTGTCGGCCGCGATTGCGCTGTTCCGCTTCAAGCGCGGCGTGATCCCGGTTCTGATGGCGTGTGGGCTGGCCGGGGTGGTCGTGCAGTTACTGCGGCACGCATGACTGAACGGTGCCCTCAACGGCACTCGCGACCACGCGGTTGCGGCCCAACTGCTTGGCCTGGTACATCCGGTCGTCCGCTAGCTTCAGGGTTTCGGAGAGCTCTTTGGCGTCGTCCGGCCAGTGGGCGACCCCCAGGGAAATCGTGATGCGCCCAACAAGCGCCATGGGCGCTTGTTCAACGGCCACGCGCAGGCGCTCGGCAAAGTTGCCGGCGGCTTCAAGTGAGGTGCCAGGCAGCAGGATCAAAAACTCTTCGCCACCCACGCGGCATACGCTGTCCGCTTCGCGCGAATACTTCTGCATGATTTTCGAGAGCTGCACCAGGACCTTGTCGCCGGTGTCATGGCCATAGGTGTCGTTGACCCGCTTGAAGTGATCGATGTCGAGCACCACGACGGAGAAGGCTGTCTGCTCGCTGCGGTAGGTTTCCAGTACTTGGGCCATGGCCCGCCGGTTGAGCAGGCCCGTCAGCGGGTCGGTTTGTGCGTCCTTGTTCAACTTGCCGATCTTGCTTTGCAGCAAGGAGATGCCTAACAGCAAGGCGCGCTTGATCTGGGTTGACTCGAAGTACCAGGATTTTACCGCGCGGATCTTGCCCTGCGCTTCCGGGCTGTCCATGTTCTTGGCGCAGTCGGCCAGTTGCCCCAGCGGCGTCGAGATCAGCCGTGCCAGCCACCAGATGGCAAGCATTCCCAGCAGGCCAACCGGCAGAATGCCCTTGAGCATGTTGATCATCAGCGTGTTCAACGCCAGCAGCGATGTCTCGATCGGCTGCTGAGAAACGATGCCCCAATGCGCCGAGGTAATGGGCGCGTAGCCGGCCAGCATCTCGACATCGGCGGTGTTGATGACCTGGCTTTTTCCGCTTTCGCCACGAATCACGGCATCAATCACCGTGTTGGGGCCGACGGCCTCGCCGATCCGATTGGGGTCGGGGTGGTAGAGCAGCTTGCGGTTTTCATCGACGACGTAAATGTAGGAGCTGTCGGTGTAGAAGTGGCTGCCCAGCAGGCTGTGCAGCATGCTCTTTTGCTTGAGGTAAATAGTGCCGCCGATAAACCCGAGGTAGACGCCTTGGTCGGAAAAAATCGGATGGGAAATGAACACCACCAAGTTGCCGGCGAACGAGACGAAGGGTTGGCTGATAAAGGGCTTCTGTTCAGTCAGTGCGCGCTGAGCATTCACCGAAGTAAGTGTACTTCCCACGATCTGAATCGTTTCAGGTGATATGGCTACAACTTTTCCCGTGGCATCGGCAACGGTTACCGAGTTGAAACTGTCGGTCTGGGATTTCAGGCGTTCAACTTCGTCTAGTGCTTGGCCAAGCCCGTCCGGCTTGCTCATCATGCGCGCACTGTAGGCGAGTTGTTGTTGGGCCGAATGCAGAAACTGATCGGTACTGGCAGCCAGTTTCGCCGCATAAATACGGTTTGATTCGAGTGTGTTGTCGATCAACTGCTGGCGCTGAACGCGATAACTTGAATAGAGCGCGTTGCCTAGCGTAATAAGTGCAGTCGCAATCGCGAGAAGCAGTATTAAACCACGAAGGTCAATCTTGAAAAGCGACTTGCCACTCATCTAAAACGAACCGATATTTGCATTTGGGCGGCATTATCATACGGCATTTCACCCTCGCTTGGCCGTGGCTTTTTGTCTAAGTTGGCTGAGCATTTTTGCAATCTGTGCTTGTACCCATGCACTGTGCGCGCTCATTCTGGGCAGCGCCCGCGCCTGTTAACAGGTGCGGTGCGGGTCAATATTCCCTGCATTACCCAGGTGGCATATCGCATGAAAGAGGCAACGCAGCACTTGGCACTGTATGTTCGCGCGCTGCATGGCGCAGAAAGTACGGTGTGTGTTCGCGACTATACCGTCAGCTCAAACAGCACCGTGGATGAAGGGCTTGAGGTCAGGGAAGACACCCTGACCGCGACGTTTACCAACGGTGTGGTCATTCGGCGCACCCTTGAACAAGACCGCTTGCCGGTCAGTGCGGACACCTGCCCCGAGTGCTGGATCATCTATGAAGTGCTGGAGTGCCCGGTCGACCAGTTTACGGTTGCACCCGCACACATGACCTTCAATTCGACGTGCCGCGAAACCTGGTGGATGACCTACCACAACTAGTGCCCGCGCGCAGGTGAAGCGCTTTCACGCACAGAGCCACGCTTTGCTGTTGCGTGCACCGGGGGCCGCCGGTATGGTTGCGCGGTCACGGTCAATTCCGTGACCGACCTTGGCCGGTCGAATCAATCAAGGCGCACAAGCGCCCACCATCCGAATGCAGGCGCTTTTTGGCGCTTGCATGTCGTGCTATGGCGGCTGTGCGCGGGACACCTTCGGGTGTGCCGGGTGCCTTGATTCCCGGTCGGCCAACCTGCGTACAGTCGCCACCATTCACTTGCTTGGCCGCAAGCGGTGACGGCTCCTCTAATCAAGGAGTTTCTATGCACACCTCCGATTCCCCTCCGATTACGACCGCACAAGGTGTGGTGTTCCATTGCACGGGCGATGCACACCAGCAGCGCGCGCTGTTCTGCGTGGTTGACGGTGTACCGATAGCCGATGCGCTGAGCAGCATTTCCGATTTGCTGGCCCCCGCGCGAGCGGCGGTGTATGCCGCTGCCATGGGTGAGCAGGTGCTGGCCGGAGACAGCGCCTGGCTGGTGCACCATAGCCTCGACAGCGCCAAAGCCGTGGTGGATGCCCTGATCGGGACACTCAACCCGCCGTAAAGGTGCTAGCGTTGACCCCACTATAAAAAGGGGGGCGCATGTCGATCATCCTTCAGCAGCACCCGGCGCCGGTTGCCGGTGCCTCAGGCGAGGCTTTTCGTGAGCAGGCCGCCGATGGTTTCAGCCTCGGCGGTTTTACCTGGCGTCATGGCAAGGCCGATTCCGCGCGGGCGGTGGTCATCATCAACGCCGCGACCTCGGTACGCTGCCGGTTCTACTTCCGTTTCGCCGAGTACCTGTTTGCCAATGGCTTCGATGTGATCGTCTACGACTACCGGGGCATCGGTGAGTCGCGGCCGGCGTCGATGCGCGGGTTTCAGGCGTCCTGGTCCGACTGGGGCGTACTGGATTTCGAGGCGATGCTGCAGCGGGCGATGCGTGTGTTTCCCGGTCAGCCCATTGATGTCATCGGCCACAGTTTTGGTGGGTGTGCCGCGGGGCTGGCGCCTTCGTCGGCGGTGATTCGGCATTTGGTCACGGTGGGGGCGCAATTTGCCTACTGGCGTGATTACGCGGCGGCCAGCCGTTGGCAACTGGTGTGCAAATGGCATGTGTTGATGCCGTTGCTGACACGGTTGTGTGGCTATTTTCCGGGCAAGCGGCTGGGCTGGCTGGAAGACACACCGGCTGGCGTGGTGCGTGACTGGAGCCGATCCAGTGCGCGCTATGAAACGCGGCCCAGTGGTCAGGCGTTGGCCGAGTTGCACTTTGCCCGGGTGACGGCGAAAACCCTGGCCATCAGCCTGAGCGATGATCCGTTTGGTACCGTACCGGCGATTGAGCGATTGCTGGCGTATTTCAAGGCCAGCCCACGGGTGCACCTGCGTATTGCCCCTGAAGATATCGACGAGGCGCAGGTGGGGCATTTTGCGTTTTTTCGTAGCCGCTACGAAGGGCGTTTATGGCCGATTGCGTTGGGGTGGTTGAAGCGTGGCGAACTGACCGCGTGCGCACCGGGGCGGGTGATCCCGCCCTACGCCTGACGTGCAGCCTGTAGGAGCCGGGCTTGCCCGCGATGCAGGCGCCGCTCAGCCACTGGCCCCCCGCTGACGCCATCGCAGGCAAGCCAGCTCCAACAGGGATTGTAGGAGCCGGGCTTGCCCGCGATGCAGGCGCCTCGTATCCACTGGCACCGCGCCGGGGCCATCGCAGGCAAGCCAGCTCCAACAGGGATTGTAGGAGCCGGGCTTGCCCGCGATGCAGGCGCCTCGTATCCACTGGCACCCCGCTGACGCCATCGCAGGCAAGCCAGCTCCAACAGGGATTGTAGGAGCCGGGCTTGCCCGCGATGCAGACGCCGCGAACTCACTGGCACCCCGCTGACGCCATCGCAGGCAAGCCAGCTCCAACAGGGATTGTAGGAGCCGGGCTTGCCCGCGATGCAGACGCCGCTCAGCCACTGGCACCCCGCTGACGCCATCGCAGGCAAGCCTGCTCCAACAGGGATTGTAGGAGCCTGGCTTGCCCGCGACGCAGGCGCCTCGTATCCACTGGCACCGCGCCGGGGCCATCGCAGGCAAGCCAGCTCCAACAGGGATTGTAGGAGCCGGGCTTGCCCGCGATGCAGGCGCCGCTCAGCCACTGGTACCCCGCTGACGCCATCGCAGGCAAGCCAGCTCCAACAGGGATTGTAGGAGCCGGGCTTGCCCGCGATGCAGACGCCGCTCAGCCACTGGCACCCCGCTGACGTCATCGCAGGCAAGCCAGCTCCAACAGGGATTGTAGGAGCCGGGCTTGCCCGCGATGCAGACGCCGCGCAGCCACTGGCACCCCGCTGACGCCATCGCAGGCAAGCCTGCATCCCACAGAGAATGCAGTGTTCTGCACAGATCCCTGTGGGCGATGCCGTTTGGGTCAGGCTTTGCGCTTCAGCGGCTGTGCGCTGAATTTCACGCCCGCCAGGCCATGCTCGATCAGGGCACGAATGTTGGCGTGGTCGGTGCCTTGTGGTGTAGCCACTACGCTGCGGTAGTGTTCGCCGAACGCCAGCAGCGCTTCCTGGTCGCTCAGGCCTTCCAGCAGGGCCAGGCCCAGGGTTTTGCACGAGCCTTCGTTCTGCCCGGCTGCGTTTTCGACGCCGCCATTGTTGAACGCCTGTGGCTGGTAGTCGTAGCCCGCCGCGATGAACGCCAGGGTGTCGGCAAAGACGTGTTCGCCGCTGTTGAGGCTGGCGCGCAGGGTGGTCAGGTCAGTCATGGGGTTTTCCTTTGGCAAACGCCGCCTGTTGTTCTGGGCTGGCTTCTTTCTGGTATTGGCTTTTCCACTCGGCATAAGGCATGCCGTACACCACTTCGCGGGCGTCATCCAGGCTGAGGTCGATCTGGCGCTCGTCGGCAGCAGCCTTGTACCACTTGGACAGGCAGTTACGGCAGAAGCCGGAGAGGTTCATCAGGTCGATGTTCTGCACGTCGGTACGCTTGCGCAGGTGTTCGACCAAGCGGCGAAAGGCCGCCGCTTCGAGTTCGAGTTGCTCTTGAGGCGTCATGGCTAGTCTCGTGAAGGTGTGGCGCAGTGGGTCAGTTTACCGCGATACGGCTTTTTTCAGGTGGCGACCACCGTTGATCACCACGCTGCTGCCCGTGCTGTACTGGCTCTCCAGCAGGAAGAGCACCGCGTCGATCAACGGTTGAGCCCCGGGCTCGAACTCCAGCAGGGCCTTTTTCAGGGTTTGCTGGCGGTACTCTTCGTCGCTGTTTTCCTTGAGGATCAGCAAGCCCGGAAGGATCGCGTTGACGCGTACGCGCGGTGCGTACTTTTCTGCAAAGGACAGCACCATGTTCTGCAGCGCCGCCTTGGTTGCGGCATAGCCAATATGGCTTTTGCTGCCGCGCGAGGAGGTTTCATCGCAGATATGGATGATGTCTGACTTGTCCAGCTTCAGCAGGTGTTCGCCCAGGGCCAGGTTGAGGTGGTAGGGCGCCTCTACATGCAACTTGAACATGGTATTGAGGTTGGCCAGGCTGTCGTCCAGCCACAGCGAGGCGTTGTGGATGATAGCGCGCAAGCCGTCGAAGTTGTCTTGCAGGAACTGGATCAGCGCCAGGCGATCTTGCTCGTCGCACAGGTCGGCCTGGAACTGGATGATGTTCGGGTGCGCGGCCTCTGGGCTCTTGCTACGGCTGGCGCTGACGACGGTATGGCCGGCTTGCGCAAGCCTCAGAGCCAGTGCCAGGCCAACACGTTGGCTGGCTCCGGTGACTAGAATTGGGCTGTTCATGTAAGGGCGGTCAACTTTTCTTACGTGTTCGCAGGGTTAGTGCCCAGCATACCCGAACTGCGCAGTGTTGCACGCGCCCTGAGCCGGCTAGCGGCTTTCCAGTGTGGGTGCCGTGGGCGCGGCGGGGTGTGTGCTGCTGGCGTTGAGCCAACCGGCCAGGCAACGGGTCGACAGTGGGATGAAGACGTAGACCATCATCGGCGTCAGGGCCAGGGTGCTGAGCAGCACGCGCGGCAGCAGGCTCAGCTCGGCGAGCCAGTGGCCGAACAGCAGGTTGAAGGCCAGCGATACCGGGAAGAACGCCAGCCAGATCGCCACGGCTTGTTTCCAGCGAGGTGGGCGCTGTGCGGCATTGCTGCCAAACCAGCCGTCGATACCACTGACACGGTGTTCCGACGGTTGTTGAAACAGGCCGTTGCCGCGGGCGAGCCATGCCGTGCGTGAGGCCGAGTGCTCCCAGGCATGCAGGGTTTTTTCGTCGGCAAAGCGAAAGATGATCTGGAATTCATTGTCTTGCGGCGGCGGGGCCAGCACGCCCGAACCCAGATAACCGGGAAAGTCGGTGGCCAGTTGTTCGCCTTCACGTAACCAGGCGATCAGGTCCTGGTAGCGGCCATTGGCAACGCGGCGCGCCACCATCAAGGTCACGGGTGGGGTAGACATCGTGTATCTCCTGGCAATAGGGAGGCGGCGGGTAGCCGCGCCCATGGAACGCTGCCCGGGGTGGTGGGCAGCGTTTGAACACAAGCAAGGATTATTCCGTAAATGGGCTGGCGCGTCAGTGCTGATCTACGCCGGGCGGGTTCAGATCGGTCTTGTGCCTTGGCGGCATTAGCGGAGTAGAATGGCCTCCACCTTCTGAACATGCGGCTGTCCCGGCGATGACTGAATCCGCTCATCCCTCCCTGAGCTCCACTGCCCTCGATCACGAGGAGCTGTTTCCTATCCGTGAGGTGTCCCGATTAACCGGTATCAACCCGGTGACGTTGCGTGCCTGGGAGCGCCGTTATGGGTTGATCCAGCCAACACGCACCGAAAGTGGGCATCGGCTGTATTCCCAGGCCGATATTGATGAGGTCCGTAATATCCTCGGCTGGATCGAACGCGGTGTGGCGGTGAGCAAGGTCGGTAGCCTGCTTGCCAAGAGCCAGGTCATCAAGGCGCAGACGCTGCAGGCACCACCACAAGGCGTGCAGAGCGATTGGGCGCAGTGGCAGGTTCAGTTGCGCCAAGCGGTCCGCTCGTTCGATGAGCGCCAGCTTGAGCAAGTGTATGGGCAGGTGTTTGCCAGTTATCCGCTGGTGGTGGTGTTCCAGGACATTCTGATGCCCGTGTGGCAGGAACTGCGCACGGCCCAGGAGGTGTTTGGCCAGCTTAGCGAGTGGTTGTTCCTCGACGGTTTCCTGCGGGCCCGCGCCTTGCAACGTTTGCAGTTGGCGCGTGAGCAGCAAGAGCTCCATGTCGTGCTGGCGGCAATCCCCGGGCAATGCCGTGAGCTGGAGCTGTTGGTGGCCGCGTTGTTGCTAGGCAGCAGCGAGGTCGCCGTGAGCGTGCTGTCGCTGGGGCAACCGCTGGAGGAGTTGAGCCTGGTGTGCGAGCGCATCAAGCCTCATGCCCTGGTGTTGTTTTCCAATCATCCACCGGCCCCTGATCTGCCCAAGCGTCTGGCGCGCCTGGCATTGGGCCTGGAGTGCCCGCTGTTGTTCGCCGGCGAAGCCGCAGACCTCGCCCAAGACCTGTTGATCGGCTCGCAGGTGGCGTGTCTGGGCAGTGAAGGGCGGTTGATGCGCAGGCGGCTGCAGCAGTATCTGGCGGGTCACCTCGATACCTGAAGGTGCGGCCTTCAGGCCGCGTGCACATCCGGATGCGCGCGGCGGTGTTGTTGCAGAATGTACTCGCGCAGGCGCTCGGTCTCGGCAGAATGGCGCTGGCTCAGGCGATAGGCTGCAAGGCCGTCAGCCGCACGCCGTTGCAGGGTGCCCTCAAGTGCAATGGGTGCCTCTGCGCTCCCGGGGTTGAACCACAGCGAGAATCGCGCAGGTGGCTCTGGCTGGCGCACTTCAAGCAGTACCCCTTTGAACGATATCTCCCGTACCCATAGATCCGTGCTCAGGCCCATGTCGTCTTCCAGCGCAACCGGCGTGTCCAGGGTCAGGCGCCAGGGGCGTACCATCGGCCCGTCCTCGTAGATGCTCGGCGCGCCCACTTGCAGGTGCGTGGCGTGGAACTCGTCTTCGACCAGTTGCAGGGGAAAACTCATCTGGTGGTTTTCGAACTGCGCCTGCAGGGTGACCTGTTCGTGGGCGATCAGGCGGGTCAGCAGGTTCTTGAGTTGGCTGTCGCTATTGAGCAGCAGGCTGGCGGTCGCATCCGCCACATCGAACTGCGGCGAATGTTGCATGTTCTGAATGAAGTCCAGCTCATCCTGGGTGAGTAGGGCGTCTGTTTGCATGGTCAAACCCGGAAATCTTGATCGGTCTACGAGGCGGTAAATTGATGGACAACAATCTGCCCGCTTTGTTTACGACCGTTGGTCGCTTTCCAGTACCTTGATGCGGGCCAAGGCTTCGGCCAGTTGCTGCTCCAGCTGTGCCGCACGCTGTTCGGCTTCCACCTGGCGGCTGACATCGTTCTGAATGCCAATGAAGTACTTCAGCTGATCGGCTTCATTGTAGACGGGCGTGATCGACAGTTCGTTCCAGAAGGCGGTGCCATCCTTGCGGAAGTTGTGCAGGATTTCTCGGCAGGGGCGGCCTTCCTTGATGGCTTGGCGGATACGTGCGCGTGCCGGTTGGTCGCGCTCGTTCTGTTGCAGGAAACGGCAGTCGCGGTAGAGCACATCGTTGGCGGTATAGCCGGTGATACGCTCGAAGGCGGCGTTTACGTAGATCAGGATGGTGTCGTCGCCTTCCTGTTCCGCGACCACAATGCCGTCTGTGGAGGCGTCAATCATGCGTTGCAGCAGTTTGGCGTTGATCATGGACAAGGGCCTGCAAAATGGGAAGAACGACCTGACAGGATGGCTGATTCTAGAAGATTGCGCGTAGCCCTACACCTTTGGCGTGGGGCCATTTGCCAGCCTGCGGTGTTAGTATCCTACGTTTTTACTCAGTTTCGGAATCTACTATGAAAGTCGCCATCCTTTCCGGTTCGGTCTATGGTACTGCCGACGAAGTTGCTCGCCACGCCGAGTCGTTGCTCAAAGCCGCTGGTTTTGAGGCTTGGCATGCTGGCCGGGCGACCCTTCAAGACCTGCAAGGTTTTGCCCCAGAGGCTTTTCTGGCCGTGACGTCGACCACCGGCATGGGCGAATTGCCAGACAACCTGATGCCGCTGTTCTGTGAAATCCGCGATGCCTTGCCGGCAATTTGGCGTGGATTGCCAGGTGCCGTGATCGGTCTGGGCGATTCGAGCTACGGCGATACCTTCTGTGCTGGCGGTGAACAATTGCGCGAATTGTTTGCCGAGATGGGCCTGAAGGAAGTGCAGCCGATGCTGCGCCTGGATGCTAGTGAGACCGTTACCCCGGAGACCGATGCCGAACCCTGGTTGGCCGGGTTTGCTGCTGCCCTGCGCGGCTGAGCGGTGCTGTTGGTCGCCTTGTCCTGACATTTTTGCGCAATGACTCACACGGTCAATAGGCTGGCTGGCAATGCAACTCTCGGGTTGATCAAAGCTGGCTAGACTGTTTGCCAGCAGCGCACATGAACGTGCCGAGGTGATTGCAATGAATACCGCCAATGCCTTGCTCAACAGGACTTCGACCACGCCACGGGGACTGCGCAGATGCCTCTTGCCGAGATACCGTTAAGTGTCTGGCGCACCCGGGGGCATCATTTTTCGTTCCGGGGCCAAACCCTCCGTTACTGGACCGCCGGCCATGGCGAACCACTGCTGTTGCTCCATGGCTTTCCAACCGCCAGTTGGGATTGGCACTATCTCTGGCAGCCTCTGGCACAGCGCTATCAGGTGATTGCCTGTGACATGCTCGGTTTTGGCGATTCCTCAAAGCCCCTGCACTACAGCTACAGCCTGCTGGAGCAGGCGGATATCCAGCAGGCGTTGCTTGAGCACCTGCAGGTCACTGAGCCTGTGCATCTGTTGGGGCATGATTATGGGGCTACGGTCGCTCAGGAGCTGGTGGCGCGTCACCATGAAGGGCGGGCGCAGATCGCCAGTTGCGTGTTCCTCAATGCAGCGCTGTTCCCCGAGTGCCATCGGCCTCTGCTGATTCATAAGCTGCTGCTCAGTCGGCTTGGCTGGTTGGTGGCACGCTCTTTCCGGCGTGATGATCTGGTCAATTGCGTCAGCAAGATCTACGGGCCTCGTACCCGTCCCAGTGAAAGTGCGCTGGATGACTGCTGGAGCCTGATGGTTGCCAACCGTGGCATGCGGGTATTGCACAAGCTCAGTACTTACCCGTTGGAGTGCATGACCTACCGCGAGCGCTGGGTCGGGGCGTTGCTGGTGGGCGATGTGCCGCTACGGTTTATCAATGGCCTGGTGGACCCAGTCTGTGGCGGCCATGTGGTTGAGCGTTACCGGCAGTTGGTGCCGGAGCCCGATACGGTGCTGCTGCCGGGAATTGGCCATTACCCACACACTGAATCACCGGTCCAGGTGCTGTATCACTACCTGGCGTTCCGCGCTTACTCCCGGCTGGGGCGGCCACTGAAACAGGCCTGATCCTGAATGTTGAGGATGTTCCTGTTGGTGTGGGCCCGGTGACGCTGCCACAAATGATTTGATTCTGGCACCGATCGCTCATCGCTTCACTGCGATGACGCGGCCACTGAAGCCCGCAGCGGTACAGAATAAAAAAGGCCGCTGCAAAGCAGCGGCCAAGTAAGACGTAGATCAAGGAGCTTCAAAATCAACGTCGGTGAACTGGGTAGGTACTCCGCTATTGAGTAAGCCTACAAGCCTGCCAGGAGTTGCTTGTTGAGCGGCTCTACTGGGCAGGTGGGCTTAGAATAAGGCGCTGATCTTTCAGGAAAAATAGTGGTTTCTGACATTCTCTTTTACGCAGGCTGTAATAGTTTTAGGTTATGCAGCACTTTCACCGCAGGCAAGACGGCGTGTTGGTGTTTTGTTTGCGGGTGTTTTTTTATGTCAGAAAACAGGCAGTAAGTGGGTTGTAAAAAAGCGCGCTGAAGGAAAACATTTTTAAGTACTGGGCGCATTAATTGGATCCATTAGTTCTGATTAATTTTGATACTTTTCAGGCACTTTCTCCTCTTGGGTTTGCACGTTCTTGTGGGTAGTTTCTTGGCCGCTAATAACCACATTCACAAGGATGGCGAATGAATACCTCTACACCGTTTACATTGTCCACTGAACGACTGGAGAACTTCAGTGTGCAAGAACTTCTACTTGAAATGACCAATACCGTATTGAAGATACAGTCAGTTTTAAGCACGGCCCCTTCTTTAGCGCAGGTCATACGTCAACAGTTTCAGGTGCGAATGGCTGCGTTGGGTTGCGATGTTGATCTTCAGGCCTTGCGGGTTCAACAGGGCGTACCGCTGATCGACCTTGCGCTGCAGGCCATGATTGATCAGCAGGCACTGTCGCTTGAGCAAATGGGCCCGCAGCTTTTCGCGGCGGGTGCAACTCAGCCCATCGATGCCGATGTAAACCTTATTCATCAGGTGCTTGGCGAACTGCTTCCCCAGTGGGCTGATACATGGTTGGAGCAACTTCAAGATTTTTGGGCGGGTGCGTTAAGCCCCGATGAAGCGTTTGGCCCAAACAGGCTTCACCAACTGCTGGCCTATCTGTTCTTTCTCGATATTCATTTATGGGCCAAGGGGCGACCTGAAAGGGCCGCCCGTTGCAAGCAGTTGGAGGAGAGCATCTTTAATGCTGATGCGACGCTCAGGACACTTTCGCTGCTTGACGATAGCGGGCAGGCCATTCCACTTTCGCAGGCCTTCGTATCAGGTGATTTTGCCGAGCATCCCGCCGACACGGTGGTGTGTTTGTACAGCACCTGGGATGGGCTGGGGCTGTATGGTGATCTTCAGTCGCTGCTGGGTGACGTGACGTGGCGCCTGCAAAAAACTGAAACGCGTCAACCACTGTTACAGCACTTGGCGCCTGCGCAACAGGCCCTGCTTCATGGGCAGACGCTCACGGTTGTCGAGCAGCCTTTTGCTGAAGACGTGTTCAAACAACACGTTGCAGATCTGCAGCGTACTCAGCGACAGTGGTTTCTCGACATCCTGCAGAACGCACGTGCTCACTCGCAGCCTGCACCTCAGGTGTGGGAAGCGCTGGCTGCGATGGAGCAGCAGCGCGTACTGGTTTCAACGCTTCAGGCGCGTCATGCCGATCGCCTCAGGCAGTACCGTGTTTCCCGTCAACCAGACTGGTTGCGGTTTCTGGTCGGTGACGAAAAAGTCGCTTATGAGCAGCGTGAAAAAACGCTCGAAGATGCCCAACTGCGTGTAGATACGTTGCTTGAGGGGCATGCCAGCCATGAGGATTATGCCCGCCTGCAAATCCAGGCATATGTGCAAAAGCATCTGGGGCTGACCATTGACGCTGAGCAGGTTGTGCTCAATGTCGCGTACTCAATAGACCTCGATGGCCATGTACAAACCGGCAGCCGGCAATTGAGCCTTGGCCAATGGGTGCTCTCGGGAGGCTATCAAGGGCAAGAGGCTCAGGTCGTTGTGCAGGTTGTCCAGGGGCCAGACCTCTCGGCGCAGTTCATTGCTGCGATGATTGCCGAGCTGAATCTGCGCATGGGTTACATCGATGCCGTGCGAGCCCTTTACCTGACAGAGGAGGGAACAGCTGCGATGGCCGACGCCCTGCAGGCGCGCTTGTCGTTGTCGTTTCTGAGTGCGCGTTATCAGGGCATGGACCCAACGGCATTTGAGGTGTTTGAACGTCTTGGTCAGCACAACGGCTCGTTGGCGTCGCTGGGTGTCGAGGTGGGATGTGTGTTGCTCAATGAGCAAGGGGTGGTACTGAAGGATCTTTTCTATGTGCGTTATCCCCAGGGTGATGACTGGCGCTATATCGTTTACGCGCCGGGTGCGCCAGGGGGTGATGTCAGGGTGTTTGACGCTGTGCATCATCTGAGCGACGCCATGGCTGGGTGGTCAGCTACAGCGCCAGGCTGTGATTATCTGGTCGGCCAGGTTGCCTTTGCAGAGCGGTCCGGCTTCAGGCGCCATCTTGAGCAACAGCATCGCTCCACCACGCATTGGATACGTAACAGCATGGTGCTGAAGCCTTGGGAGGCAAGCACATGGAGCGACGCGCTGTCCAAGATTGCCTCAATGAAAGTGGAGGGTCTGCTGGATGAGCTGCAGGCCGTCACGCCGCAATGGTACCGCGATGCTACCCCCAACGACCGTCAGGCACTGAGCAACCTGGACTTCATGTTGCAGGCACTTGGGCAGGAATATGAAAAACACTACAGCCTTCCCCATTTCCGAAGCTTTGCCCACCATGAAGTCGGGCAATGGCTCAACACGTTGCTCGGTTCGAACTCAACGGGTGGCTGGGTAGACCCTGACACGGTGTTGGTAACACTTGAGGCGGGCGCCGAGATGACGTTGACTCAAGTGGTGATAAGCGGATACGACAGCAGTTTCAATTTCGAGGAGTTCGCCAGGTTCGCCTCAACCCGCGGGCAGGATCTGTCGAGGCTTGATCGTCGACGTGTGGCGAGCTACATACGTTCGGCAAAGTTGGGGGAGCGCTATATCGCGCAGGCCAAGCAGACACTGGTGAAGACCGATGCGAAATACGGCCTGTATCGCGCATCGCATGGCCACTTGTTGCGCCTGCAGATCACGCGGACCGCGCTCTGCGAAGTGTTGCAGGGGAACCTTTCGTCAGCGCAGCGCCGCTGGATGAAGGCGACGGTCGAATCGCTGCTGGAACTCGAACCGCCCGTGGTGGGTGGCGACAGAACCTACCAAAAGGACGGTGTGTACCAGCTTGCCTTGCGCGGCCAGCGTATCGAAGGTGTCTATATTCTCCGGCACATGCAGGGCAAGGCCGCGGACGACCTGCTGTACACCCCGGATGCCCCTGATGGCCGCTGGTTGCGCAGTCGGGAAGACCTGATCAGTCAATGGAAGGCGTATGGCCTCGGTGATTACTTCTATCGCCGAGTGGCGATCAAGGATCAGCGGATCATCGGTACCTTGATTAACGATATCGCGCGCGCGGGTGACCCCACCGATCTGATCGTCAGTGCCTACGGTGAGTACACCCGGATCAGTGATCTTGGTGATGAGTTCGATGCCATGACGCTGCGCATCATCGACGATGTCGATCATGACACGACCAGCGTTGCCGAGCGGATATCGCGGTTGTTGTTTGAGGTGGTGCTCAGTACCGCGTCCATTCTTTCGATGCCGTTTCCACCGGCGTCAATGGCGATATCGGCCTTTACTACGTTGCGAGCATTCACGAAGGGGGCGCTGGCCTACCGTGATGGTGACCGGGCTTCAGCGCTGGTTTCCTTTGCGTTGTCAGGGTTGGGGGTGTTCTCGATGGTAGGGGGATGGGGGCGCTTGCTTGCTGCCCTTTCCAAGTTGTCGAGTGGGCCGAGCTCTGCCCAGGTGGAGTTGCTCAAAAACTTGTGCAAGGAGCTCGTAGCACCCGTCGCCCCCAAGGCCGCGACCCCGACCTACAAGGTGTTCAAGGAAGAGCTGACGCTGTTCCTTGGTGACCTGGAAGCCAGCGCGCAGGCGCTCCCTAAAGGTCATGCCCCATTCGCCAGCTAATGGTTTTTGCAGTGGCCAGCAGCCGTTGAGCGGCTGGCCCCTGTTCATCGGCATGAAAGATCGAGGTCGGGCCGACCACGGTGATAACCGCCGCGATCTTGCCGACCGCATTGAACACGGGGGCTGACAGCGCATCGACGCCCGGCATCAGCAGGCCGTGGATATGGTGCAGGCCACGTTCACGGATTTGTGCAAACAAGGCGTCGTACTCACTGGCGGTCTGCTTCAGGGCCGCCAGTTCCTGATCACGTAGCTCGAGGGTTTCGCGCTCCGGCAGGTAGGCCCCGAACACCAGCCCGGTGGATGAGCTGAGCAGCGGCAGTACCGAGCCGATCTGCGTGACCACGGTTACAGCACGCACGGCCGGCTCAATGCTGACCACGGTTGGGCCCTTATTGCCCCATACGGCCAAAAAGCAGCTTTCATTAAGCTCATCACGTAATTGCGACAGCGGCATTGCGCCGACCTTCAATACATCGATGCCACCCAGTGCGGCCAGGCCGATGCGCAGCGCTTCACGGCCCAGCCCATAGTGGTTGGTCGCCGGGTTCTGTTCGGCAAAACCGCTGGCGATCAACGCCTGCAGGTAGCGGTGAACCTTGCTTGCGGGCATTTGAACGTGTTCGGCCAGGCGTGACAGCGACGTGGCGGGCGACAGTTCAGCCAGGGCCTTGAGGATGTCGGTGCCGACCTCTGCCGAGCGAACCTTCTGTTTGCCGGTGCTATCGGCGGTGGAGCTGGCTTTGGCCATGGGGCATTCGATCCGGGAGAGACAGGAGGGCGTCTTTATAGCTTGACGGACTTTGGCAATCAAATTACGTTATGCGTAATGTGATTACGATAAAAATAATGCAGACGTGCTGTCACCGCCTGGTCGGTTCGCAGCCAACTGCCCGTAACCGGCCTCATGGCCAGGAGTCTCGATGAACCTCGATTCCACGTCCTCACTCAGCTACCAGAGCGGTTTCGGTAACGAATTCGCCAGCGAAGCATTGCCGGGCGCCCTGCCCATCGGGCAAAACTCTCCGCAAAAGGCCCCGTACGGGCTGTACGCCGAACTGTTCTCCGGCACCGCGTTCACCATGACCCGCAGTGAACTGCGCCGCACCTGGATGTACCGTATCCGGCCGTCGGCCCTGCATCCGGCGTTCGAGCGCCTGGAGCGTCAGCTGGCCGGTGGCCCATTGGGCGCGGTGACGCCAAACCGGCTGCGCTGGAACCCGCTGGATATCCCCGCCGAGCCGACCGATTTCATCGACGGCTGGGTCGCCATGGCGGCCAACTCGGCTGCTGACAAGCCAGCGGGTGTGAGCGTCTACAGCTATTGCGCCAATCGCTCGATGGAGCGCGTGTTCTTCAACGCCGACGGCGAACTGTTGCTGGTGCCGGAGCAGGGCCGCCTGCGTATCGCCACCGAGCTGGGTGTGCTGGAGGTCGAACCACTGGAAATCGCCGTGCTGCCGCGTGGCTTGAAGTTCCGTGTCGAACTGCTCGACGGTACCGCGCGCGGCTACATCGCCGAGAACCACGGTGCGCCGCTGCGTATCCCGGACCTTGGCCCGATTGGCAGTAACGGCCTGGCCAACCCGCGTGATTTCCTGGCGCCGGTGGCCCATTACGAAGAGCACCAGGGCCCTGTGCCGTTGGTGCAGAAGTTCCTGGGTGAGCTGTGGGGCTGTGTGTTGCAGCATTCGCCGCTGGATGTGGTGGCGTGGCATGGCAACAACGTGCCGTACAAGTACGACCTGCGCCGTTTCAACACCATTGGCACCGTCAGCTTCGACCACCCGGACCCATCGATTTTCACCGTACTGACCTCGCCGACCAGCGTGCCGGGCATGGCCAACATCGATTTCGTGATTTTTCCACCACGCTGGATGGTGGCCGAGAACACCTTCCGTCCACCATGGTTCCACCGCAACCTGATGAACGAGTTCATGGGCCTGATCCAGGGGGCTTACGACGCCAAGGCCGAAGGTTTCCTGCCTGGCGGTGCGTCGCTGCACAGCTGCATGAGCGCCCATGGCCCGGATGCTGAAACCTGTGCCAAGGCGATTGCCGCTGACCTGGCACCGAACAAGATCGATAACACCATGGCCTTCATGTTCGAGACCAGCCAGATGCTGAGACCGACGCGCCATGCACTGGAATGCCCGCAATTGCAGGCCGACTACGATAGTTGCTGGGCATCGTTGCCGAGCACCTTCACCCCGAATCGGAGATAACCCATGAATCAGTCCGCCATTGCCCGTAGTTGGGTCGATCACGCCAACGGGCATAGCGATTTCCCGCTGCAGAACCTGCCCCTGGGTATCTTCAGCCGTAACGACCAGGCGCCACGCTGTGGTGTTGCCATTGGCGATGCCATCCTCGACCTGGAAGGCGCTCTGGCCGCTGGCCTGTTCGAGGGCCAAGCCCGTGTTGCTGTCGAGGCTACCCGTGGCGGTGCGCTGAATGCGTTCTTCGCATTGGGCCGTGGTGCCCGGGTTGCCCTGCGCGAGCGTCTGCTGGCGCTGTTGGGTGAACACAGCGAGCACCAGGCCGCACTGCGACCACTGCTGTATCCGGCTGCTGAGTGCCAGTTGCACCTGCCTGCCCGGATTGGCGATTACACCGACTTCTACGTAGGCATCGAACACGCCAAGAACGTTGGCAAACTGTTCCGTCCGGACAACCCTTTGTTGCCGAACTACAAGTATGTGCCGATTGGTTATCACGGCCGTGCTTCGACCATTCGTCCGTCGGGTACGGATGTCCGTCGGCCGAAGGGCCAAACCCTGCCTGCCGGGCAGAGCGAGCCGACCTTCGGCCCTTGCGCACGGCTTGATTACGAGCTGGAGCTGGGCATCTGGATCGGCCAGGGCAACGCGTTGGGCGAGGCCATTCCGGTGGCCGAAGCGGCTGAGCATATCGCCGGCTTCTGCCTGCTCAACGACTGGTCGGCGCGTGACATCCAGGCGTGGGAATACCAGCCACTGGGCCCGTTCCTGTCCAAGAGCTTCATCTCTACGGTTTCGCCGTGGGTGGTGACGGCCGAAGCGCTGGAGCCGTTCCGTTGCGCCCAACCGGCACGCCCGGAAGGCGACCCGCAGCCACTGCCTTACCTGCTCGACAAGCGCGATCAGGCGCTGGGCGCCTTCGACATCGAGCTGGAAGTGCTGCTGGTGACCGAGCGCATGCGTGAGCAGAACCTGCCGGCCCATCGCCTGACCCTGAGCAACACCTTGAGCATGTACTGGACCGTGGCGCAGATGGTCGCGCACCACAGTGTCAACGGTTGCCAGCTGCAATCGGGCGACCTGTTCGGTTCTGGCACCCTGTCGGGCGCTAAACCCGGCCAGTTCGGCAGCCTGCTGGAGATCACCCAGGGCGGCAAGGAGCCGATCGAGCTGGCATCCGGCGAAGTGCGCCGCTTCCTTGAAGACGGTGACGAGATCATCCTGCGCGCCCGTTGCATCCGCGACGGTGTTGCCAGCATCGGTTTTGGTGAGTGCCGCGGCAAGATCCTGCCAGCACACTAAAAAAGAGGGCAGGGCATGGAACTCTATACCTACTTTCGTTCGACGTCGTCGTACCGGGTACGGATTGCCCTGGCGCTCAAGGGGCTGGATTTCCAGTCCCTGCCGGTCAACCTGCTCAAAGGCGAGCAGCGTGAGCCTGCGTTTCTGGCGCTCAATCCTCAGGGCCGTGTACCGGCCCTGAGGGTCGACTCGGGGGCGTTGCTGGTACAGTCGCCGGCGATCATCGAGTATCTGGAAGAACGTTATCCACAGCCGGCACTGCTGCCTGCTGCACTTGAGCAACGCGCTCAAGTGCGTGGGGTGGCGGCGCTGATTGGTTGTGACATCCACCCGTTGCACAATGTCAGTGTGCTCAACCAACTGCGTCAGCTAGGGCATGACGAAACGCAGGTCAACCAGTGGATCGCCCACTGGATCAGCCAAGGGCTGGCGGCGGTTGAGCAGTTGATCGGTGACAGTGGCTACTGCTTCGGCGCACAACCGGGCTTGGCGGATGTCTACTTGATTCCCCAGTTGTATGCCGCGCAGCGGTTCAGCATCGATCTCGGCGCTTATCCTCGCATCAATCGGGTAGCGGCGCTGGCCGCGCAACACCCGGCGTTCATTCAGGCACACCCGTCTAACCAACCGGATACCCCATGACGCGGCAGGTGATTAGGTTCAATGAATCGATGTCGCTTTGGGGGGCAGGTGGCTCAGGCGCTCGGTCAGGCGTAAACGCTGGATCGGGTCTTCGCTGAGCAACAAGGCATGCTCCAGGTCGAAACGTTCGGCCTGTGGGCAATCCAGTCGCTGGTAGAGCGTGGCCCTTGCCAGATAGTCACTGGCATTGGCTGACCCTAGTTCGACGACCCGTTCAGCATCTTTCAGTGCTGCCAGGTCGTCGTCATGGGTGGTGTGCAATTGCCGCAGGTTGCGTGAAAGGCGTTGCAGCATCTGGCGTGGGCTGGCGGTCAGCAGGTGTTCTGCGCTCAAGGTCATTTGCGGGCCGAACTGCCGGCCGAGCAGTTCGCGACAGTCGGCAGGGTACAGGCGACGTCCACCACACGGGTCGAGCAGGTGGTCGGCGCCCGGTACTCGCAGCAGGAAGTATCCCGGAAAGTTCACCCCCTCCAGTGGAATGGACAAGCTGCGGGCCAGTTCGAGGCTCAACAGTGCCAAGGCCAGCGGCTGGCCGCGACGGCGCAGCAGCACCTTGTCCAGCAAGGCTGCCTGAGGGCGCAAGGGGTAATACTCATCCTGCTGAAACCCCAACGCGCAGAGCTGCCGCAGCAGAGGCTGGGCCAGTTCGTTCACAGACAACATGGGCAGGCCAACACTGACCTCGCGTTGCAGCGTTTGCACCTGCGCCAGGCAGTCGGCAGGTTGCACGCCGGGGTCATGCTCGGCGGCGATCCACAACCCCGCTTCAAACAGCGCGACAGGGTCACGTTCGAGGCAGGCCAGACAGGCTTTGCGTGGGTTCATGAAAGTCTCCGCTTACGCTTATTTTTTAGCCCCCTGCGTGGCTTTCGTCCAGTAGCGCTATCAGTTGCCCGGAGCGTGCCTATACTTGCATCAGCACCCAGCAATTCGGGAGCTTGTCGATGTTTTCGCTGATGCAAAGCACGCGCACCCACTCGCTGCACCTGTGTATCGATCCTCCGACCGGGCTCAAGGCCGTGATTGCTATCCACAGTGAGCAGCGTGGCCCCGCCATGGGCGGGTGTCGCTACCTGGCCTACCCCGACGATGACAGTGCGATGATCGACGCCATTCGTCTGGCTCAGGGCATGAGTTACAAGGCTGCATTGGCCGGCTTGCCGCTGGGTGGGGGCAAAGCGGTGATCATTCGAAACCCGCATGTAGAAAACCGAGCCGCGCTGTTTGAGGCTTTCGGGCGTTTTGTCGATTCTCTCGAGGGGCGGTACATCACGGCTATCGACAGCGGTACGTCGACGTTGGACATGGACTGCATTGCGCAAACAACACAGCATGTCACGAGCACCACGGCGTCAGGTGATCCCTCGCCGTATTCGGCCATGGGCGTGTTTGCCGGTATCCGTGCGACTTCAATGGCGCGCTTGGGCAGCGACAACCTGGAAGGTTTGCGCGTGGCGGTGCAAGGGTTGGGTAATGTGGGCTTCGCCTTGGCGGAGCAGTTGCATGCGGCGGGCGCAGAACTGCTGGTCAGCGATCATGATCCTGGGCGGGTGCAATTGGCGATGGAGCAGTTCAATGCCCATCCGATTGCGTCTGAGGCGCTGATCAGTACCCCATGCGATATCTTTGCGCCTTGCGGTTTGGGTTCGATTCTTACAGGGCAGAGTGTAATGCAGCTTCGTTGCGCTGCCGTTGCAGGGTCGGCGAACAACCAACTGACCACCCTGCAGGTGGCCGATCAGTTGGAAAACCGCGGCATCCTGTACGCACCGGATTACATCATCAACTCAGGCGGCCTGATTTATGTAGCGCTCAAGCACCAAGGTGAAGAGTTGCCGACCATTACCGAACACCTGGCGCGCATTCCGTCGCGGCTGACAGAGGTCTTTGCCCATGCCCAGGCAGAGAAGCGCTCGCCAGCGCGCGTTGCGCAAACCCTGGCCGAGCGGCTGCTATACCCTTGAGTTGGGTTACTCGGCAGGGCTTTCGTCACCCAGCAGTTCGCTGAGCGCGTCGGGTTGGCTCTTGAAGGCTTTGGCGAAGACGTCGCGGTTTTTCGCCATGTAGATACCGGCGTCCTCAACCTGCTGTTCACTCAGTGACGGCACGGCTTTCTTCAGCACTTCGGCCAGCAGTTCAGCCAGCTCGAGCATCTTGTCGTGACGGTCTGCTTCGGCTTTATCCATGAACAAGCGCTCCAGGTCTCGGCTGCTGCGGTACACCACTTCGACGGCCATTCATCACCTCACATGCCTTTCGATAATTGAACAATACGAATACTGTATTTTTGTACAGTAGAGAGGATAAGGCAATCCCTCGGCTTTGAATAGTGGCATTTTTGCAGCCCCTGCCTCGGTCTTTAGCCCCCGGTCGCATTGAACGGGTGCACGCGCACGTGCCTTGCGGCAATCTGCCGCCTTCTCAAACCCAGTGCCTGGCCTTTTTACTGCATGCAGATAAAGCGTCATGTACTTGCCGCATTCTCCTTCAAGCCGTATCAAGGAATCTGTACCGTGAATAACAATTGGGCTGACAAACTGCGAAAAAGCCTGCATGGCTCTGCCGACTCACTGGGTAACTTGTGCGTTGAGGCCTTCCATTACCTGGCGTTGTTCGGTATCGGTGCGATCACTGCGTACGCCGCTGTAGTGACCTTCCTGGAGATGCTGGGCAAGGGCGGTGTCAGTGTCGATGACATCCTGCTGTTGTTCATCTACCTGGAATTGGGGGCGATGGTCGGTATCTATTTCAAGACCAACCACATGCCAATCCGCTTCCTGTTGTATGTGGCGATCACCGCCTTGACCCGTCTGCTGATCGGCGATGTATCACACCACAAGGCACCCGACGTAGGCCTGTTGTATGTGTGCGGCGGTATCCTGCTGCTGTCGTTCTCGATCCTGGTGGTGCGCTTCGCCTCGTCCCGCTACCCCTCGAGCAGGGCAATTAACGCCAGCGGTAAGGACATCGAAGAGGCCAAATAGGGCCGCTCGGTTTATGTTGGAGCTGGCTTGCCTGCGATGGCGCCGGTGGGGTGTCCGTGAGTACGCGACGTTTGCATCGCGGGCAAGCCCGGCTCCTACAGGTTGCATTTTCTGTTGGAGCAGGCTTGCCTGCGATGGCGTCGACGGGGTGTCCGTGAGTGCGCGGCGTTTGCATCGCGGGCAAGCCCGGCTCCTACAGGTTGCATTCTCTGTTGGAGCTGGCTTGCCTGCGATGGCGTCGGCGTTGTGCCAGTGAGTGCGCGGCGACTGCATCGCGGGCAAGCCCGGCGCCTACAGGTTGCATTTTCTGTTGGAGCTGGCTTGTCTGCGATGGCCTCGGCGCGGTGACCGTGAGTGCGCGGCGTCTGCATCGCGGGCAAGCCCGGCTCCTACAGGTTGCATTCGCTGTTGGAGCAGGCTTGCCTGCGATGGCCTCGGCGCGGTGTCCGTGAGTGCGCGGCGTTTGCATCGCGGGCAAGACCCGCTCCCACAGGGATCAGCGCCAGAATTTCGTTGGCTAAAAAAAGAACCCCCGCTAAAAAGCGGGGGTTCGTCAGCAACCTGGGGTTAGCCGTCTTCAGCTATTGAGGGCTTGCTGATTTTCCTCGAAGTCTTCCTGTAGCAACTGATCGGTGTGTTCGCTTTCGGCGCTTTGCTGAGACACTGCACGTTTACTGCGCAGTTTTCCGTAGAAGTGTTCCAGCGCGTGGTTGAGCTTCTCGGCTGCACCGTCCACCGCCTGCTCAAGCGAAGCGGCCTTGTGGGTTACGGAGATCGGTTGGTGGCCTTTGGGGCGAGCCTCCATCTGGCAACGTTTGTCGTGTGGGCCGGGCTTGGTACCGTTTTCGTCCCCCAGATGAACTTCGATGCGTGTGAGGTCCTCTTCGAAGCGGTCGAGCTGTTGTTCGACGGTGCTGCGGACCCACTGTTCCAGCCGGATGCTGCTTTGAATATGGTTGTCGCTATTGACATGGACTTGCATAGATCAATCCTTATTCAGCTAGCTCGCAAGAGAATCGATGATGCCGGTATGGACCGTGGCAGTCATCGCCTCTTGACTACAAGGTCAGGCAGTTGGCGAAACAATTCAAGCCCTTTTGAAAGAAAAATATCTTGTCGCAAAAAGCAGCCGTTGGAAGGGCTGCGGGCTTGCTCTGGATCAAGAGGCCTCATCGCTGGCGTGCTGGGTGGATTGTTACTGAAAGTGTAAAAAAGCGTAAAGGCGCTTTACTCGGTGGTGAGAATAAATATCATTCGCCCCCAGTTTCTATTTACGTAGAATTTACATTTCCAGGGAGAGGTTCACCATGTCCCCCAGCTTCACCAAGTCCTGCCTTGCACTCGCCTTGTGTTCGCTTTATACCGCCCAGGCTTCGGCCCAGAGCCAGCCTCTGGAGTTGGACAACATGGTGGTGACCGCCTCCGGTTTTTCCCAGCAGATCAAGGATGCCCCGGCGTCGATTTCGGTCATTTCCCGTGAGCAGATCGAGAACAAGTCCTACCGTGATGTCACCGATGCGCTGCGTGATGTGCCAGGTGTGGTGGTAACTGGTGGTGGCAGTTCCAGTGACATCAGTATTCGTGGCATGGCCTCGAAATACACCTTGATGTTGGTAGATGGCAAACGCCAGGACTCGCGCGCTACGCGTCCCAACAGTGATGGTGCCGGGATCGAGCAGGGCTGGATGCCACCGCTGGAAGCTATCGAGCGAATCGAGGTGGTGCGTGGGCCAATGTCGTCGCTGTACGGTTCCGACGCCATGGGCGGTGTGATCAACATCATCACGCGCAAGGTCACGCCACAGTGGTATGGCGGCGTTCGCACCGAGACGACGTTCCAGGACCGCTCCGATTCCGGGGACTACTCCAGCACCAGCGCGTTCATTTCCGGGCCTTTGGTGGAGAACCTGGTGGGCCTGCAGTTGTACGGGCAGCGCTCACGCCGTGACGAGGACCACATCGTCAACGGCTTCAATGAGCAGAGTACCGACAGTGCCACGGCCAAACTGTCGTTCACCCCGGACACGAACAACGACATCACCGTTGAAGCCGGAAAATCCGAACAGGAACGCAATGCCACCCTGGGCCGCTCGGCGCGCTCTTCTTCCTCACAGAACGATTACGACCGTACGCATTTCTCTGTGAGCCACTCGGGCCGCTGGGAAAGCGTCACCACCGACAGCTACCTGCAGCGGGAGAAAATCGAGAACCCCGGCCGCAAGATGGAGCTGGAGAACACGGTGCTCAACTCCCAGGCGTCGTTCTACAGCGACTCGCACACCACGACCTTCGGCGGTCAGTACAAGTACGAAGACCTGAGCGATCAAGGCAACCAGCTTGCCTCGGCGGCTACCCTCAACCAGCTTACCCGCTGGTCCTGGGCGTTGTTCGCCGAAGACGAGTGGCGTCTGACCGATCAGTTCGCCCTGACCGGCGGCTTGCGCATGGACCGTGACGAGAACTACGGCACGCATTGGTCGCCACGCCTGTATGGGGTGTATCACCCGACCGAGCAGTGGACGATCAAGGGTGGTGTGTCCACTGGCTACCGTTCGCCGGACATCCGTGCAGCTGTTGACGATTGGGGCCAGATCACCGGCGGTGGTGGCGATCCGGCGATTATCGTCGGTAATTCGGCACTGAAGCCGGAGGAAAGCGTCAGCCAGGAGATCGGTTTCATCTGGGACAACCTGGAGGGCTTCTCGACCGGCTTGACCGTGTTCAACACCGACTTCAAGGACAAGATCACCGAGCAGCGTCGTTGCACCGACAGCACGGGCAATGCGTCTGGGCAGTGCCAGATCGCTGGTACTTCGTACAAGTTCATCAGTGATCGGGTGAACGTCGATGAGGCGCAGATGCGTGGCGTCGAGGCCACCCTGGACTGGGCCATTACCCAGCGCCTGACATTGGCGACCAACTACACCTTCACCGATTCCGAGCAGAAGAGCGGGGCGCTCAAGGGCAAGGCGTTGAACCAGATGCCCCGGCACATGTTCAACGCCACTCTGGACTGGCAGAACACCGATCAGTTGGGCACTTGGACGCGCCTGAACTACCGAGGCAAGACCTCCGACTATCTGGGGCGTACCACGATGTCTGACGGCACGCCGTCCTACACCTTTGTCGATGTTGGCGGCACCTACAAGGTGACCAAGAACCTCAAGCTGCTGGCGGGTGTGTACAACATTTTCAACAAGGAAGTGGATTACGCCGAGTATCAAACGGTTCTGGACGGGCGTCGCTACACCGTCGGTATGGACCTGTCGTTCTGACCGAAGGGCAACGAAACGGGGTTAGCTGCGCAGTGCTTGACGGTACTCGCCCGGTGTTGCGCCGAGGGCCTGACGGAAGCGGTTACTGAAGTGGCTGGCGCTGGCAAAGCCGCAGAGGAGGGCCACCTGGAGCATGGGCAGGTCACTGAAACGTAGCAGTTGGCGTGCCTTGGCCAGGCGCCGGGCCAGCAGGTACTGGTGCGGTGGCAGCCCAAAGCTGGTGCGGAACATGCGTGCGAAGTGGTACTCGGACAGGTTGCACAGGGTGGCCAGCTCACCCAGGCTGATCGGCTGGTCGAGGTGCTGCTCGATAAAGTCGGCCAACTGCCGGCGTTGGTGCGGCGCCAGGCCACCTTTGAGCCTTACCCCCTGGCGCAAGCCGACCTGGTTGAGCAGGGCATGGCTGACCAGTTCATGGGCCAGGCTGCTGGTCAGCAGGCGCTCGGCAGGTTCGTCCCAGTCCAGGGCGATCAGTTGGCGAAAGCGTCGGGCCTGCTCGGGATCATCCAGAAAGGTGTTCTCTTGCAGTTGCAGCTCTCGCGGCTCACGGTCCAACAGGCGCACGCACTCCAGGGCGAATTGTTCCTGGGTGATGTACAGGTGTACCAGGCGGATCTTGCCGTTGATCACCCAGTTCGAGTCATGCCCGGCTGGAAGAATGCACAGCTTGTCCGGGCCTCCCTTGGCAGAGGGCCGTTCGCGGCGAAACGTGCCCGTGCCGCCGTCTATATAGCACGACAGGGTGTGATGGCTGGGCGCCTGATAATCGCGGGCGTCGTCTTGATTGTTCCACAAGGCCGCTACCATGCCGTCACCCAGTTGCGCGCTGTGTTCCAGGCGGGTGTTGGGTGAATCATGCAGGGCGTTGAAGACTTGCAGGGTGTCCAGCGGTGTCATGGTGGTTACCTCTGTGGCCATCCTACCGCTGTCCACCACAGCACACAGCAGGTGGCGATGGAAAAGCGCAAGTTTGTGCAAGCCCGGCCCAGTGCTCTGGGCAGACACTGCACCTCAGTTCAGAGGAGCTTTGTCATGAACCTGTTCTTGTACCTGTTGACCGTTGTGATCTGGGGCACCACCTGGATTGCCCTGAAACTGCAACTGGGCGTGGTCGCGATCCCGGTATCGATTGTCTACCGCTTTGCCTTGGCCGCCTTGCTGCTGTTCGCCATTCTGCTGCTCAGCCGCCGTTTGCAACCGATGAACCGGCGGGCTCATGGCCTTTGTCTGGCGCAGGGGCTGTGCCTGTTCTGCGTGAACTTCATGTGCTTCCTGACGGCCAGCCAGTGGATTCCCAGCGGCCTGATTGCCGTGGTGTTCTCCACGGCGACCTTGTGGAACGCGCTCAATGCCCGGGTGTTCTTCGGGCAGCGGATCGCGGCCAATGTCATGGGCGGTGGTGCGCTGGGGTTGTTAGGGTTGGCGCTGTTGTTCTGGCCAGAGCTGTCGGGGCATGCCGCCAGCCGTGAAACCCTGATCGGCCTGGCGCTCGCCTTGCTCGGCACCTTGTGCTTCTCGGCGGGCAACATGCTCTCCAGCCTGCAGCAGAAAGCCGGCCTGAAACCGATGACCACCAACGCGTGGGGCATGTTCTACGGGGCCACGATGCTGGCAGTGTATTGCCTGATCAGCGGCATTCCCTTCGCGATGGAATGGAACACGCGTTACATCGGCTCGCTGCTGTACCTGGTGATTCCGGGCTCGGTGATTGGCTTTACCGCTTACCTGACCCTGGTCGGGCGCATGGGACCGGAGCGTGCTGCGTACTGCACGGTACTGTTCCCGCTGGTGGCGCTGAACGTTTCGGCGTTCGTCGAAGGCTATCAATGGACGCCGCCGGCGTTGTTCGGCCTGTTGCTGGTGATGCTCGGCAACGTGCTGGTATTCCGCAAGCCCAAGCCTCGGGTGCCCTTGGGCACCCTGGCTCAGCGCCTGTAGTTGCTTACTTCCAGACCTGCGGATTGACCAGGTCACGTGGGCGTTCGCCGTTCAAGGCGCTGCACAGGTTGTCGATGGCGCGGTTGGCCATGGCTTCGCGGGTTTCGGCAGTAGCCGAGCCGACATGGGGCAGGGTAACGGCATTCTTGAGCTGGAACAGCGGCGACTCGCTCAGCGGTTCCTTCTCATAAACGTCCAGGCCGGCGCCGCGAATGGTGCCGTTCTGCAGGGCTTGAACCAGTGCCGCTTCGTCTACCACGGGGCCACGGGAGACGTTGATCAGGAAGGCACTGGGCTTCATCAGTTGCAGCTCACGCTGGCCGATCAGGTGCTGTGTCTGGGTTGTGAGCGGTACGACCAGGCAGACGAAGTCGGCTTCGGCCAGCAGGTGTTCCAGGCTGCAGTATTGTGCGCCGAGTTCCTGCTCCAGTGCCGGTTTGCGGCTGTTGCCGCTGTACAGCACGGGCATGTTGAAGCCCAGGCGACCACGGCGGGCGATGGCGGCACCAATGTTGCCCATGCCGACGATACCGAGGGTTTTGCCGAAGACATCGCTGCCAAAGTGTGCCGGGCCCACGGTGGCCTGCCATTGCCCGGCCTTGGTCCAGGCGTCCAGTTCGGCCACCCGGCGGGCAGCCCCCATGATCAGGGCAAAGCCCAGGTCAGCGGTGCTCTCGGTCAGCACATCGGGGGTGTTGGTCAGGGCGATGCCGCGTTGGTTGAAGTAGGCCAGGTCATAGTTGTCATAACCTACCGAAACACTGGAGACCACCTCAAGCTTGGCTGCGGTTGCCAGTTGTGCCTCGCCCAGCTTGCGCCCGGCGCCGATCAGACCGTGGGCCTCGGGCAGTGCTTCGTTGAACTGTGCGCTGATATCGCCGAGCTTGGGGTTCGGCACAATCACGTTGAACGTCTGCTGCAGGCGCTCGACCATCGGCGGGGTGATGCGGCTGAAGGCAAGGACAGTCTTTTTCATCGGTGAAATCTCTGCTGGCGGTCAAGAATGAAGCGGCTATTGGGTAGCACGCTATCATTCTCGACCCCGATCGTGCAGCAGGTTTTACGTCGCGATGCGCAGCTGGTGGGTCTTCAGGTCGGCTTCGTGGGCCGCGAGGATTTCCGGCAGCGAGCTGCGCAGGTACTCGACCCAGGTCTTGATCTTGGCATCCAGGTACTGGCGCGACGGGTAGATCGCGTACAGGTTCAGTTCCTGCAGACGGTAGTCAGGCATCACCCGTACCAGCGAGCCATCACGAAGGCCGTCGATTGCCGAGTAAATCGGCAGCACACCAATGCCCATGCCGCTGCGGATGGCGGTTTTCATGGCGTCGGCCGAGTTTACCTGGAATGGCGCCTGGGTGATGTTGACCACTTCCTGGCCTTCAGGGCCGTCGAACAGCCACTTTTCCAGTGGAATCACCGGGCTGACCATGCGCAGGCAAGAGTGACCGAGCAGGTCGGAGGGCTTTTGCGCGCCACCTTTGCGTTTCACGTAGTCCGGCGAGGCACAGCAAATGCTGTAGGTAATCCCCAGGCGCTGCGAGACAAAGCCTGAGTCCGGCAGCTCGCTGGCCAGTACGATGGACACGTCATAGCCTTCATCCAGCAGGTCCGGCACGCGGTTGGCCATCGTCAGGTCAAAGGTGACGTCCGGGTGGGTCTCGCGGTAGCGGGAGATGGCATCAATGACGAAGTGCTGCCCTACGCCTGTCATCGAGTGCACTTTCAACTGGCCAGCCGGTCGAGAGTGGGCATCGCTGGCCTCGGCTTCGGCTTCCTCGACATAAGTGAGGATCTGCTCGCAGCGCATCAGGTAGCGCTTGCCGGCTTCGGTCAGGGCGATTCGCCGGGTGGTGCGGTTGAGAAGACGTGTTTGCAGGTGCGCTTCTAGGTTGGAAACCGCCCGCGAGACGTTCGCGGTGGTCGTATCCAGTTGAACGGCAGCGGCAGTAAAACTGCCAACCTGGGCCACACAACTGAATGCACGCATATTTTGCAGGGTGTCCATGGGTCGCTCTCAAAGTAGACGACAAATTGTGACACGAAGTTACAGTGTTGGTCTTCAGACTAAAGCCGGATTATCACCGTTTTCGTAACAAAGATTCGCAGTAATACACGCTTATCGCCAGTGCTGTCGCCCCCTAGAATTGCGTTCTCCAAGCGTCATCCACCTTCTATGTCGGGAATTCGCAGCTGTGCCGCGTCGCATCATCAGAGCGTTGAATGCGCTCAGTGTCTGTGCCTTTAGCTTGACCTTGAGCGGCTGTATCGGAACCTGGGGCATTGCCCCGGAAAGCAAGACGCTGCAAGCCAATACCCTGACCACCGACGAGGCGATCCGCGAGGCCGCTCGCGATGCCCATTGGCCCGACCAGCAATGGTGGCATGCCTATGGTGACCCGCAGCTCGACCGCTGGATCGCCCTGGCCGTCAAGGACAGCCCTACCATGGCCATGGCGGCTGCACGTGTCCGTGAAGCCAAGTCCATGGCGGGTATCATCGAGTCGGCCGAGAAACTGCAGGTCAACGGGGTCTCGACGATCAAGCGTCATAACTGGCCGGAAGACCAGTTCTATGGACCTGGCGCCTTGTCGGGCAGCAACACCTGGGACAACAACGCGGCGTTGGGCTTCAGCTACGCGCTGGACCTCTGGGGCCGCGAGCGCAATGCCAGCGAGCAGGCCGTGGACATGGCCCACATGAGTGCTGCGCAGGCCCGCCAGGCCCAGCTTGAGCTGCAGAACAACATTGTGCGGGTGTACATCCAGTTGTCGCTGTACTTCGCCCAGTACGACATCGTCAAGGCCACCCTGGAACAGCAGGAGCAGATCCTGGCCCTGGCCGAACGACGTTTGGCCGGTGGCATCGGCACTCACTTCGAAGTCAGCCAGGCGCAGACGCCACTGCCGGAAACCCACCGTCAGCTGGACGCGCTGCATGAAGAAATTGCCCTGGCGCGTAACCAGTTGGCCGCGCTGGCAGGCAAAGGGCCGGGCGAGGGCGCACAACTGCAGCGTCCTACCTTGTCGCTCAATGCTGCACTCAAGCTGCCATCGGCCTTGCCGGCGGAGCTGGTTGGTCAGCGTCCGGACGTGGTTGCCAGCCGCTGGCAGGTCGCCGCACAGGCCCGTGGCATTGATGTCGCCCATGCCGGTTTCTTCCCTAACGTCGACCTGGTCGGCAGCCTGGGTTACATGGCTACCGGTGGCGGGGCCATGGAGTTCCTCACCGGGAAGAAATTCAACTACAACATCGGGCCGGCCATCAGCCTGCCGGTGTTTGATGGTGGCCGTCTGCGTTCGCAACTGGGTGTGGCTTCGGCGGGTTACGACATCGCGGTGGCCCGTTACAACCAGACCGTGGTCGAAGCGCTCAAGGGGATCTCTGATCAGTTGATTCGCCGCGAGTCGATGAACGAGCAGCAGCATTTTGCCGCAGAGTCGGTGGCCTCGGCGCAGAAGACCTATGACATCGCCATGGTGGCGTTCCAGCGTGGCCTGACCGACTACCTCAATGTGCTGAACGCGCAAACCCTGCTGTTCCGCCAGCAGCAGATCCAGCAGCAGGTCCAGGCGGCGCGCCTGATGGCCCATGCCGAGCTGGTGACGGCACTGGGTGGTGGTCTGGGAGCGGGTAACGACGTACCGGACGAAGACCGCCAGGCCGCACCGAAGACCCCTAAAACCTTGGCGATCTTCGACAAACCGAGCCACGCCGAATGAATGCCGTGACCTTTCCGTTTCGCTGGCTGGCGTCGCTGGAGTGGCGCCGTGGGTTCTTTGAATGGGCGCGTAGCGACGGGGTAACCTGGGTCTACATCTTCAAGGTCCTGTGCGCTGCGTTCCTCACCCTGTGGCTGGCCATGCGCCTGGAGCTGCCGCAGCCGCGTACGGCGATGATCACGGTGTTCATCGTCATGCAGCCGCAGAGCGGCCATGTGTTTGCCAAGAGTTTTTATCGCTTCCTGGGCACGTTGGCCGGATCGTCGATGATGGTGGCGTTGATTGCCATCTTCCCGCAGAACACCGAGCTGTTTCTGCCGAGCCTGGCCGTGTGGGTGGGTATCTGCTCGGCGGGTGCCATGCGTTATCGGACCTTCCGTTCTTATGGTTTTGTGCTGGCCGGTTACACCGCTGCGATGGTTGGCCTGCCGGCACTGGCCAACCCCGACGGCGCTTTCATGGCGGCGGTGTGGCGGGTGCTGGAAATTTCCTTGGGTATTCTGGTGTCGACCCTGGTCAGTGCGGCGATCCTGCCGCAATCGGCCAGTGCCTCGATGCGCAACGCCCTGTACCAGCGTTTTGGGGTGTTTGCCGGGTTCGTTGCCGAAGGTTTGCGTGGCGAAAGCCAGCGCGAGCGTTTCGAGAGCAGCAACGTGCGTTTCATCGCCGAAGCGGTGGGCCTGGAAAGCCTGCGTAGCGTCACCGCCTTTGAAGACCCGCACATGCGCCGGCGCAGTGGTCGCCTGGGCCGCTTGAACAGTGAGTTCATGGCCATCACCACGCGTTTCAACGCCCTGCACCAGTTGCTTGAGCGCTTGCGTCTGCGCGGGCCATTGCAGATCGTCACGGCCATCGAACCCGGCCTGAACGCGCTCGCCGAACTGCTCGACGGTTACGCCGGGCGCGGCCTGACCGACGCCGACGCGGCGCGCCTGGCCCAGCAACTGGCGATCTACAAGGAGGGTTTGCCGGAGCGGGTGCGCAGTTTGCGCGCGGCCTTTGTCGAGAGCTCGCCAAGCGACGCCGACCTGCTCGACTTCCATACCGCCTACGAACTGCTCTACCGTTTTGTCGACGATATGCACAGCTATGCCCTGACCCACGCGTCCTTGGCTGATCACAGCCATGCACGTGAGCAGTGGGATGAGCCGTATGTGGCCCAGACCAACTGGCTGGTCTCGCTTGCTGCAGGCGTACGTGCTTCGTTCATCCTGCTGGTGCTGGGCAGCTACTGGATCATCACGGCCTGGCCCAGCGGGGCGATGATGACCCTGATCGCGGCAGCTACCGTGGGCCTGTCGGCGGCCACGCCGAACCCCAAGCGAATGTCGTTCCAGATGGCATGCGGCACCTTGCTGGGAGCCTTGATCGGCTTCTTCGAAATGTTCTTCGTGTACCCCTGGATTGATGGTTTCCCGTTGCTCTGCATGGTACTGGCACCGGTGTACATCCTCGGTGCGTTCCTCTCGTCTCGCCCCGCCTATTTCGGGGTCGGGGTGGGCCTGTTGATCTTCTTTTCCACCGGTTCAGTACCGGACAACATGACGGTCTACAACCCCTACAACTTCATCAACGACTACATCGCCATGGTGATCGGCATGTTGGTCTGCGCTGCGGCCGGGGCGATCATCCTGCCGCCGAACAGCCGCTGGTTGTGGAGCCGACTGGAGCAGGACCTGCGTGGCCAGGTGCTGTTTGCGATTACCGGGCGCCTGCGCGGCCTGGGCTCGGCGTTCGAGAGCCGTACCCGTGACCTGCTGCACCAGGCCTACGGTCTGGCGGCCGGCAAGCCACTGGTGCAGAGCTCGCTGCTGCGCTGGATGTTCGTGGTGCTGGAGGTGGGTCATTCGATCATCGAGTTGCGCAAGGAGCAGGCCGTTCTGCCGGTGCATCCGTGTTATGCCGAGTCGCAACCCTGGCGCCAGGCGATCAGGGTGATGGGCCGAGCGCTGGCGCGATTGTTCCTGCAGCCTTCGGCGAGCAACCATGAACGCGCACTGGTGGCGGTGGACCATGCCATCAGCCGTGTCCAGGCAACCGATGAGCCGTTTGCCCGGCACTTCGACACGTCGGCCTTGCGCCGGGTGCAGAGTTACCTGCATTTCATCCGTACTTCCCTGCTTGACCCGCAATCGCCGCTGGCCGAACTGGCTCCGGTGAAAGGACTGCCCGATGCCCCGTGAAATTGCCTTCCATGGCATTTACATGCCCACCATGACCTTGATGTTCCTGATCGCTGCCCTGCTGGCGTGGGGCCTGGATCGCTTTATCGCCGGCTACGACGGCTACCGCTTTTTCTGGCACCCGGCGTTGCTGCGCTTGTGCCTGTTCATCTGCCTTTTTGGCGCCATGGCGCTGACTGTCTACCGTTGAGACCTTGTTGATGAAAAAGTTTTTCAGCCTGATCGCCACCCTGCTTGTACTGGCCGCCGCCGTGGTGATCGGCCGGCAGCTCTGGGTCCAGTACATGAACACGCCCTGGACCCGCGATGGGCGGGTGCGTGCCGACATCATCAACGTTGCCGCCGACGTACCCGGTTATGTGGTCGATGTGCCGGTGCGTGACAACCAACTGGTAAAGAAGGGCGATCTGTTGATGCAGATCGACCCTGAGCACTACGAGTTGGCAGTCAAGCAGGCCCAAGCGCTCGTCGCTTCGCGCAAGGCCACCTGGGAGATGCGCAAGGTCAATGCCAGCCGCCGGGCCGACATGGACAACCTGGTGATCTCCAAGGAAAACCGTGATGACGCCAGCAACATCGCCAACTCGGCCATGGCTGATTACCAGCATGCCCAGGCGCAACTGGCGGCCGCCGAGCTGAACCTCAAGCGCACGCGGATCCTGGCCACTGTCGACGGTTACGTCACCAACCTCAACGTTCATCGCGGTGACTATGCGCGTACCGGTGAGGCGAAAATGGCCGTGGTCGACAAGAACTCCTTCTGGGTCTACGGCTTCTTCGAGGAAACCAAGTTGCCGCATGTGCGTGTCGGTGACCAGGCTGACTTGCAGATGATGAGTGGTGAAGTGCTCAAGGGGCATGTGGAGAGTATTTCGCGGGGTATCTACGACCGTGACAACCCGGAAAGCCGCGAGTTGATCGCCGACGTCAACCCGACGTTCAACTGGGTTCGCCTGGCTCAACGGGTACCGGTACGTATCCACATCGACGAAGTACCGGAAGGCTTCCTGCTGGCGGCTGGTACCACCTGCACTGTGGTGGTCAAACAGGGTAAATCCGAGGCGCAATGACTTGCGTTGGCCGCGCGCCGAATGCCCTGACGGGTTCAGAGGCTGCGGTTGAGACCAAAGCGTTTTTTCAGCACCCACTGCTGCAGCCCATGGGGTAGCAATGCCTGTAGCAGGGGGAGTGCGCGGCTGCCATTGCCCAGGCGCACCAAGGGTGCGGGCTTTGCTTGCTGCACTGCCTTCAGCAGGCCTTGGGCAAACTCACTGGTGGGGGTCGGTTTGTCCTGCGAGGCACGGGCGCGGGCGCGAATGCCTTCGCGCAGCGGCCACCACGGCGATTCTTCGTGCAACAACTGTTCGGCTTCGCGCTCGGCATTGCTGGCAAAGCTGGAAGCAATTGCACCAGGCTGCACTTCCATCACCCGTATACCGAAGGGCGCCAGCTCCAGGCGCAGGGCGTCGCTCAAGGCATGCACGGCCGCTTTGGAGGCGCAGTAGGCGCCGGCGAACGGCGTAACCAGCACACCCGAGACGCTGCCAATGTTCACCACCAGGCCACGTGCTCGTCGCAGTGCCGGAAACAAGTCGCGGGTTACGCCGACCAAGGCGAATACGTTGGTTTCAAACTGGCGACGTATCGCCTCGACGCCGCCGTCGAGCAGCGGCCCCATGGCACCGTATCCGGCGTTGTTGATCAACACGTCGAGGCCGTTGCCGCGCTGCTCCAGCTCTGCCGCCAGTGTTGCAAGGCTGGCTTCATCATTGACATCCAGTTGCCGTGCCGTAAGCCCGATGGCCTGCAAGCGGGCGACATCCTCGGGTTTGCGCGCACTGGCCCAGACCTCGAAGCCTGCTGACTGGAACGCTTCGGCCAAGGCGAGACCAATGCCGCTGGAGCATCCGGTGATCAGAACGGTGGGCATAGGACGATCCTTGGCGGTAGATGAGCCTCGGATCATACGTCATCAAGCAGGGGGCAGGCGTACCCCAGGGCTCAATCCGCGAAGCGGCCCTGCAGGTGTTCGGCGCGAAACTCCAGCGTTTGCGGGCGATAGCCAGAGCGCAGCGGCGGTAATGGCAAGCAGGCTTCCCAACTGGCGCCGGCCTGCAGGTCACCCGGGCCGCGATAACGCGGCGCCGAGTAGGTGTTTTCCGCCAGATTGACCTGATCGCCCGGGGCATACGCGGCAATCCGCCAGCGCAGCTCCACCAGGGGTTGCGGGTTGGTGTTGGTCAGTTTGACCTGCAACGGCCGGTCGGCCGGGCAATGCTCGGGCGCGTAGTTCAGGCGCATGTCCAGGTGTGCCAGTTGAGCCGCCTCACGGTTGTCCTGCCAGAGCACCCACAGGCCGACCAGGCCGAGGCCGAACACCGCGGCCATGGAGATGGGCAGGGCCTTGGCTGGGTAGCGTAGCAGCAGGATCAGCCAGGACAGGATCAGGACGACGCCGATAAGCATAGGGGGCTGCCTTGAGTGCGTGATATCACCATCGTAGCGATAAAACGGCACTCGACCAAGCGGCGGGCGGCTTACCGGCGATTGCCTTCAGTCGACCGGATGATCGCGCAGGAACACCAGGTTGTCCGGCTTGGACTGCTCGGCACTATAGTAGTAGCCCTGCACATCGAACTGCTTCAGCCGGTCAGGATTGTCGATGCGTTCCTGGATGACGAAGCGGCTCATCAGGCCTCGGGCTTTCTTGGCATAGAAACTGATGATCTTGTACTGGCCGTTTTTCTGGTCGCGAAATTCGGTGTTGATCACACGGGCATTCAGCGCGCTGCGCTTGACCGCGCTGAAGTACTCGTTGCTGGCCAGGTTGAGCAACAGGTCATCGCCTTGATCGGCCAGCGCCTGGTTCAGCCATTCGCTGATGCGCGTGCCCCAGAAGGCATACAAGTCCTTGCCGCGGGCGTTGGCCAGCTTGGTGCCCATCTCCAGCCGGTACGGCTGCATCAGGTCGAGCGGGCGCAGCAGGCCATACAGGCCCGAGAGCATGCGCAGGTGGTCCTGGGCGTAGCTGAAGTCGTCTTCGCCAAGGCTTTCGGCGTCGAGGCCGGTGTAGACATCGCCCTTGAAGGCCAGCAGTGCCTGCTTGGCATTGGCCGGCGTGAAATCGGGCGTCCAGCTGCCGAAGCGTGCGGCGTTGAGCCCCGCCAGTTTGTCGGACAGGTGCATCAACGCTGCGATCTGAGCCGGGGTGAAGTCCCGCAACTGAGCAATCAGCACCTGTGAGTCGTCCAGGTACTGCGGCAGGGTGAAACGCTGGGTCACCGGCGGGGTTTCGTAGTCGAGGGTCTTGGCGGGGGAAATCACCGTCAGCATGTCATAGGCTCCTTCAATCGTGCTGCGGATTCTACGGGGCAGGGCGGTCGATCTCCAGCTATGGGCACGATAGTCCCTGCGTTATAGTGCCGGCGATCAAAACGGAGAGTGTTGTCTTGCGCATTGCCCTTTTATTGCTGGCGGGATGGTTGAGCCTGTCGACGGCCATGGCCGGTGCTGCCGAGGTTGCTACCTACGATCGCAGCAGTTGGCCTGAACAGCTCAATTCTCCGGCACTGTTCGATGTCGCCTCGCGTGCCGAGATTCTGGGGTTCGCCAAAGCCCTGCATGACAGTGAGGCGCTGGATCAGGCCGAGCTGACGGCGCGTCTTGGCCTGCGGCAGATCAACCTGTTGTCAGTCAATGCCCTGCGTGAGCGGCTGTGGCAGCGGTTGTGGCGCAACTATGACCTGGCCCAACAGAGCTGCGAGCAGGACGCCTCGTTCTGTTATGCCCTTGAGAGCCTGGCGGATTTGCGTGCTCAGGCCGGGCAGATCAAGGTCGCCGCCGACTCGTTCTATGCCCCGTGGGTTGAGCCAAGCCGGATGTTCCATGAGCGCTACCTGGATGAACTGCTGCGCAAGGCTGCGTTGTTTCCGCAGACCAGCAGCGAGATCGAGCGTTTCTCCAGCCTGGAGCGTAACGGTGACGAGCTGAACGACCGGATGTTCCTGCTGACCTTCGAGGGTGGCCCTACGCTGGCCGGTGGTGCCAGTGATGCGCTGACAGATTATTTGCGTCGGCAGAAGCTGTCAGCGACGTTCTTTGTGCTCGGCGACAGTGTGCAGAAACGCCGTGACAAGACCTCCGTCGCCGCGTTGCAGGCGCTTTACCGCGGGCAGTGCGTGGGCATTCAAGGCTGGCAGTACCGTTCTCACAGCCATTGGCTGGACTGGCAGGATTCTATTCTGCGCAGTCAGGCACGGGTCAGTAGCGATCTGCCCGAGCAGTATGTTGCGCTGTTTCGCCCCCCCTATGGCCAGCGTCGTGCCGACGCGCAGGCGTTTTTCAGCAGCCAGCACATGCAGGTGGTGTTGTGGGATATCGATGCTCAGGACCAGAGCGCACTGGATGCCGAACAGTCGGCACAGCGGGTGCTGAGCCTGATGTTGCTGTGGCGCAAGGGCTTGATCCGGTTCCATGACACCCAGCCCAAGGCGCAGGCGTCACTGACCTGGCTGCTGCAACATACGGCGCAGAGCGGAATCGGTTGGGAGGGGTGCAAGGACTTCGCGGCAGGCCGTTGAGGGGCGTGCGTGGGCGCACATTGCAGGCAGCCGTTGAGCCGACTGGATTTTTGACTTTAACGGTGCATGGGGGCTACGCCAAGCGGTTTTTGCCCTCTTGAAAAATAAACTTCAAGAATGCGTAAAAACGCTTTTTACCGTCATGGGTTTTGCGGTATTACAAAGACAGACCGCCGAACCCTGCAACACAGGTGGCGTCTTACTCGCCATCCTTTGTTTGTAGCTGCCCACCCGTAACGACGCGGGCCCCGGGGAGCATCAGCGGTCACATCGCGGCGCAGCACCGTCTGGGTATTGCGTCGTCAGGCTCCCACAAAGGTGACCGAGTATGGATGATCAAGGACGTACCACTTCTTCCAACCTGCCAATCCTTTACGTGCTCGATACCAATGTTCTGATTCACGATCCGAATGCGTTACTGAACTTCGAGGAGCACCACGTCACCATCCCGATGACCGTGCTTGAGGAGCTCGACAAGCTCAAGGACGGCAAGCACTCCGTAGCCGCAGAATGTCGTCAGGCCATCCGCTTGATCGATCAGACCCTGGGCGACGCCTCGCCTGCCGATGTTGAGCAGGGCGTACCCATCCAGCGGGGCAAGAGTGGCCCGAAAGGCTTCCTGTCCATCTTGATGACGCCGCGCACTGAGCCGCACCGTCTACTGCCTGAGCATTTGAACGACAACATCATCATCAACCAATTGCTTGAGCTGCGGAGCCGGCGCAAGGAACTGAGTGTGGTGCTGGTGACCAAAGACATCAACATGCGCCTCAAGGCCCGTGCCTGTGGAATCGCGGCCGAGGACTACAGTACCGATCAGTTGGTCGACGACGTTTCCCTGTTGTCCAAGGGCTATCACTCGGTGACGGGGTCGTTCTGGGACCGGGTCAGCAAGGTCGAGACCCGTCAGGAGCGCGGGCGCACCTGGCACCGTGTGCAATTGATCGACAACCTGCCGGCTGTTCACATCAACGAGTTCATCATTGACGAACAGGGCTTTGTCGGTTGGATCAAAGGCATCAAGGACAGCGAACTGCTGCTGCTCGACCTGCACCAGGAGCCGCTGCTGCATCAGGAAGCCTGGGGTTTGAAGCCGCGTGACATTCATCAGGGCCTGGCGCTGTTCGCCTTGCTTGACCCGGATATCCACCTGGTCAACCTGACGGGCGCTGCCGGCTCCGGCAAGACCATTCTGGCCTTGGCGGCAGCCATTGAGCAGACCATGGTCAGCAAGCGTTACCGGCGTATCATCGCTACCCGCAGTGTGCAGGGGCTCGACCAGGAGATCGGCTTCCTGCCAGGCACCGAAGCGGAAAAAATGGAGCCTTGGCTGGGCGCCATCACTGACAACCTCGAAGCGCTGCACATGGACGATGAGAGCACCCATGGCAGTGTCGAATACATCCTTGAGCGGGTTCCGCTGCAGTTCAAATCGCTTAACTACATTCGCGGTCGCAGCTTCCAGCAAAGCCTGATCCTGATCGACGAATGCCAGAACCTGACCCCGCACCAGATGAAAACCATCATCACCCGTGCCGGTTCCGGTTCCAAGGTGATCTGCCTGGGCAACCTGGCGCAGATCGATACCCCTTACCTGTCCGCGACCAGCTCGGGCCTGACTTACCTGACCGAGCGCTTCAAGGACTTCCCCAACGGTGTGCATATCACCCTGCAAGGGGTGCCTCGTTCGATTCTGGCCGAATACGCCGAATCGCATCTGTGACGTCTCGTTCGGGCGGCCATGTGCCGCCCGAACTTTGTCGCATGGCCCGTGCGAAAAGTTGACCTGCAGGTTTACAATCAAGGTCCGCTGATCAGGAGTATGGCTGTGCTGACACATCTCGATTCTCAAGGTCGGGCCAATATGGTCGACGTTACCGAAAAGGCCGTGACCTCGCGTGAAGCTGTTGCTGAGGCGCGCGTACGCATGCTCCCGCAAACCCTGCAGATGATTGTCGACGGTGATCATCCCAAAGGGGATGTGTTTGCCGTGGCCCGCATTGCCGGGATCCAGGCTGCGAAAAAAACCAGTGACCTGATCCCGCTGTGCCACCCGTTGATGCTCACCAGCGTCAAGGTCGAACTCAGTGCCGAAGGCCTCGACACGGTGCATATCCTGGCCCGCTGCAAGTTGGCCGGGCAAACCGGCGTCGAGATGGAAGCCCTGACGGCGGCCAGTGTGGCCGCGTTGACGATCTATGACATGTGCAAGGCCGTCGACCGTGGCATGACCATCGACAGTGTGCGCCTGTTAGAGAAGCGCGGCGGCAAGAGTGGTGATTACCAGGCAGGTGACGCATGAGCTTGAACGTGCAGTATTTCGCCCGTTACCGGGAAGCCTTGGGGCTGGAGAGCGAAACGCTCGAGGGCGTGTTTGCCACGGTCGATGCCCTGCGCCAGCACCTGCTGCAGCGCGGCGGAGCCTGGGAGGTACTGGCCGAGCAGAACATCATGTGCGCACGTAATCAGGACCTCTGTTCACTCAGCGAGCCCTTGGCTGATGGCGATGAGGTAGCGTTTTTTCCAACCGTGACCGGAGGTTGAGCATGGCGATTCGGGTGCAGGCGGGCGCTTTTGACCCGGGGGCCGAGCTCAATGCCCTGCATGCGGCCAATGTGGGGATCGGCGCCGTGGTCGGTTTCGTCGGGTACGTGCGCGACTTCAATGAGGGGCGTGAAGTCGCGGGCATGTTCCTGGAGCACTATCCAGGCATGACCGAAAAGGCGCTCGGCAAGATCATCGCCGAGGCGGAGTCACGCTGGCCCTTGTTGCGCCTTGAAGTACTGCATCGCATCGGGGCGTTGGAGCCCGGTGAGCCGATTGTCTTCGTCGGGGTGGCCAGCGCTCATCGTCAGGCGGCATTCGATGCCTGCAACTTCGTGATGGACTACCTCAAGACCCGGGCACCGTTCTGGAAAAAGGAAAACACTGCCGAAGGGCCGCGTTGGGTCGAAGGACGGGTCAGTGACCAGTCGGCGGCGCAGCGCTGGGAGGACGGTCGCTAAACGACACAAACGCTGTGGTCGCCAGTGTGGCTGGCGAGGTTGCGCCTCGGTCTCTCGCGCGCATCCAGGTGTTGAAATTGTGTACGTAAAAGTCCAGTATGGATTTATAAGTACAAAATAATTTCAGGCTTGTCACTTTCCTCTGTCTTGCAACACACCTCCAATAATGAGCGAGAGAGCCCTCATGAAGACCACTACCCTGATTGCCGGTCTGGCCCTGAGCCTGTTGGCCAGCAGCAACCTGTTCGCCGCCGAGAAAACCTTGCGTATCGGTATCGAAGCCGCCTACCCGCCGTTTGCCTTCAAGACCCCTGACGGCAAGATCAGCGGTTTCGACTACGACATCGGTAATGCCCTGTGCGCGCAGATGCAGGTCAAATGCCAATGGACCGAGCAAGAGTACGACGGGCTGATTCCCTCGCTGAAGGTCAACAAGATCGACGCCGCGCTGTCGTCTATCACCATCACCGAAGAGCGCAAGCGCTCCGTTGACTTCACCCACAAGTACTACTTCACCTCGGCGCGCCTGGCGATGAAGGCCGGTACTCAGGTCGATGACCAGTACCAGAGCCTCAAGGGCAAACGTATCGGCGTACAGCGTGCTACCACTACCGACCGTTATGTCTCTGAAGTGCTGGCGCCAAAAGGTGTAGAAATTGTTCGCTACACCAGTAACGAAGAGATTTTCATGGACCTGGTTTCCGGGCGTCTGGACGGTGTGTTCGCGGACACCATCCCGCTGGAGCAAGGCTTTCTGTTGACGCCCAAGGGCGAGGGCTATGCCTTTGTCGGGCCTGAGCTGAAAGATCCGAAGTACGTTGGCGAAGGTGCCGGTATTGCCGTGCGCAAGGGCAATACGCAGCTGGTCAGCGAGCTCAACAAAGCCATCGATGAAATCCGCAGCAATGGCGAGTACCAGAAGATCCAGGCCAAGTACTTCAAGTCGGATATCTACGGCGACTGATCTGCGCCTGACTCAGGGCCTGATGCTGTTCAGGCCTTGAGTTCCTTCAGGTGTTTGTACACCGTCGCCCGCCCCATGTTCAGTACATTGGCCACATAGTTGGCCGCACTCTTGCCACGAAACGCGCCTTCGGCGTGCAGGGCAAACACCAGTTCGCGCTTATGCTCACGGGTCAGCAGGTTCAGGCTGAGCTGGCGCTGGCGCAGCCAGCCGTTCAGGAAGGTATTGATGCGCTCCTGCCAGTCATCGCGGAACAATGCGTCGGGTTGCGGGATCAACTTGCTGGGCGAGAGAAACAGGTCCAGGGCGGCCTTGACGCTCTCGAACAGGGAAATGTTCAAGTTGATGCACAGCACGGCCAAGGGGCTGCCGTTGGCGTCGCGCAGCACCGTGCTCAGCGAGCGAATCTTCTGCCCGTCCCAGTTGAGTTTCTCGTAAGGGCCGATATTGGTTTCGTCGGTGCCTTCTTCGAACATGTCTTCCAGCGCCGCATCGTCACCGATCTCGCGCTTGGAGAGGTTGTTGGCGATGTAGTCGATCTTCTGGCTGCGCAGGTCGTGCAGGACCACTTCGGCATGCGGGAAGAACAGCGTGGCGATGGCATCGGCGATCGCCCGGAAGTTGTCCAGGGCCGGGTCGGGGCGAGGTGTCGACATTGAGGCGGGCTCCAGCGGTTGTCAGCGCCCTTGGCTAAAGGGCGCTGGGAGTGTGCCGCAAACGCAGTGGCGCGTCACCCTTGGGCTGCAACCAAGCGCGCAGGCGAGAGCATGGCGGCTGTCAGGCCAAAGCCCTTGAGTGGCTCGGGCAATGCTTCGCCGCGCACCAGTGCGGCACTGGCCTGGCCCATCGCGGGCGAGGTCTGTATGCCATAGCCGCCTTGTGCTGCGACCCAGAACAGGCCGGGTACTTGAGGGTCGAAGCCGGCGATCAGGTCGCCGTCGGCCACGAAGCTGCGCAGCCCGGCCCAGGTGCGGGTAGGGCGGCGAATGCTCAGGGTGGTGGCTTCTTCGATCTGGTAAATGCCCATGGCGATGTCCAGCTCTTCCGGCTGCACATCGTGTGGTGCCACCGGGTCGGCATTGGCGGGCGAGCCCAGCAGCATGCCGGCGTCGGGTTTCATGTAGAAGGATTCGTCGAGGCTGACCAGCATCGGCCAGTCATGGCTGTCCACGCCTTCCGGGGCGGCGAAGATGAAGGCGGCGCGGCGTTTGGGTTGCAAGCCCAGCGGCCGTGCGCCCGCCAGTTCGCCGATCTGGTCCGCCCAGGCGCCTGCCGCGTTGATCAACACCGGGGCGCTGAAACTGCCACGACTGGTGTGGACCTGCCACAGGCCATCGGCGCTGCGTTCTATGCGCTGAACTTCACAGTCGCTATGCACTTCGCCCTGTTGGCGGCGAATGCCACGCAGGTAGCCCTGATGCAGGGCGTCGGTGTCGATATCGCTGGCGCTTGGGTCGTAGAGCGCGCCGTGCACCTTGTCGCGGCGCAGTACCGGGAGTCGCTCGCAGGCCTGCTCGGCACTGAGCAACTGCACCTCGGGCACGCAGGCTTTGGCGCTGTCGTACTGGCGTTGCAGTTCTTCGGCATCACCGGTGAAGTCGACGGTCATTTCCCCGCGCGGGGTCAATAGCGGATGTTCGGCAAAACCCGCTGGCGGGGCATCGAAAAATGCCCGGCTGGCGAGTGTCAAGGCGCGTACTTGTGGCGTGCCATAGGCGGCCGTGTAGAGCGCCGCCGAGCGGCCGGTGGAGTGATAGCCCGGCTGCGACTCGCGTTCGAGCAGCACGACCTTGCCATGGCCGGCGAGCCAGTAGCCGGTGGAGGCGCCGGCAATGCCGGCGCCAATAATGATGAAATCTGCTGGTTGCATGGACGTCTCCGGTCGCCGTCAGTCGGCGCGCTGCAGTCGATAGAGCGCATTGGCCAAGGCAATGTCTTCAAGGCCCAGGCCGATGGAGCGGAAGAACGCATGGCGCTGGTAGTCAGGGCGCGGCGCCTGATCGCTCAGCAGTTGTGCCAGGTCGCCGATGATCGCGTCGGCGTGCCAGCCATGCTGTTCGCTGGCGATGCGCATTTCCCCGGCCGACCCTGGCGTGGTCAGGCGGTAGTCGCAGTAGACGTCCATGTTCGCGAGGGTTTCTGGCGGCACTTCATGAGCGCGCACGGCGTTGGTGCTGATCGAGGTGATCAGGGCAGGCTTGCTCAATTGACGCGGGTCGATGACCGGGCTGGCCGAAGACGTACAGAGCATGATGACATCGGCGTCTTGTACCGCTTGTTCAAGGGTATCGGCAAAGGTCAGGCGTGGATCGAGGTCACTCAGTGCACGACGTTGTTCGGCGCTCTGCTGATGCAGGCGCGGCGAGTAGAGGCGGATGTCCTGCCAGTCGCGCAGGTCGCGGGTGTAGCGCAGGTGCGCCCGGGCGATGGGGCCGCTGCCGATCAGGGTCAGGCGGCGGGCACCGCTTGCGGCTAGTGCATCGACGGCCACGGCGGTGGTCGCGGCGGTGCGCGCGGTGGTCAGTTCGCCAGCGTCGCAAAGCAGCAGTGGCTGGCCGCTTTCCATGGACATCAGCAGTGTCCAGGCGGTAACCAGCGGGCCCGTGTCACGGACAATGTAGGGCGATGTCTTGACCCCATAGACACCGTCTTCAGCCAGTACGCCGCCGTAGTTGATGAAATCGCCGGCACCACCTGGGAACTCGACGAGCTGCTGCGGCGGCTGCACAGCTTGCCCGGCGGCCAGATCGCGAAACAGTTTGCGCAGGATCTGCGGGACATCCAGCTGGCTGAGCAGTTGGCGTGCGTGCTGTTGATCAATGACGAGGGGCGCGGACATGCAGTGCTCCAAATAAACTATTTTGTCTATTATGGACTTTTTGTTCTTGCGGGCAATATCGCCGGCATAAAAAAACGCCGCCTGGCAGCAGGCAGCGTTTTCGGTGTTGCAGTACAGCCGATCAGTGAGGCTTGCGGGGCACGGCGTCGAGCAACTCGGCCGGCGGCATCTCGCAGCTGATCTTGCGACCCAGCAGTGTTTCGATGGCGGGTAGCTGGTAAGAGTCATCTTCGCCGGCGAAGCTGATCGATACGCCGCTGGTGCCGGCACGACCGGTACGACCGATACGGTGAACGTAATCGTCCGGGTCTTCTGGCAGGGTGAAGTTGATCACATGGCTGATGCCGTCGATGTGAATACCGCGACCGGCCACGTCGGTGGCCACCAGTACGGTGATACGGCCTTCACGGAAGTTTTCCAGCGTGCGGATACGCTTGTGCTGCGGCACATCGCCGGACAGCTGGGCGGCGTTGACACCGTCGCGTACCAGGCGCTCTTCGATACGGCGCACTTCGTCCTTGCGGTTGGCGAAGACGATGACCCGTTCCCATTTGTTGCGGGTGATCAGGTTGTACAGCAACTTGTATTTGTCGCTGCCGGCCACGGCATAAACGTGCTGCTCGACGGTCTCGCTGGCGACGTTTTCCGGCTCGATCTCGACGATGGCCGGGGTCGTGGTCCACTGCTTGGCCAGGTTCATCACGTCTTCGGTGAAGGTGGCCGAGAACAGCAGGGTCTGGCGTTCGCTTTTCGGTGGCGTCTGGCGAATGATCTGCCGTACCTGGGGGATAAAGCCCATGTCGAGCATGCGGTCGGCTTCGTCCAGCACCATCACCTCGACCATGTCCAGGTGCACTTCGCCGCGCTGGTTGAAGTCCAGCAAGCGGCCCGGTGTGGCAACCAGGATGTCGCAGTGGCGGGCTTCAAGCTGTTTGAGCTGTTTGTCGAAGTCCATGCCGCCAACGAAGGTCATTACGTTCAGGCCGGTGTACTTGGTGAGTGCGGCGGCGTCCTTGGCGATCTGGACGACCAGTTCACGGGTCGGGGCGATGATCAGTGCCCGGGGCTCACCCATGTAGCGCTCTTTGGGGGCCGGGGTCTGCTGCAGTTGAGTAATGATCGAAATCAGGAACGCGGCGGTCTTGCCTGTGCCGGTCTGAGCGCGGCCGATAGCGTCCTGGCCACGCAGGGTGTAACCCAGTACCTGAGCCTGAATCGGCGTGCAGTAGGGGAAGCCCAGGTCATGGATGGCGTGCATCAGCTCAGGCGACAGCTTGAAGTCGTGGAAACGGGTCTTGCCTTCCTGTGGCTCAACCATGAAGTCTTCCAGTTTCCAACTGGATGCCGCGGGTTTTGGCTTGCGCTCACGGCGCGGCTTGGGTTCTGCCGGTTTCTCAGCCTTTGCCGCGACGGGCGCTTGAGCCTGTGGCTGGGCTGCTGGTGCAGAGGGCTTGGGTTGTGCAGGTGGCTGCACCACGGGGGCAGCGGTTTCGGCAGCGAGTTGCTCAGCCTCGCCTTTGCCGAACATCTTCTTGAGTGCTTTGAGCACGGTCATCTCGTCAATTGGTTAAGGAATGTACGCCGGCCAGTGTAATGCAAGATTCGGGCGCGGCGTAGTGGATTGCGCTGACGGCTACACGGAAGTCGTGCTTCCGCTCAAACGCTGGGTCAGCCAGGTACCGATATCGCGGATTTCCTCGGGCAGCACTTCGTGCTCCATCGGGTATTCCTGCCAGCCGGCATTAACCCCCCAATGTTTGAGGTGTTCGTAGGCGGTACGGCCCATGGCGTTCTGTACCACAGTGTCGTACTGGCCATGCAGGCACAAGGCCGGGGTGCGTTGCTGGCTGGCGCTTAGCTCGCGTTCGGCGCTGAAGGTCGGTGCGTAGGTTGACAGGGCCAGGACACCGCCCAGGGTGCCTTGCCACTTTACATACGCCGTGTGCAGCACGACCGCACCACCTTGTGAAAAGCCGGCAAGAAAAATCCGCGTTGGATCGATCCCTTTGGCGCGCTCGGCCTCGATCAATGCAATGACCTGGTCGGCTGAGTCTTCCAACTGCTTGCGATCAATCGAACGGGCCGGGCTCATGGCCGTGATGTCGTACCAACTGGGCATTTCATAGCCGCCGTTGATGGTCACCGGGCGGGTGGGTGCCTGGGGCATTACGAAGCGGGTACTCAACAACTGTTCCTGCAAGGCTTCGGCGACCGGCAGGAAGTCGTAACGATCTGCCCCCAAACCGTGCAACCAGATCACACAGGCATCGGGGGTCTTTTGCGGCTCAAGTATCAACGGGGTGGTCATGACTGCTCCGAAAATGTGCGCACGCTCTTATTAAGTGCATGAAAAGAAGGCGTGTCGGTTCGGTCCGGGAAAAACTTGTCGAAAGGCGACAAGTTTACCTGTTGGCGCACACTGAATCGCTTAAGCGGCTCAGTGTGGTACGCGCTTTGCTACGAACCTTGCGACGTGACGCGTGGCGTTTCGACGGTAACACCATTTCGCTATTAAAGGCTGTCACAGAACAGCGTTATTGCGCCATTGACCCAAAAGCAAGCCAGCGCGGGTCGGATGCGCCTCATAAGGGTGCGGTGCAATCGGCTCGAACACAACAAGAGCAATCTGGAGGTTTTAATGAAGATGTTGAAATCCACTCTGGCAGTCGTTACCGCTGCCGCCGCACTGGGTATCAGTGCTTTCGCGCAGGCCGGTGCAACCCTCGAAGCGGTTCAGAAAAAGGGTTTCGTCCAGTGTGGCGTGAGTGACGGCTTGCCGGGCTTCTCGGTGCCGGATGCCAAGGGCAAGATCGTGGGTATCGATGCTGACGTCTGCCGCGCCGTGGCTGCCGCCGTCTTCGGTGATGCAAACAAGGTCAAGTTCAGCCAACTGAACGCCAAGGAGCGTTTCACGGCGTTGCAGTCCGGTGAAGTGGATGTGCTATCGCGTAACACTACCTGGACCAGTTCGCGCGATGCCGGCATGGGCCTGGTGTTCGCGGGCGTCACGTACTACGACGGCGTAGGTTTCCTGGTGAACAAGAAGCTTGGCGTTTCCAGTGCCAAGGAGCTGGATGGCGCAACCATCTGCATCCAGGCCGGTACCACCACTGAACTCAACGTCTCCGACTACTTCCGCGCCAATGGCCTGAAGTACACCCCGATCACCTTCGACACCTCCGATGAAAGCGCCAAATCGCTGGAGTCCGGTCGTTGCGATGTACTGACCTCCGACAAGTCGCAGCTCTACGCACAACGCTCCAAACTGGGGTCGCCAAACGATTATGTCGTGTTGCCGGAAACCATCTCCAAGGAGCCACTGGGCCCTGTCGTGCGTAAGGGCGATGAAGAGTGGTTCAGCATCGTCAAGTGGACCCTGTTCGCGATGATCAATGCCGAAGAGGCAGGTATCACCTCGAAGAATGTCGAGGCTGAAGCGAAATCGACCAAGAACCCGGACGTCGCCCGCCTGCTCGGTGCTGATGGCGAATATGGCAAAGACCTCAAGCTGCCCAAGGACTGGGTCGTACAGATCGTCAAGCAAGTCGGTAACTACGGCGAAGTGTTCGAGAAGAACCTTGGCGCAAGCACCGATCTGAAGATCGACCGTGGTCTGAATGCCCTCTGGAACAACGGCGGCATCCAGTACGCGCCACCAGTGCGCTGATGGGTACGGCCTGCGGCAGCGAGCTGCTGCAGGCCGTTTCGTTCCTTCTCTTCGGGGCATTTCATGCAAAATAAAATCGGCGCACCCAAAGGGGTTTCCCTTAGCGATCCACGTGTGCGTGCGTGGCTGTTCCAGATCATCACCGTGGTCGCGGTGGTAGGGCTGGGCTGGTACCTGTTTCACAATACCCAAACCAATCTGCAGCACCGAGGCATTACCTCGGGTTTTGATTTCCTTGAGCGCAGTGCCGGTTTCGGGATCGCTCAGCATTTGATTCCTTACACCGAGTCCGACAGTTATGCCCGGGTATTTGTCATCGGTTTGCTCAACACGCTGCTGGTGACCTTCATCGGCATTATCCTGGCGACCGTGCTGGGTTTCATCGTCGGTGTGGCCCGGTTATCGCCGAACTGGATGATCAGCAAGCTGGCCACGGTGTATGTCGAGACTTTTCGTAACATTCCGCCGCTGCTGCAGATCCTGTTCTGGTACTTCGCAGTATTTTTGACCCTGCCGGGGCCGCGCGGCAGCATCAATTTTGGCGATACGTTCTTTATCAGCAACCGTGGCTTGAACATGCCGGGTGCTTCGCTGGCGGAGGGCTTCTGGCCGTTCGTCGGCAGTCTCGTGGTGGCCGTGATTGCCATCGTGCTCATGGTCCGTGTGGCCAACAAGCGCTTTGAGGAAACCGGCGAGCCGTTCCATAAGTTCTGGGTAGGCCTGGCGCTGTTTCTGGCCATTCCCGGGCTGTGTGCGTTGCTCATAGGCACCCCACTGCACTGGGAAGTGCCGCAGCTCAAGGGCTTCAACTTTGTGGGCGGCTGGGTACTGATTCCCGAACTGCTGGCGCTGACCCTGGCATTGACGATCTATACGGCAGCGTTCATTGCCGAGATCGTTCGTTCCGGGATTCGCTCGGTCAGCCATGGCCAGACCGAGGCGGCGCGTTCGTTGGGCCTGCGTGAAGGGCCAACCCTGCGCAAGGTCATCATTCCCCAGGCGCTGCGAGTGATCATTCCACCCTTGACCAGCCAATACCTGAACCTGGCGAAGAACTCCTCGCTGGCGGCGGGTATCGGCTATCCGGAAATGGTTTCGCTGTTCGCCGGAACCGTGCTCAACCAGACCGGCCAGGCTATCGAAGTGATCGCCATCACCATGAGTGTCTACCTGGCCATCAGCATCAGCATTTCCCTGCTGATGAACTGGTACAACAAGCGCATTGCGCTGATCGAGCGGTGAGGATACGCGCATGAGTACCCATGTTTTCAAACCTGATATGCCGCCGCCGGTGAAAGCCGTCGGTGCCCTCGCATGGATGCGCAACAACCTGTTCTCCAGCTGGCTCAACACCCTGTTGACGTTGTTTGCGGTGTATTTGGTCTGGCTGATCGTACCGCCCCTGTTGCAGTGGGCATTCATCGATGCCAACTGGGTGGGAACCACTCAGGCCGACTGCACCAAGGAGGGCGCTTGTTGGGTGTTTATCCAGCAGCGCTTCGGGCAGTTCATGTACGGCTACTACCCCAGTGAACTGCGCTGGCGGGTCGACCTGACGGTGTGGCTGGCCGTGATCGGCGCAGCGCCCCTGTTCATCGCCCGCGTCCCGCACAAGGTTGTCTACGGCTTGGCGTTCCTGGTGCTGTACCCCGTCCTGGCCTACACCCTGCTGCACGGTGGGTACCTGGGGCTGGTTGCGGTGGCCACCAGCCAATGGGGTGGCTTGATGCTGACCCTGGTGATTGCCACGGTCGGTATCGTCGGTGCGTTGCCGCTGGGCATTCTGCTGGCACTGGGACGGCGCTCGAGAATGCCTGCAGTGCGCGTGGTGTGCGTCACGTTCATCGAGTTCTGGCGTGGCGTGCCGTTGATCACGGTGCTGTTCATGTCGTCGGTAATGCTGCCGCTGTTCCTGCCTGAAGGCATGAGCTTCGACAAGCTGCTGCGAGCGATGATCGGGGTGATCCTGTTCCAGTCGGCCTACATCGCCGAGGTGGTGCGCGGTGGCTTGCAGGCCATTCCCAAAGGCCAATACGAGGCGGCTGCCGCGATGGGCCTGGGTTACTGGCGGGCGATGGGCCTGGTGATTCTGCCGCAAGCCCTGAAGCTGGTGATTCCCGGCATCGTCAACACCTTCATTGCCCTGTTCAAGGACACCAGCCTGGTCATCATCATTGGCCTGTTCGACCTGCTCAACAGTGTCAAGCAGGCAGCAGCCGACCCCAAATGGCTGGGTATGGCGACTGAAGGCTACGTCTTCGCCGCCCTGGTGTTCTGGATTTTCTGTTTCGGTATGTCCCGCTACTCCATGCATCTGGAGCGTAAGCTGGACACAGGCCACAAGCGTTAGGAGTGTTCCCATGAGTGAAGCGATCAAACAGCCTGTGAGCCCTGAAGGCATTATTCAGATGCAGGGCGTGAACAAGTGGTACGGCCAGTTCCACGTGCTCAAGGACATCAACCTCAATGTGCGTCAGGGGGAGCGTATCGTCCTGTGCGGGCCTTCGGGCTCGGGCAAGTCGACGACCATCCGCTGCCTCAACCGTCTTGAAGAGCACCAGCAAGGCCGCATCGTGGTCGATGGCGTCGAGTTGACCAACGACCTCAAGCAGATCGAGGCGATTCGCCGTGAAGTGGGCATGGTGTTCCAGCACTTCAACCTGTTTCCGCACCTGACCATTTTGCAGAACTGCACCCTGGCACCGATGTGGGTACGCAAGATGCCCAAGCGCAAGGCCGAGGAAATCGCCATGCACTATCTGGAGCGGGTGCGGATTCCCGAGCAAGCCAACAAGTATCCGGGGCAGTTGTCCGGTGGTCAGCAGCAGCGGGTAGCGATTGCCCGGGCGTTGTGCATGAAGCCAAAGATCATGTTGTTCGATGAGCCAACCTCGGCGCTCGACCCGGAGATGGTCAAGGAAGTGCTCGACACCATGATCGGCCTGGCCGAAGACGGCATGACCATGCTCTGTGTAACCCATGAAATGGGCTTTGCCCGGACCGTGGCGAACCGGGTGATCTTCATGGACAAAGGTGAGATCGTTGAGCAGGCGCCGCCGAACGACTTCTTCGACCGGCCTCAGAACGAGCGAACCAAGCTGTTCTTGAGTCAGATCCTGCACTAAGGGCTGAAATGCAATCGCCGGCTTTGCCGGCGATTGCATTTACGGGGGTCAGTTGTTTTCTGTCTGCACCGGCGCGGGTGGCGGACGCAGGCCGACTTCAGCGACCAGCTTGAGCGCCTTGCCGTTGCGGATCACCTCGATCGTCACTTTATCGTTGGGCTTGGTCCGCGCCACCTGATTCATCGAACGACGGCCATCACCCGCTTCCTCACCATTGATGCTCAAGATCACATCGCCCAATTGCAGGCCGGCCTTTTGCGCTGGGCCATCGCGGAAGATCCCGGCGACGACGATGCCTGGTCGGCCCTGCAGGCCGAACGAATCCGCGAGTTCCTGAGTCAGGGGTTGTACTTCGATGCCCAGCCAGCCCCGGATTACCTGGCCATGCTCGATGATCGACTTCATGACTTCCAGGGCCAGCTTGGTCGGGATGGCGAAGCCAATGCCTTGCGAGCCGCCGGACTTGGAGAAAATCGCCGTGTTGATACCGGTCAGGTTGCCGTTGGCATCGACCAGCGCGCCGCCCGAGTTGCCCGGGTTGATCGCGGCGTCCGTCTGGATGAAATCTTCATAGGTGTTCAAGCCGAGTTGGTTGCGCCCGGTGGCACTGATGATACCCATGGTGACGGTTTGGCCGACGCCGAACGGGTTGCCAATCGCCAGGGCGACATCGCCGATATGAATACCGTCGGAGCGACCAATGGTGATTGAGGGCAGGTTTTTCAGGTCGATCTTCAAGACCGCGAGGTCGGTCTCAGGGTCGCTGCCAATGACGCGGGCGAGGGTTTCGCGGCCGTCCTTGAGCGCCACCACAATCTGGTCCGCCCCGGCGGTCACGTGGTTATTGGTCAGCAGGTAGCCTTCCGGGCTCATGATCACGGCTGAACCCAGGCTGGACTCCCAGCGTTTTTGCTTGGGCAGGTTATCGCCGAAGAAGCGGCGGAACTGCGGGTCCTCGAACAGCGGGTGAGCGCTCTTGTTCACCATTTTGGTGGTGTACAGGTTGACCACGGCAGGAGCGGCAATGTTCACCGCATCGGCGTAGGACACCGGCCCCTGCATGATGCGTGTGGTTTGCGGCGCCTGCTGCAAATTGACATCCTGGCTGGGCAAGCCAACCCACTGTGGGAAGCGCAGGATGACCAGCAGGGCGACCAGTACACCGGTCAGCAGTGGCCAGCCAAAGTAACGCAAAGCCTTGAGCATTGAACGAGTCTCGGGAGTTGGCAGAGGGCCGCGAAGTAGTAAGGCGCGCGATCATACTGTGTCAGGCGTTGCGCCGGAACAGCACAACGTGATGACGGATAGCGGTAATTGATCTGGCGCCCCAGGCGTATGCCGTCGGTTTCCCCAAACCGGTCGACGGCCCATAATGACGTTCATTATACGAGGCCTTGTGCCGCGCTGAACTGCTGAATTAAGGAGTCTTTTCATGGCTGTCGCCCTGAGCACCCTGGTCGAGGAAGCCGACCGTTACCTTGGCAGTGCAAAAATTCAGGATTACTGCCCCAATGGCCTGCAAGTCGAGGGTAACCCACAGGTAACGCGCATTGTCAGTGGTGTCACTGCCAGCCAGGCGTTGCTCGATGCTGCTGTCGAGGCCGGCGCTGACCTGGTGCTGGTTCATCATGGTTATTTCTGGAAGGGTGAGAGCCCTTGTATCACCGGCATGAAACAGCGCCGCCTGAAGACCTTGCTCAAGCATGACCTGAGCCTGCTGGCCTATCACCTGCCGCTGGACCTGCACCCGGAAGTCGGCAACAACGTGCAACTGGCGCGGCAACTGGAGATCACCGTTGAAGGCCCTCTGGATCCTGAAAACCCACGGGTAGTGGGATTGGTCGGCTCGCTGGCCGAACCGCTTTCTGCGCGTGATTTTGCCCGCAAGGTGCAGGATGTGATGGGGCGTGAACCCCTGCTGATCGAAGGCGACGGGGTTATACGCAGGGTCGGCTGGTGTACGGGCGGTGGCCAGGGCTATATCGATCAGGCGATTGCAGCCGGTGTCGACCTGTACCTCAGTGGCGAAGCGTCCGAGCAGACCTTCCACAGTGCGCGGGAAAACGGCATCAGCTTTATCGCCGCAGGCCATCACGCGACCGAGCGTTATGGCGTGCAGGCACTGGGTGATTACCTGGCGCGGCGATTCGCACTGGAACATCTGTTCATCGATTGCCCGAACCCCATCTGAAACTCAAAACCCCTAGGCATATTCTTATACCGTTTCGTTCTAGTTTGCTTCCTCAATAGAATTGGACGCTGTGCTAGAGTGCCGAACGCGAACACGGCCCGCTGGCCGTCCATAAGATCGATTTTCCGTGAGTAGCCATGGTCGACAAACTGACGCATTTGAAACAGTTGGAGGCGGAGAGCATCCACATCATTCGTGAGGTGGCCGCCGAGTTCGATAACCCGGTGATGCTGTACTCGATTGGCAAGGATTCGGCAGTGATGCTGCATCTGGCGCGCAAGGCTTTCTTCCCGGGCAAGCTGCCGTTTCCAGTGATGCATGTCGACACACAGTGGAAATTCCAGGAGATGTACAGCTTCCGCGACAAGATGGTCGAGGAAATGGGCCTGGAGCTCATCACCCACGTCAACCCTGAAGGCGTCGCCCAAGGTATCAACCCGTTCACCCACGGCAGTGCCAAGCACACCGACATCATGAAGACCGAGGGCCTGAAGCAGGCGCTGGACAAGTATGGTTTCGATGCCGCGTTCGGTGGTGCTCGTCGCGATGAAGAGAAATCCCGCGCCAAGGAGCGTGTGTACTCGTTCCGCGACAGCAAGCACCGCTGGGACCCGAAGAACCAGCGTCCTGAGCTGTGGAACGTCTACAACGGCAAGGTGAACAAGGGCGAGTCGATTCGTGTGTTCCCGCTGTCGAACTGGACCGAGCTGGACATCTGGCAGTACATCTACCTGGAAGGTATCCCGATCGTGCCGCTGTACTTCGCTGCCGAGCGCGAAGTGATCGAGAAGAACGGCACGCTGATCATGATCGACGACGAACGCATCCTCGAGCACCTCTCCGACGAGGAGAAGGCTCGCATCGTCAAGAAGAAAGTGCGTTTCCGTACCCTTGGCTGCTACCCGTTGACGGGCGCGGTGGAGTCCGAAGCCGAAACCCTTACGGACATCATTCAGGAAATGCTCCTGACGCGAACGTCCGAACGCCAGGGCCGTGTCATCGACCACGATGGCGCCGGTTCGATGGAAGACAAGAAACGTCAAGGCTACTTCTAAGTTAGGGTCAGAGCATGTCGCACCAATCCGAATTGATCAGCGAGGACATCCTCGCTTACCTGGCCCAGCACGAACGTAAAGAGCTGCTGCGCTTTTTGACCTGCGGTAACGTCGATGACGGCAAGAGCACCCTGATCGGGCGCCTGCTGCACGACTCCAAGATGATCTACGAAGACCATCTGGAAGCGATCACCCGCGACTCGAAGAAAGTCGGCACCACTGGCGAAGACATCGATCTGGCGCTGCTGGTCGACGGCCTGCAGGCCGAGCGTGAGCAAGGCATCACCATTGATGTGGCCTACCGCTATTTCTCCACCGCCAAGCGCAAGTTCATCATTGCCGACACCCCGGGCCACGAGCAGTACACCCGCAACATGGCGACCGGTGCTTCTACCTGCGACCTGGCGATCATTCTGGTCGATGCCCGCTATGGCGTGCAGACCCAGACCCGCCGTCACAGCTACATTGCGTCGCTGCTGGGTATCAAGCACATCGTTGTCGCCATCAACAAGATGGACCTCAAGGGCTTCGACGAGCAGGTCTTCGAGTCGATCAAGGCCGACTACCTGAAGTTTGCCGATGCCATCAAGCTGAACCCGAGCAGCCTGCACTTTGTACCGATGTCGGCCCTCAAGGGCGACAACGTGGTCAACCGCAGCGAGCGTTCGCCGTGGTACACCGGCCCTGCGCTGATGGAAATTCTGGAAACCGTGGAAGTTTCCGCCGACCGCAACTTCACCGACCTGCGCTTCCCGGTGCAGTACGTGAACCGGCCGAACCTGAACTTCCGCGGCTTTGCCGGTACGTTGGCCAGCGGTGTCGTACACAAGGGCGACGAGATCGTCGTTCTGCCGTCGGGCAAGAGCAGCCGGGTCAAATCCATCGTCACCTTTGAAGGTGAGCTGGAACAGGCAGGCCCAGGCCAGGCCGTAACCCTGACCATGGAAGACGAGATCGACATCTCCCGTGGTGACTTGCTGGTGCATGCCGACAACGTTCCACCGGTGACCGACCAGTTTGATGCCATGCTCGTGTGGATGGCTGAAGAGCCCATGCTGCCGGGCAAAAAGTACGACATCAAGCGTGCTACCAGCTACGTGCCGGGCTCGATTGCCAGCATCACCCACAAGGTTGATGTGAACACCTTGGAGCAGGGCGCCGCCAGTGCGTTGCAGCTCAACGAAATCGGTCGGGTCAAGGTCAGCCTGGATGCGCCGATTGCCCTCGACGGCTATGACAGCAACCGCACCACTGGTGCTTTCATTGTCATCGACCGTCTGACCAACGGCACCGTGGGTGCCGGCATGATCATCGCGCCTCCGGTTGTACCGCATGGTTCGGTGGGGCATCACGGCAAGATGGCTCACGTAGCCACGGAAGAACGTGCACTGCGTTTCGGTCAGCAACCGGCCACCGTGCTGTTCAGCGGCCTGTCGGGCGCGGGCAAGAGCACCCTGGCGTATGCCGTTGAGCGCAAGCTTTTTGACATGGGCCGTGCGGTCTACGTGCTCGATGGCCAGAACCTGCGTCATGACCTGAACAAGGGCCTGCCACAGGACCGCGCCGGGCGTACCGAGAACTGGCGCCGTGCCGCGCACGTTGCGCGTCAGTTCAACGAAGCCGGCCTGCTGACCCTGGCGGCCTTCGTCGCGCCGGATGCCGAAGGCCGTGAACAGGCCAAGGCGCTGATCGGCAAGGAGCGTCTGGTCACGGTCTACGTCCAGGCGTCGCCAATGGTTTGCCGCGAGCGTGACCCGCAAGGGCTCTACGCTGCCGGTGGCGACAACATCCCGGGTGAGTCCTTCCCGTACGATGTACCACTGGATGCCGATCTGGTGATCGACACCCAGAGTGTCAGCCTGGAAGACGGCGTGAAGCAGGTGCTGGATGTGCTGCGTAAGCGCGGCGCGATCTAAGCGTCTGGCTTGACCGAAAACCCCGCGCTTGTCGCGGGGTTTTTTATTTTAGCCATGCCCCTTTTTTCACGGTTTAAGATCTGCATATGAGCCGTATAGGGAATTGTTCAATTTTCCTATTGAGTGGCGTTTTTAAACATCAGTTGATGGAGCATTCCGGCCTGTTAGCGTCCATTTTGCAGCGATGGGCTCGCTCTGGGTCATGCTTTTGTAGAATGAAATGCCCATTGGTGCATGCGGCGGTGAGTGCGGCTATCAAAAGCGCCAATACGTGCTTCATGGTGTCCTCTCGGCTGGTGTGGGGCGATGAAGACTAGCAATGTCGTCATGCCTCGATACCTCATTGAGGGGTGCTTTTTGTGGCTTGCATCGCAGGCTAATGAGTGAGTATTCATTAGCCTGCTGCCAAGGTTTCTGATTGTCTTGTGGGAAATTTCGGTTAAATGATTGAGTCCGGCGATGGACTAAATATGCTTTTCCGACACCGGTATCACCCGTCGCTCCTTCACCGCCTTGAAGGAAAAGCTCGAGTAGATCTCCTTTACACCCGGTAGTGACTGCAACACCTCGCGGGTGAATTCGCCGAACGATTCCAGATCGCGTGCGAGGATTTCCAGCAGAAAGTCATAGCGGCCGGAGATGTTGTGGCAGGCGACGATCTCTGGAATTTCCATGAGCCGTTGCTCAAAGGCGCGCGCCATTTCCTTGGTGTGCGAGTCCATCATGATGCTCACGAACGCGGTCACGCCAAACCCCAGGGCCTTGGGCGAGAGGATGGCCTGGTAGCCGGTGATGTAGCCGGTCTCTTCCAGCAGTTTGACTCGCCGCCAACAGGGGGAGGTGGTCAGTGAGACGCTGTCGGCCAGCTCGGCGACGGTGAGCCGGGCATTGTCTTGCAAGGCCCCCAGCAGGGCACGGTCGGTACGGTCGATGGCGTTAGGCATGATTTGCCCTCCACGGTCTTTTATTGTTGTTTTTATGCCAATAATTACCGAGAAAGCTGGGTTTATTTGGAAAAATATCAGCACTTGAGTGGCATAAGCTTATAGCAAACCATAAGAGGCTGTTGCCATGCGCGACTCCAACAATAAATCCGGTTTTTCTACGCGTGCCATTCACCATGGTTACGATCCGTTGGCGCACAACGGCGCACTGGTGCCGCCGATCTACCAGACCGCCACGTTCGCATTTCCGACGGTTGAGTACGGTGCAGCGTGCTTTGCGGGGGAGGAGGCGGGGTACTTCTACAGCCGTATTTCCAACCCTACCCTGGCCTTGCTGGAGGCGCGCATGGCTTCGCTGGAAGGCGGCGAGGCCGGGCTGGCGCTGGCGTCGGGCATGGGTGCGATTACCTCCACGTTATGGACCTTGCTGCGTCCTGGCGACGAAATCCTGTTGGGGCGTACCCTCTACGGCTGCACTTTCGCGTTCTTGCACCACGGCATTGGCGAGTTCGGTGTCACCTCGCGGCATGTCGATATGAGTGACCTGCAAGCGCTCGAAAACGCGATCACTCCGGCCACGCGGGTGATCTACTTCGAGTCACCGGCCAACCCGAACATGCAACTGACTGACATCGCCGCCGTGGCGAAAATCGCCCATCAGCACGGCATCATCGTCGTGGTCGACAACACCTACTGCACGCCGTACCTGCAGCGTCCACTGGAACTGGGCGCGGATCTGGTGGTGCATTCGGCAACCAAATACCTCAGTGGTCACGGTGATATTACCGCCGGCCTGGTCATCGGCAGCAAGGCGCTGGTTGACCGTATCCGACTGGAAGGCCTCAAGGACATGACCGGCGCTGTCCTTTCGCCGCATGATGCCTCGCTGCTGATGCGCGGCCTGAAGACGCTCACGCTGCGTATGGAGCGCCACTGCAGTAATGCGCAGGCCATCGCCGAATTCCTCGCCGAACAAGCGCAGGTGGAGTTGATCAACTACCCCGGCTTGCCAGGTTTTTCCCAATACGAACTGGCGCAGCAGCAAATGCGCTTGCCGGGCGGGATGATTGCCTTTGAACTCAAGGGTGGCATTGCCGCCGGTCGGCGTTTCATGAATGCCCTGCAGTTGTTCAGCCGTGCCGTCAGTCTGGGCGATGCCGAATCGCTGGCCCAACATCCGGCGAGCATGACCCATTCCAGCTATACCCCGCAGGAGAGGGCCCAGTACGGTATCTCCGAGGGGTTGGTGCGGTTGTCGGTGGGGCTGGAAGACATCGATGACTTGCTGGCAGACATCGCGCAGGCATTGAAGGCCTGTGCCTGAACTGACATGGATGAGGTCAATGCGATGGTGGCAATGATGAACCGTGTGCCTGGCGACAGTATGGCAGGGCAGCCTGGACATGACCCGCAGGTCGATCCCGATCCCGGCGAAACGGCCGAGTGGCTGGATGCGCTGGACTCGACCTTGCGGCATTGTGGCCCGGCGCGTGCGCGATTTTTGCTGGAGCAACTGGAGGCGCACGCCCGTGAGTTGGGCCTTGAGCGCGGTGCTCAGGCGTATTCGGCGTACCGCAATACGTTGTCGGTAGAGCAGCAGGGCGCCTATCCCGGTGACCTGGAAATTGAAGAGCGGATTACCCGTTTGCTGCGCTGGAACGCGTTGGCAATGGTGGTTCGAGCCAACCATGCCTACGGTGATCTGGGTGGGCATATCGCCAGCTACGCTTCGGCCGCCGAAATTTTCGAGGTGGGTTTTCAGCATTTCTTCAAGGGCGGTGAGCCTCAGCACGCCGATCTGGTGTTTTTTCAGCCGCATTCAGCCCCTGGTGTTTACGCCCGGGCGTTCCTTGAAGGGCGACTGAGTGAGGCGCAACTGTCGCGCTATCGGCAGGAGGTCGAGGGTGGCGGCCTGTGTTCTTATCCGCATCCCTGGTTGATGCCTGACTTCTGGCAGTTCCCCACCGGTTCGATGGGAATCGGCCCGATCAGTGCGATTTACCAGGCGCGTTTCATGCGTTACCTGCAGCACCGTGGGCTGGCGGATACTGCCGCTCGGCATGTCTGGGGCGTGTTCGGTGACGGTGAAATGGACGAGCCGGAGTCGATTGCCGGGCTGACCCTGGCGGCCCGTGAGCAACTGGATAACTTGACGTTCGTGGTCAACTGCAACTTGCAGCGCCTGGACGGGCCGGTACGGGGCAATGGACAGATTGTCCAGGAGCTGGAAGCCCTGTTCAGCGGTGCTGGCTGGCAGGTGATCAAGGTGCTGTGGGGCTCGGAGTGGGACGCCCTGTTTGCCCGCGACAGCGAGCATGTGTTGTTGCGTCAGCTTGCGGCGACCCCCGACGGGCAATTCCAGACCTTGGGGGCCAATGACGGCGCCTATAATCTTGAGCATTTCTTCAATCAGAGCCCGGCGTTGCAGCAGTTGGTCGCGCACATGAGCTCGGCCGAGATCAATGCCCTGAAGCGCGGTGGCCACGATTTTCGCAAGCTGTATGCCGCCTTCGCTGCGGCCAAGGCCTGTAAGGGGCGGCCAACCGTGATCCTGGCCAAGACCAAGAAGGGCTATGGCATGAGTGCTGCCGGTGAGTCGCGGATGACCGCGCACCAGGCGAAAAAACTCGATGTGCAGGCCCTCCTGGCCTATCGCGACCGTTTCCATCTGCCGCTCTCGGATGCCGATGTCGAACAGCTGCGTTTCTACCGTCCACCGGAAGACAGCCCGGAAATGCGCTATCTGCAAGCGCGTCGTGCGGCACTGGGGGGCTTTTTGCCGGCGCGTCGCAGCGAGGTTCGGTCGATACCGGTGCCATCGCTGGATGCCAGTGCAGGGTTTGCGCTGCAGGCGGATGGCAAGGAAATGTCTACCACCATGGCGGCGGTTCGCGTACTCAGCGCCTGGTTGAAAGCGCCGGAGCTGGGGCCGCGCATTGTGCCGATCGTGGCGGATGAGGCGCGCACATTCGGCATGGCCAGCCTGTTCCGGCAGATCGGTATCTACTCGCCGCAGGGGCAGCGCTACGAGCCGGAAGATGCCGGTTCACTGTTGTTCTACAAGGAAGCGCAAGACGGTCAGTTGTTGGAAGAGGGCATAACCGAAGCTGGGGCGCTGTCCTCCTGGGTTGCGGCTGCCACGTCGTATGCGGTGCACGGCGAACCGATGCTGCCTGTGTATATCTATTACTCGATGTTCGGTTTCCAGCGGGTGGGCGACCTGATCTGGGCCGCCGCCGACCAGCGTGCCCGGGGCATCCTGCTGGGGGCTACTGCCGGGCGTACCACGCTCGGTGGTGAAGGCCTGCAGCATCAGGATGGTTCCAGCGTGGTGATGGCGTCGATGGTGCCCAATTGCCGGGCCTGGGAGCCATGCTTCGCGGGTGAGTTGGCGGTCATTCTGGAGCATGCTGCGCGGCGGATGCTCGGGGAACAGTGCGACGAGTTCCACTACATCGCCGTGATGAACGAAAACTATCCACAGCCCTCGCTGCCCGAGGCCGCTCATGCAGGGGTGCTGCGAGGTATGTACCGGTTCACTGAGCACTCGCTGGAGCACGCCGTGGGGCGCGTACGTCTGCTGGGCTCCGGGGCAATTCTGCGAGAGGTGATTGCCGCCAGTGAGCTGCTGGCGAACGAGTGGCAGGTTGAAAGTGAAGTGTTCAGTGTCACCAGTTTCAGTGAGCTGGCTCGCGATGCGCGCGATGCACAACGTGCAGGCCGTTGCGCGAAGGCAGGGGTAGCAGCCAGTTACGTCCAGCAGTGCCTGGGTGGGAGCGCGCCGATCGTCGCTGCCAGTGATTATGTGCGGGCCTGGCCGCAGTTGATTGCCGAGTACCTGGCGGCGCCTTATGCCACCTTGGGCACTGACGGTTTCGGTCGCAGTGATACGCGGCAGCAGTTACGTCGGTTCTTTGAGGTCGACCGCTTCAGCATTGTCCTGGCCAGCCTGCATAGCCTGGTGCAGAACGGGTCGTTGGCACCGAGTGTGCTGGAGCAGGCCGTAGCGCGGTATCCCGTCTGCAGCGAGACGGCGCCATGGTATAGCTGATATGGGATGCAGGTTTGCCTGCGATGGCGCCGGTGGAGTGCCAGTGCGTTCGCGGCGTTTGTATCGCGGGCAGGCCCGGCTCCCACAGGCTGGCACGGGCTCTGTTGGAGCAGGCTTGCCTGCGATAGCTTTGGCGGGGTGCCAGTGGGGGCGCGGTGCTTGCATCGTTGGCAAGCCAACTCCCACAGGTTGCTCGGTCTGTGTTGGAGCAGGCTTGCCTGCGATGGCTTCGGTCAGTTGCGCTTGAGCCCGTAATGCTCGTCGAGCATGCCTGGGGCGTTTGGCGTCTTCGGTGCGTAGTCTTTCGGTGCTTCCTGATCGCGAGGAGGCGTCAGGCGCTCGCGAGGTGCCTGTGGTGTCTCGGCGTGCAGTGAGGCCAGCAGGCGTTGACGGGTGAGTTCGTCCAGGGCCAGGCGGTTGGCGCCTTCGGCCAGGTGGTCCTGAACATCCTGATAGCTTTGCGTGAGCTTTTTAACCAGCGCTGCAGTGCTGTTGAAGTGGGTGACCACTTCGTTCTGATAACTGTCGAAGCGTTCCTGGATGTCGTCCAGTTGCCGCTGGGTGCTGCTCGGCGCGGCATTGGGCAGCAGGCGGGCGACCAGGAAACCAACGACGACACCTACTGCCAGGGCCAGGGTCGGCAACAACCAAACTAAGAGCGAGAGTTCCACGAGTCCTTCCTCTATAAACGGCTTTGCTTTACGTTAACGGCTCGGACCTGCGCTGTATACCGCGAACTATCGCAAATATCTCAGACAGAATCATTCAGCTAGACGAGTCGACCCTTTCCGAGGTCACGGAGTTCTTCCTTGCTTATCCGCGAAACCCCCGTATTCATCGATGGCCCGGTTGGCCAGCTCGAAGCCTTGTACCTCGATGTGGCCGACGCCCGTGGCGTGGCCTTGCTCTGCCACCCTAACCCCGTTCAGGGCGGTACCATGCTCAACAAGGTGGTTTCCACCTTGCAGCGTACGGCGCGTGATGCGGGCTACATCACTTTACGCTTCAATTATCGCGGCGTCGGTGCCAGCGCTGGCAGCCATGACATGGGCAGTGGTGAAGTCGATGACGCTCAGGCGGTGGCCGCCTGGGTGCGTGAAAAACATCCTGAATTGCCATTGACGTTGTTTGGCTTCTCGTTCGGTGGCTTTGTTGCGGCCAGCCTTGGCGGTCGTCTGGAGGCTGCTGGCGTGCCGCTGGCCCGGCTGTTCATGGTGGCCCCGGCGGTCATGCGCCTGAGCGCCAATGACGTGTTGCCGCAGGGCTGCCCGCTGATCGTGATTCAGCCAGATACCGATGAAGTGGTTGCGCCGCAGTTGGTCTATGACTGGTCTGCTGCACTGTCGCGCCCCCATGAGCTGCTGAAAGTGGCAGAATGCGGACACTTTTTTCATGGCAAGCTGACCGACCTCAAGGATCTGGTGCTGCCGCGCCTTTCGAACTGATACAAGCCTGATAAGCGATTACCCATGACCACTCGTATCCTTACCGGTATCACCACCACGGGCACGCCCCACCTGGGCAACTACGCCGGTGCCATCCGCCCGGCGATCCTGGCCAGCCGCCAGGACAATGTCGACTCGTTCTACTTTCTGGCCGACTACCACGCCCTGATCAAGTGCGATGACCCGCAGCGTATCCAGCGCTCGCGCCTCGAAATCGCGGCGACCTGGCTGGCCGGTGGTCTGGATCCTGAGCGGGTCACGTTCTACCGTCAGTCCGATATCCCTGAAATTCCAGAGCTGACCTGGCTGCTGACCTGTGTCGCTGCCAAGGGCCTGCTCAACCGCGCCCATGCCTACAAAGCGTCCGTGGACAAGAACCTGGAAAACGGTGAAGACCCGGATGCGGGAATCAGCATGGGCCTGTACAGCTACCCGGTGCTGATGGCTGCCGACATCCTGATGTTCAACGCGCACAAGGTGCCGGTGGGCCGTGACCAGATTCAACACGTGGAAATGGCGCGTGATATCGGTCAGCGTTTCAACCACCTGTTCGGTCAGGGCAAGGAGTTCTTTGTCATGCCCGAAGCCCTGATCGAGGAGAGCGTGGCGACTCTGCCAGGCCTCGACGGGCGCAAGATGTCCAAGAGCTACGACAACACCATTCCGCTTTTCAGCAGTGCCAAGGAGATGAAAGACGCGATCTCGCGCATCGTCACCGACTCGCGTGCACCAGGGGAAGCGAAGGATCCGGACAACGCCCACCTGTTCACCCTGTTCCAGGCATTCGCTACGCCGGACCAGGCGGCAGAGTTCCGCACTGAACTGCTGCAGGGCTTGGGCTGGGGCGAGGCCAAGCAGCGCCTGTTCCAGTTGCTCGATGGCCAGTTGAGCGAGGCGCGTGAGCGCTACCATCAGTTGATCGCGCGACCTGCTGACCTGGAAGATATCCTCCTGGCCGGCGCACAGAAGGCACGTAAGGTTGCTACGCCGTTCCTTGAGCAACTGCGTGAAGCGGTTGGCTTGCGCTCGTTCCGCAACATCGTGCAGGGGCCTGTCGAGGTCAAGAAAAAGGCTGCCAAGGCAGCGCGCTTCGTCAGTTTCCGTGAAGATGGCGGCAGCTTCCGTTTCCGTCTGCTGGCCGCTGATGGTGAGCAACTGCTGCTGTCGCGTCACTTTGCCGACGGCAAGACTGCCGGTGCCGTGACCAAGCAACTGCAGCAGGGGCAAGCACTGGATGTACGCAGTGAAGGCCTGGGCTTCAGCCTCTGGCTGGAAGGCGAATGTGTCGCCGATGGCCCGCAGTTCAGCGACGCGGCGGCTCGCGATGCGGCCATTGAGAGCTTGCGCGTGGCCTTGCAGCCACAACAGGACTAAACAGGCTATCGGAAGTCTGATTGCCAATAACCGGGGCCGTCGCTACAGTGACGGCCCGCTTTTGTTGCCTTGCTAACGAATTATGACGCCCCTAGAACGATATCAAGCAGATCTGAAACGTCCCGAATTCTTCCATGACGCGGCGCAGGAAACAGCGGTGCGTCACCTCCAGCGCCTGTACGACGATTTGATCGCGGCGCAGAACAGCAAGCCAGGCGTGTTTGGCAAACTGTTTGGCAAGAAAGAGCAGGTACCTGTCAAAGGCCTGTATTTCTGGGGTGGGGTAGGGCGGGGCAAGACCTACCTGGTCGATACCTTCTTCGAGGCGCTACCGTTCAAGCAGAAGGTGCGTACGCACTTCCACCGCTTCATGAAGCGGGTCCACGAGGAAATGAAAACCCTCAAGGGCGAGAAAAACCCGCTGACGATCATTGCCAAGCGTTTCTCTGAAGAGGCGCGGGTGATCTGCTTCGACGAGTTCTTCGTTTCCGACATTACCGACGCGATGATCCTCGGTACCCTGATGGAAGAACTGTTCAAGAACGGCGTTACGCTGGTGGCAACGTCCAACATCGTCCCCGATGGCCTGTACAAGGACGGTCTGCAGCGTGCGCGTTTCCTCCCGGCCATTGCCCTGATCAAGCAGAACACCGAGATCGTCAACGTCGACAGTGGCGTCGACTACCGTCTGCGTCACCTGGAGCAGGCCGAGCTGTTCCATTACCCACTCGATGAGGCCGCTCACGAGAGCCTGCGCAAGAGTTTCCGCGCCCTGACGCCGGAATGCACCCAGGCTGTTGAGAATGACGTGCTGGTCATCGAGAACCGGGAAATTCGTGCGTTGCGTACCTGTGACGACGTGGCCTGGTTCGACTTCCGCGAGCTGTGTGATGGGCCGCGTAGCCAGAACGATTACATCGAGTTGGGCAAGATCTTCCATGCCGTGCTGCTCAGTGGTGTCGAGCAGATGGGCGTGGCGACCGACGACATCGCTCGCCGCTTCATCAACATGGTCGATGAGTTCTACGATCGGAACGTGAAGCTGATCATCTCTGCCGAGGTCGAACTGAAGGACCTGTATACCGGCGGGCGCTTGAGTTTCGAGTTCCAGCGTACCCTGAGCCGCTTGCTTGAGATGCAGTCCCACGAGTTCCTGGCGCGGGCGCATCGTCCTTAAGCCGCGTTATGCCCGTCTGGCAAAGCCTGCCCTCGCGCTGAGCACCCTGTGCTGCGCGAGGCAGGCCTGCCTGTGATGCGGTCGCTCAAGCTTCTTGCATGAACTGCTGGCGGTACTGGTTTGGTGACAGTGCCGTGTGCTGGCGGAACAGTCGTGCGAAGAAGCTCGCATCGTCATACCCCACCTCATAGCTGATCGTCTTGATGCTCTTGCGCGTACCGGACAGCAAGCCCTTGGCTGTTTCGATCCGCAAACGCTGCAGATAGTGCAGCGGCTTGTCACCCGTGGCGCCCTGGAAGCGACGCATGAAATTGCGAATGCTCATGCCGTGGTTGCGGGCCACGTCCTCAAAGCGAAACTTGTCAGCGAAGTGTTCTTCGAGCCATTGCTGGATTTGCAGGATGATCAGGTCCTGATGCAGTTTCTGCCCGCCAAAACCCATGCGTCCCGGCGTGTAGCTGCGCTGTACTTCGTAAAGGATGTCGCGGGACACTGCCTGGGCCACGTTGGCGCCGCAGAAGCGTTCGATCAGGTAGATGTAGAGATCGCAGGCTGAGGTAGGGCCGCCTGCGCAGTACAGGTTGTCGGCATCGGTCAGGTGCTTGTCCTGGTTAAGGCTGACCTTGGGGAAGCGTTCGGCGAAGGTGTTGAAAAAGCGCCAGTAGGTGGTGGCCTCCTTGCCGTCGAGCAGCCCGGCCTCGGCCAGCCAGAACACCCCGCTGGCTTCACCGCAGAGGACGGCGCCAGCAGCATGTTGCTCGCGTAGCCAGGGCAGGATCTGCGGGTAGCGCTGACACAGGGCATCGAAGTCATCCCAGAACGCCGGCAGGATGATGATATCGGCCTGTTCCAGGCCGCCGTCTACCGGTATCAGCACATCGCTAAAGCTGTTCACCGGGTTGCCGTCGGGGCTGACCAGGCGTGTTTCAAACATGGGTTTGAGGCCCAGTCCCAGTTGCTTGCTATACCGCAGGCTGGCCAGATGGAAGAAGTCCTTGGCCTGCATCAGGGTTGAAGCGAACACCTTATCGATGGCCAGAATGCTGACGCGCCGCAGCGACGCGGAGGGTTGGGTAAAGATCATTTCGTTATTCTTATAGGGGAAAGTGGTCAATCACCGGCTGGATCGTCTTATTTTTTGCCGGTGATGTCTACCCTGCGTACCCGCGTTTGCCGCGGGTACGCTACTGCCCTTCAAGGTGCAGGGTTGGGTTGGTCCTGATGGATGGCTTCGATGCTGGCCAGCAGCTCATCACTCAGCTTGAGTTCAAGGCTGCCCAGGTTGCTCTCCAGTTGTTCCAGTGACGTGGCGCCAATGATGTTGCTGGTGACAAAGGGCTGCTGGGTGACGAACGCCAAGGCCATTTGTGCCGGGTCCAGGCCATGCTCGCGGGCCAGCGTCACATAACGGCTGCAGGCCGCTACGGTCTGTGGGTTGGAGTAGCGAGAGAAGCGGCTGAACAGCGTCAGGCGACCCTTGGCAGGGCGAGCACCGTTCTCGTATTTGCCCGAGAGCATGCCAAAGGCCAGTGGCGAATAGGCTAGCAAGCCGCACTGTTCGCGGATGGCAATTTCCGCCAGGCCGACTTCAAAGCTGCGGTTGAGCAGGTTGTAGGGGTTCTGTATCGATACAGCCCTCGACCAGCCGCGGCTTTCTGCCAGTTGCAGGAACTTCATGGTGCCCCACGGAGTTTCGTTGGACAGGCCGATGTGGCGGATCTTGCCGGCCTTGACCTGTTCGTCGAGGACTTCCAGGGTTTCTTCCAGCGGCGTGAAGTGGTCATGAGGCAGGTGCTGGTAGCCCAGCTTGCCGAAAAAGTTGGTGCTGCGCTCTGGCCAGTGCAGTTGGTAAAGGTCGATCCAGTCGGTCTGCAGGCGCTTGAGGCTGTCGTCGAGTGCAGCAACGATGTGTTGGCGGTTGTGTTTCAGCTGGCCGTCGCGAATGTGGCTGATGCCATTGCCCGGGCCGGCCACCTTGCTGGCGAGAACCCAGTCGGCGCGGTCACCGTGCTGCTTGAACCAATTACCGATGATTTGCTCGGTGGCGGCATAGGTTTCCGGGCGTGGGGGCACGGGGTACATTTCTGCCGTGTCGATGAAGTTGATGCCGGCTGCCTTGGCTCGCTCGATCTGGGCGAAGGCTTCGGCCTGGCTGTTCTGCTCGCCCCAGGTCATGGTGCCCAGGCACAGAGCGCTTACGTTCAGGTCACTGCGGCCCAGTTGACGGTAGTCCATTTGCATCTCCCAAGGCAAAAGAAGCATAAAAGCAGGTTGAATTTTTTTTCGCAATCTGGATAATTCAGCCCCTCTCTGTGCTGCGGAAGTGATGCCCCGCGTACCGAAGAACCCTGCCGAATATTGGACGCGCTGACCCGAGCCCCCGATAGCGTCCGTGTGCGGCTGTGTCCTTGACTTGTCAAGGTGCGCACTATCCAGTAAGATCTGCCGTCTTATTTTCGCTGGGCGGCCTCTGAGGCTATAAAGAATGAAAACTTTTACTGCTAAACCGGAAACAGTAAAGCGCGACTGGTTCGTAGTTGACGCCGCTGGTCAGACCCTGGGTCGTCTGGCTACCGAAATCGCTAGCCGTCTGCGTGGCAAGCACAAACCAGAATACACCCCTCACGTTGACACCGGCGACTACATCGTCGTTATCAATGCCGAGCAGGTGCGTGTGACTGGCGCCAAAACTTCGGACAAAATGTACTACTCCCACTCCGGCTTCCCGGGCGGTATCAAGGAAATCAACTTCGAGAAGTTGATCGCCAAGGCCCCAGAGCGCGTGATCGAGACCGCGGTTAAAGGCATGCTGCCTAAGAACCCACTGGGTCGCGACATGTACCGTAAGCTGAAAGTCTATGCGGGCGCTACTCACCCTCATACTGCTCAGCAGCCCCAAGAACTGAAGATTTAACGGAATAGTTCATTATGTCGGCGACTCAAAATTACGGCACTGGCCGTCGCAAGACCGCAACCGCTCGCGTTTTCCTGCGTCCGGGCACTGGCAACATCTCCATCAACAACCGTTCTCTCGAGACGTTCTTCGGTCGTGAAACCGCGCGCATGGTCGTTCGCCAGCCGCTGGAACTGACTGAAACCACCGAGAAGTTCGACATCTACGTCACCGTTATCGGTGGTGGTGTCAGCGGTCAAGCCGGTGCTATCCGTCACGGTATCACTCGCGCTCTGATGGACTACGACGAAACCCTGCGTAGCGCTCTGCGTCGCGCTGGCTACGTCACCCGCGATGCTCGTGAAGTCGAGCGTAAGAAAGTGGGTCTGCGTAAAGCACGTAAGCGTCCGCAATACTCGAAGCGTTAATTCGCTACAGTATTCAAAAAAAGCCCAGTTCCAGGTGGAACTGGGCTTTTTTTATGTCTTGAATACATGAGTCGGACTTTGGTGTGACAACTTGCCGCATAGATGCAAGTCAAGCACTGCAAGGGGTCCAAGGTTTTGGCCGGGCTAATCACCTTGTCAGAGCAGGGTCTTTTAATTACCATTCGGCAAATTTTTACGCAGTTCAGAAATTATTTAGTAGATGCCTGTTGCAACAGGCCACAAAGCTGATGGGAGAGGACTGAATGAGCAATGACGGCGTCAATGCAGGCCGGCGTCGCTTCCTAGTAGCAGCCACGTCTGTGGTAGGTGCTGCTGGAGCGGTGGGGGCTGCGGTCCCGTTCGTGGGGTCATGGTTCCCCAGTGCCAAGGCGAAAGCCGCAGGTGCACCGGTGAAAGTCAATATCGCCAAGATCGAGCCAGGTCAGCAGCTAATCGCTGAGTGGCGCGGCCAGCCCGTGTTCGTCGTTCGCCGTACAGAAGAAATTCTGGGCAACCTGAAAAAGATTGCCGGCGACCTCTCTGACCCTGAATCCAAGGCATCGGTTCAGCCGGCTTACGTCGATCCGTCGAATCGTTCGATCAAGCCTGAAATTCTTGTGCTGGTTGGCCTTTGCACGCATTTGGGTTGCTCCCCGACGTTCCGCCCAGAAGTGGCGCCGGTCGATCTGGGGCCGAAGTGGGTGGGTGGCTATTTCTGCCCTTGCCACGGCTCCCACTACGATTTGGCGGGTCGGGTCTACAAGTCTCAGCCAGCGCCGCTCAATCTGCCGGTGCCGCCGTACTCTTATGAGTCGGACGACATCATTGTCGTCGGTGTCGATCAGGAGAAAGCGTGATGAGTAAGTTCATGGATTGGGTTGATGCGCGCTTCCCCGCGACCAAGATGTGGGAAGACCATCTCAGCAAGTACTACGCACCGAAGAATTTCAACTTCTTCTATTTCTTTGGCTCCCTGGCGCTGCTGGTGCTGGTTAACCAGATCGTCACGGGCGTCTGGCTGACCATGAGCTTCACGCCGTCGGCGGAAGAGGCCTTCGCCTCCGTCGAATACATCATGCGTGACGTTGAATACGGCTGGGTGCTGCGTTACCTGCACTCTACCGGTGCATCGGCGTTTTTCGTCGTTGTCTATCTGCACATGTTCCGCGGTTTGCTCTACGGCTCTTACCAGAAGCCGCGTGAGCTGGTGTGGATCTTCGGTATGCTGATCTACCTGGCGCTGATGGCCGAGGCCTTCATGGGTTACCTGCTGCCGTGGGGCCAGATGTCCTACTGGGGTGCCCAGGTGATCATCTCGCTGTTCGGTGCGATCCCGGTCATCGGTGATGACCTCACCCAATGGATTCGTGGTGACTACCTGATCTCCGGTATTACCCTGAACCGCTTCTTCGCCTTGCACGTGATTGCCCTGCCAATCGTGATTCTGGGTCTGGTAGTGCTGCACATTCTGGCGCTGCACGAAGTAGGTTCGAACAACCCGGATGGTGTCGACATCAAGAAGCTGAAAGATGAGAACGGTGTTCCGCTCGACGGCATTCCTTTCCATCCGTACTACACCGTCAAGGATATCGTCGGTGTCGTGGTCTTCCTGTTCGTCTTCTGTCTGATCGTGTTCTTCTTCCCGGAAATGGGCGGTTACTTCCTCGAGAAGCCGAACTTCGAGCAGGCGAACGCCTTCAAGACACCTGCGCACATTGCGCCTGTATGGTACTTCACGCCGTTCTACGCGATTCTGCGTGCCGTCCCTGACAAGCTGCTTGGTGTCGTAGCCATGGGTGCCGCCATTGCCGTGCTGTTCGTGCTGCCTTGGCTTGACCGTAGCCCGGTCAAATCGATGCGCTACAAAGGCTGGCTGAGCAAGATCTGGCTGGTGGTGTTCTGCATTTCGTTCGTGATCCTGGGCGTGCTGGGTGTTCTGGCGCCGACTCCGGGTCGTACCTTACTGTCGCAGGTATGTACCTTCCTGTACTTCGCCTACTTCATTCTGATGCCGTTCTATACCAGGCTCGAGAAGACCAAACCGGTTCCGGAAAGGGTGACTGGCTGATGAAAAAGCTATTTGCAGTATTGATTCTGGCAGTGATGCCTTCGTTGACCTTTGCTGCCGGTGGTGAAACCGTCGAGCTGCAGAAGGTTGATATCGATCTGACTGACAAGGCCGCTCTGCAGGACGGTGCGCGCACCTTTGCAAACTATTGCATGGGTTGCCACGGCGCCAAGTTCCAGCGTTACGAGCGCGTTGCCGATGACCTCGGTATCCCGCACGAGCTGATGCTCGAGAAGCTGGTGTTCACCGGTGCCAAGATCGGTGATCACATGAAAGTCGGCATGCAGCCCAACGATGCCAAGGCCTGGTTCGGCGCCGCGCCGCCTGACCTGACCCTGGTTGCCCGGGTGCGTGGTACTGACTGGCTCTACAGCTACCTGCATGGCTTCTATGAGGACAAGGCGCGTCCTTGGGGTGTGAACAACACCGTGTTCCCTAACGTGGGCATGCCTAACGTGCTGGTAGGGTTGCAGGGTCGGCAGGTCATCGGTTGCAAGCAGGTCCAGATCGTCACTGACGGCAAGAAGCAATTCGACCCGCTGACCGGTACGCCGTTGACCCATGAGGCGTGTGACCAGCTGACCATCGTGCCGAAATCCGGTACCCTGAACGAAGAGCAGTTCGACGAGAAGGTCAAGAACCTGGTGACCTTCCTGGCGTACTCGGCCAACCCGGTCAAACTGGAAAGCCAGCGCATCGGTACTTACGTGCTGCTGTACCTGGCCTTCTTCTTCGTATTCGCTTACCTGCTCAAGCGCGAATACTGGAAGGACGTGCACTGATCACGCAGTAGTTTCTGGTAGTTGAACGCGCCCTGGGGCGCCTCTGCAACGCAGGGGTGTCCGCAGGGCGCGTTTGCATTTGTACCATTCATAATTACATTCGCGAGGAGGATCACCATGGGCGTGACCAACCGGTTAGCCTGCTACTCCGACCCCGCTGACCACTATTCTCATCGGGTACGCCTTGTTCTCGCCGAGAAGGGGGTCAGTGTCCAGATCATTGATGTGCCTGCCGGTCAGCAGCCGGCAAAGCTGATTGAAGTGAACCCTTACGGCAGTCTGCCGACACTGGTTGATCGCGATCTGGCGTTGTTTGAGTCGACCGTGGTGATGGAGTACCTCGACGAGCGTTATCCGCACCCGCCCTTGCTGCCGGTGTATCCGGTAGCCCGAGCCAACAGCCGGTTGCTGATACACCGCATCCAGCGCGACTGGTGTGGGTTGGTTGATCTGATTCTTGATCCGCGCAGCAAGGACAGCGCGCGCGCTCAGGCGCGCAAAGAGCTGCGAGAGAGCCTTACTGGCGTTTCTCCGCTGTTTGCTGAAAAACCTTGTTTCTTGAGCGAGGAGCAAAGTCTGGTCGACTGTTGTCTACTGCCCATACTCTGGCGTTTGCCGGTGTTGGGTATTGAATTGCCGCGGCCGGCAAAACCGTTGCTGGACTACATGGAGCGCCAGTTCGCTCGTGAAGCTTTCCAGGCGAGCCTGTCCGCTGCTGAACGTGAAATGCGTTAGGTTTTAAGGAGCCGTTTATGAACTCCAGTCGCCCTTATTTGGTGCGTGCGTTGTATGAGTGGATCGTGGACAACGATTGCACGCCGCATATGTTGGTCAATGCCGAGTACCCGGCGGTACAGGTGCCGCAAGGCTTTGCCAGTGATGGTCAGATCGTCTTGAACATTTCGCCCAGTGCCGTGCGTCATTTGCACATGGATAACGAGGCCGTGAGCTTCGAGGGTCGCTTTGGTGGCGTTGCGCATACCCTCTACGTGCCCACAGGTGCGATTCTGGGCATTTACGCTCGAGAGAATGGTCAGGGTATGGTGTTCGAGCTTGAGCCGCCTCTGGTGGACGACGACGAGCTTGAGGGGGAGGATGAATCGGGCGATGACACCGACAATCCACCGCCGCGCCCAAGTGGCCGGCCTAGCTTGAAAGTGGTCAAGTAACAAAAAAGGCGATCCAGGTGGATCGCCTTTTTTGTGCGCGATGCCCGGAGTCCGGGCAGTCGATGGTGCGTCAGGCTGTGGATCAGTCGATGTACTCGAACAGCTTGACGATCTTCTGTACCCCGGACACACCCTGAACCAGACTGGTTGCGCGTGCGGCCTCTTGCTGGGTCATGAGGCCGAGGAGGTAGACGATACCGTTCTCGGTGATCACCTTGATGCGCGAACCGGGTATGTTGGCATCGGCCAGCATCTGGGTTTTGATCTTGGTGGTCAGCCAGGTGTCATTGTTGCGGGCGAGCAGCGAAGAGGGCTGGATGACCTGCAGTTCGTTATGCACCTTCTTGACGCGTTGAACCTGGCTTGCGGCCTGTTCGGCGAGGCTCTTGAGGTCGGCGCGGGGGGTCTGGCCCGCCAGCAGCACGATACCGTTGTAGCTGCTTACGACAATGTGCGAATTCTTGTCCAGGTCGGGACTGGCCTTGGCGACGTTCACCGCCACCTTGGTTTCGATCAGTGAGTCGTCAATCTTGCTGCCGAGTGTGCGCGTGCCGCGATCATCCTCGATCGGGGCTTCGCGGCTTGCGCTAATTACCGAGCTGCAACCGGCATTCAGGCCGAGGCACAAGGTCAGGGCCATCAGGCCCAGGCGTTTTGCGGTCATTCTTCACTCCCAAACAATTGGCTGTCGATCAGATCGCAGAGACAGTGGATCGCCAGCAGGTGGACTTCCTGGATGCGTGCGGTGACGTCGGCCGGGACACGAATCTCGACGTCCTCTGGCAGCAACAACGAAGCCATGCCGCCTCCGTCGCGCCCAGTCAGAGCTACGACAATCATTTCGCGATCATGTGCGGCCTGGATCGCTTGAATAATGTTTGCCGAGTTGCCGCTGGTCGAAATTGCCAGCAGCACATCGCCGGGTTGGCCAAGGGCACGGATCTGCTTGGAGAACACCTCGTTGTAGCTGTAATCGTTTGCGATCGAGGTGATGGTCGAGCTATCGGTCGTCAGGGCGATCGCTGGCAGGCTTGGGCGTTCACGTTCGAAGCGGTTCAGCAGTTCCGAGGAAAAGTGCTGGGCGTCGCCGGCCGACCCACCGTTGCCGCATGCGAGCATCTTGCCCTCATTAAGCAGGGCATTGACCATCACCTGGCTGGCTTGCTCGATGTGAGGTGCAAGGACGTCCATCGCCTGTTGCTTGGTGTTGATGCTGGCCTGGAAAAGCTGGCGAATTCGGGATTGCATGTCCATCAGTGTGACCTTAAGTGGGGCGGCTGGCCGGGCGCGTCGGGAAGCCGGATACCCCGGCACATGACTGTGCAGCCCGTGAAGCAAAGAGCAAATTGAGTTCGGTGGGTAAACGATGCATTGCCAGGCGCTGGCTTAGCATTCGAAGGCATTTTTCAGCCATTCGAGTGCTTGCCCTGCATGGCCGCGACCTTGCAGGGCAATGACATCGAATCGGCAAGGGTGCCTGGCCCATCGTGCTTCCTGTTGCAGAAAATGTTCGGCGGCCAGCGCCAGTTTTTCCTGCTTGCGGGCATCGATACTGCCGAGTGCGCCGCCGAAGCTTGCGTGCAGCCGGTAACGAACTTCGACGAATACTACTGTATCGCTGTCGAGCATGACCAGATCAAGCTCACCGCGTTTGCATCGCCAGTTCTGCGCCAGCAGGTGCAGACCTTGTCCCTGAAGGTACTGCAGGGCCTGCTGTTCGGCGGCTTGGCCGGCCTTCTGGCGCGAACTGTCGGGCATTAGCGTGGTGTATCGGGCAAGCGTTTGACCTGGCCGGCGGAGAACTCCGCCCAGGGCAGTTGGCGTTCGATGCGCTGGCTCTGGCCCATGCTCAGGCTGCCGGAGAAGCCTTCGATACGGGTGTCTGGCAGTGCCTTGAGCTGGCTCAGGCGAGGCGCGAGGCTGTAGGCATCAATACCCATGGCATAAAGACGACCCAGGCTGCCGCCGGCTTGTGGCCATTGGCGAACGACCTGTTGACGCAGCGAATTGCCGGTATCGAGCAGCCATGGGGTTTCGCAGAAGCGAATGCCGTTCATGTCGTTGTACTGGTTGACGTCGCCTGAAGCGCTGTACAGGTGCGAGGTTGCGTACACGGGTACGTCGCCGGCGTACTGGAAGTTCAGGGTCGGCTTGATTTGCTGGGCCTGCTGCGGGGTGGCAGCGAGGAAAATGAAGTCGATGTCCTGGCGGCGTGACGGTTGTGCCGAGACGTTACCGCCGACCGTGCTCTGCAGGCTCTTCGCGCGGCCTTCGCTTTGGCGCAGTTGGAACAGCTCAGCGATTTGCTGGGCGAGGGCCACAGGCTGGTCGATATGCTCGGCTGCGATCAGGGTGCCGCCTTTGGCTTCCCAGTCCTGACGGAAGGCCTTGAGTACGCGGTCGCCCCATTCGCCACGTGGCACCAGGGCTGCAGCGCGGCGCATGCCATCGGCATGGGCGCGGCGGGACACTTCACGTGCTTCGTCTTCGGCGGCCAGGCCGAACTGGAACAGTTGTGGTGGGTTGCCTTGGCCGACGTCGCTGTAGTTCAGGGCGAGGGTTGTGATAGGCAGTTGGGTGCGGGTGCTCAGTTGTTTGACCAGTGGCTTTTCCAGCGGGCCGATGACCAGTTGTACGCCGGCAGCCTGTGCCTGGCGATAGAAGTCATCCAGGGATGTCAGGCGCGAGCTGTCGAACACCTGGATTGCAGGTGGTTGCTGGCCGGCTTGCTGGGCTTGCAGGTGTGCAGCCATGAAGCCGTCACGCAGGGCGCGGGCTACCGATGCCAGCTGACCTTCCTGCGGCAGCAGCAGGGCAATTTTGGTCAATGGCTGACTGGCCAGTTGCTTGAGTTTTACCAATGGCAGCGGCAGTTGCAGGGCAGCAGGGTGTTCGCTGTGTTGGCCGCGCCAGGTTTCGATGGCGACCTGTTGCTGTTCCAGCGTGCCTGCGTTTTTCACGGCCAGCGCCAGGCTGGCCCAGCCGGCCAAGGGGTCGCTACCCATGCTGACGCTCTGCAGTTGCTCGCTCGGCAGGGCGGAAACCAGGCTCCAGATGGCTTCGTGGTTGGCGTTGGCTGCGTTGCCCGCGAGCAATGGTGCCAACTGAACACGCTCCTGGGCAGCCGCCAGGGTTTGGCCGTCGGCCTCAAGGGCGGCGGCGCGCACGCTGTAGGTACGAGCCTGTTGCTCCTTCGGCAGTTCGCTCAGGCGGGCCAGGCTGGGGTGGCTCAGGGCGCTGAGTGCAGCTTTGGGCTGATTACGGCTCATCGCCAGTTCGGCGCTCAAGGTGCTGGCAAAGACCTGTTGTGCGGGCTTGAGTGATTCCAGCGGCACCTGCTCAAGAATCTGCGAGGCACGTGCGTTGTCTTTTTGCGTGTGAGCCAAGTCTGCCGCGCTCAGGCGCAACAGTGCGGCTTTTTCCGGTGTCTTGCTGGTGGCGGCCTGGTCGAGCAGTTGCTCGATGCTGGCATCTGGAGTGCGTGGCAACTCGCCCAGGCTTGATGAGGGCGAACTGGCGCAGGCTGCCAGCAGGGCAGCGAGACAGAGGGCTGAGAGCAGCCGCAGGCTAGCGATCATGTAAATGTCCTGTTACTCGATCAAATTAACCTGCAATTGTACCCAAGCGCTTGCTTGGGTGCGATCTCGCTGGCGCTAAACCTTCACTATAGGTCGCTCGGCTTCGTGCCAGGCAGGTCTTGGTTACGCATTGTTGCTGGCGATCGGGCTACAATAGCGCCTTTGATCTCGATGATGGGTGTGTGCTGTGACCGATGCTTCAGGTGCTTCCAATTCCACCGCCGGTACGTTGTACGTAGTGGCCACGCCGATTGGCAATCTGGATGACATCAGTGCGCGCGCCCTGAAGATTCTGAGTAGTGTGGCGCTGATCGCGGCCGAGGACACGCGGCACTCGGTGCGGTTGCTGCAGCACTTCGGGATCAACACACCCTTGGCGGCGTGTCATGAGCACAATGAGCGTGACGAGGGTAATCGCTTCATTACCCGTTTGCAGGCCGGCGACAGTGTTGCGCTGATTTCCGATGCGGGTACGCCGTTGATTTCCGACCCGGGCTATCACCTGGTCCGGCAGGCGCGCGCAGCGGGTATTGCGGTGGTGCCTGTCCCTGGCGCGTGTGCCTTGATTGCGGCGCTGTCCGCCGCGGGCTTGCCGTCCGATCGTTTCATTTTCGAAGGGTTTCTGCCGGCCAAGGCTGTCGGGCGCAAGGCGCGCCTGGGCCAGCTCAAGGAGGAGCCACGTACATTGATCTTCTACGAAGCGCCGCATCGAATCCTCGAGTGTCTGCAGGATATGGAGTCGGTGTTTGGTGCTGAGCGCCCGGCACTTCTGGCGCGTGAGTTGACCAAAACGTTCGAGACGCTCAAGGGGTTGCCGCTGGCCGAGTTGCGTGCCTTTGTTGAGTCCGACAGTAATCAGCAGCGCGGAGAGTGCGTGGTGCTGGTTGCCGGTTGGGTGGCACCGGAGGATGAGCAAGCCGTCAGTGCCGAGGCGATGCGTGTGCTCGATCTGCTGCTTGCAGAAATGCCGCTCAAGCGTGCAGCTGCATTGGCTGCGGAAATTACCGGTGTACGCAAGAATGTTTTGTATCAAGTTGCCTTGGAAAAACAGAAAGGCGAGTGATATCACCTGGCCATTCTTTCTATTTAAGCTTGTTCTTGAGCCTTTCAACCGTTAACCTTCGCGGCGGAGAGTCGATTGGACAGTCGCTGCCTTCTTTTGTTCTGCAAAAGAGGGGGGAGGAAAGTCCGGGCTCCATAGGGCAGAGTGCCAGGTAATGCCTGGGGGGCGCGAGCCTACGGAAAGTGCCACAGAAAATAACCGCCTAAGTACTTCGGTACCGGTAAGGGTGAAAAGGTGCGGTAAGAGCGCACCGCACGTCTGGTAACAGTTCGTGGCTAGGTAAACCCCACTCGGAGCAAGACCAAATAGGGTTCCATATGGCGCGGCCCGCGTTGGAACCGGGTAGGTTGCTAAAGGCGTCCAGTGATGGCCGTCGTAGAGGAATGACTGTCCTCGACAGAACCCGGCTTACAGATCGACTCTCCACCTTTTTCCCTCCCCTGCTTGAATCGATAGCAGATTCGCTTTGGTAATACCGAAAAAATCTTACTCTTGAGAAACTACTTTAAGTTCACACTCCATCCGTTTGAGTGAGCTCGCAATTTATCGTCAAAAATCCCTCCGATAAGTCTCTTCATTATCCAATGTTGCGCTAAATCTCCGATCTGTAAGGGTTTTCCCTATAAGGGTGCCTTGACGGTGTGGTGGGCGGATTCCTATAGTGTGCGCAAGTGGCAGAAAGTGGCATGAAGTGGGTTTTCAGGCACAAAAAACAAACAATTAGGGAAGCGCAGCCGTGTTCCGCGGAGCAAACGCTATCAACCTCGACGCTAAGGGCCGTCTCGCAATGCCGAGCCGGTACCGTGACGAGCTTGATTCGCGCAGTTCCGGGCAATTGATCGTGACAATTGATGCCGTTGACCCCTGTTTGTGTGTCTACCCGCTTGATGAATGGGAAATTATTGAAGCCAAGTTGCGTGCCTTGCCGTCATTGCGTGAAGAGAACCGTCGCCTGCAGCGTTTGCTGATCGGCAATGCGGTTGATCTGGAGCTTGATGGCAGTGGGCGCTTCCTGGTGCCTCCGCGTTTGCGTGAGTACGCCAAGCTCGACAAGCGCGCAATGCTTGTGGGGCAACTGAACAAATTCCAATTGTGGGACGAGGATGCCTGGAATGCTGTTGCTGCAGCAGACCTGGCGGCCATTCAACAACCGGGCGCCATGCCTGATGAACTACGTGATTTGATCCTGTGACTATAGATAGCGGCTTTAACCACATCACCGTGCTGCTTGACGAAGCCGTCGAGGCTCTCGCCATACGCGCCGATGGCTGCTACCTGGACGGCACGTTCGGTCGTGGCGGTCACAGCCGTTTGATCCTTCGGCATTTGGGGCCGCAAGGGCGACTGCTCGGCTTCGATAAAGATCCTCAAGCGATTGCAACCGGGCAAGCGCTGGCGGCCGAAGACGGCCGCTTTGTTATTGTGCAGCGCAGTTTTGCCGAGCTGGGTGCAGAGGTTTCCGCGCGCGGCCTGGCCGGCAAGGTCAGTGGCGTGCTGCTTGATCTGGGCGTTTCCTCGCCTCAGCTGGATGACCCCGAGCGCGGTTTCAGCTTTTTGAACGATGGCCCTCTGGATATGCGCATGGACCCTTCGCGGGGTATCAGTGCGGCAGAATTCATTGCTACGGCGCCCGAAGAGGAAATTGCCCGGGTATTCAAGGAGTACGGCGAGGAGCGTTTCGCCAAGCGGATGGCCCGTGCCGTGGTCGAGCGTCGTCAGGTGCAGCCGTTTACCCGTACCGCAGACCTCGCCGAAGTGCTCAAGGTAGCCAATCCGGCATGGGAGAAGGGCAAGAACCCGGCAACCCGTGCATTCCAGGGGCTGCGCATTCACGTCAATAACGAGCTGGGTGATCTTGAGGCTGGCCTGGAGGCTGCGCTCGAGATGCTGGAGATTGGCGGTCGTCTGGTGGTGATCAGCTTCCACTCCCTGGAAGACCGGATCGTCAAACTGTTCATGCGCAAACTGGTCAAGGGTGAGGCCGATAACCTGCCGCGCAACCTGCCTGTACAGCACAAGCCTTTCGAGCCGAAGATCAAGGTGCACGGCAAGGCGCAGTTCGCCTCCGACGCTGAGCTCAAGGCTAACCCGCGTTCGCGTAGCGCGGTCATGCGGGTTGCGGAGAAGCTGCGGTGAGCAAGCTTTTTGCCAAGCCTCTACCAGGCGGAAGCTTCCTGATGCTGCTGCTGTTCATTGGCGTGCTCATTTCGGCGATCGCCGTGTCCTACAGCGCGCACTGGAATCGTCAACTGCTTAACACCCTCTATGGCGAATTGAACGAGCGCGACAAGGCGCAGGCCGAGTGGGGTCGTTTGATCCTTGAACAAAGTACCTGGACCGCCCACAGCCGGATCGAGAGCCTGGCTAGCGAGCAGTTGAAAATGCGTATTCCTGGCGCCGATGAAGTAAGGATGGTGGTGCCATGATGAAGCTTGAGGGTGCGCTTTATCCGTGGCGGTTTCGCGTGGTGCTTGCGCTGCTGGCCTTGATGGTCGGCGCCATTGCCTGGCGAATCGTCGATTTGCAGGTAGTCGACCGTGACTTTCTCAAGGGGCAAGGCGATGCGCGCAGCCTGCGCCATATTCCCATTCCTGCACACCGTGGGTTGATTACCGACCGCAACGGCGAACCGCTGGCGGTCAGTACACCGGTTACCACGCTGTGGGCCAACCCGAAGGAGATGCAAGCAGGCAAGGACCGTTGGCCGGTGTTGGCGGCCGCCCTCAAGCAGGATCCCAATCAGTTGAGCCAGCGTCTTGAGGCGCAGGCCAACAAAGAGTTCATTTATCTGGTGCGCGGCCTGACCCCAGAGCAAGGACAGGTTGTGCTCGACCTGAAAATACCGGGCGTCTACGGCATCGAGGAGTTCAGGCGGTTCTATCCGGCCGGTGACGTAACTGCGCACATGGTTGGTTTCACCGACCTTGATGATCACGGTCGGGAAGGTGTGGAACTGGCCTACGATGACTGGCTGGCCGGGGTCCCGGGAAAACGTCAGGTGATCAAGGATCGGCGTGGCCGACTTATCAAGGACATCCAGGTAACCAAGAACGCCAAGGCAGGGAAGACCTTGGCGTTGTCCATTGACCTGCGTCTGCAGTACCTGGCTACCCGCGAGCTGCGCAATGCGATTGCCGAGCAGGAAGCCAAGGCCGGTAGCCTGGTGATCATGGACGTGAAGACTGGCGAAGTCCTGGCAATGGTCAACCAGCCAACCTACAACCCGAACAACCGTCGCAGCATGTTCCCCGCTGCGATGCGTAACCGGGCCATCATCGATGTGTTCGAGCCAGGCTCCACCGTCAAGCCATTGTCGATGAGTGCGGCGCTGCAAAGCGGACGCTGGAAGCCGACCGACAAGGTCGAGGTGTATCCCGGTACCTTGCAGCTGGGCCGTTACACCATTCGTGACGTTTCCAAGACCGAAGGCCCGATCCTCGATCTGACGGGCATCCTGATCAACTCCAGTAACGTCGGCATGAGCAAGATCGCCTTCGATATTGGCGGCGAGGCGATCTATCGCGTCATGGCTCAATTGGGCCTGGGCCAGTACACCGGCCTGGGGTTCCCGGGCGAGCGCGTCGGTAACTTGCCGAACCACCGTGAGTGGCGCAAGGCCGAGACCGCCACGCTGTCTTATGGCTATGGTTTGTCGGTTACCGCGTTGCAGTTGGTGCACGCGTATGCGGCATTGGCCAACGACGGCAAGATGGTGCCGTTGAGCATTCTCAAGACCGACAAGGCACCTGAAGAAACCCAGGTAGTGCCGAAGGAAACCGCAGAAACCATTCAAGGCATGCTGCAGCAAGTAATCGAAGCGCCGCGTGGGGTGTTCCGTGCGCAGGTGCCGTTCTATCACGTCGGCGGCAAGAGCGGTACGGCCCGTAAGGCCACCATTGGTTCCAAAGGTTATACCGAGAACGCCTACCGATCCCTGTTCGCCGGCTTCGGGCCCATGAGTGATCCGCGTTACGCCATCGTGGTGGTCATCGACGAGCCGAGCAAAGGTGGTTACTTCGGTGGCCTGGTTTCTGCGCCGGTGTTCAGCAAGGTCATGTCGGGCACCCTGCGTTTGATGAACGTTCCGCCGGACAACCTGCCGGCACCTATTCCACCGCAGCAGGTCAATGCTGCGCCCGCCAAAGGAGGGCGCGGATAATGACAATGCCATTGAGTAAGCTGTTCGCCCAAGCCTCGCGCGATCCATTGATTCGCGAGCTGACGCTCGACAGTCGTAACGTGCGTCCTGGCGATCTGTTCCTGGCGGTGCCGGGGACGCGTGTGGACGGGCGCGAGCACATTGCCGATGCGCTGGCGCGCGGTGCCGCGGCTGTTGCCTATGAGGCTGACGGCGCCAGCGTGTTGCCGCTCACGGATGTGCCGTTGATTCCGGTCAAGGGCCTGGCTGCCCAGTTGTCGGACATCGCCGGGCGTTTCTATGGCGAGCCCAGCCGTCTGCTGGACCTGGTGGGTGTCACTGGAACCAACGGCAAGACCAGTGTGACTCAGTTGGTGGCTCAGGCGTTGGACCGTCTTGGCCAGCACTGCGGTCTGATCGGTACCTTGGGCACCGGGTTTTATGGTGCTTTGCAAAGTGGCCGCCTGACGACGCCTGACCCTATTGCGGTACAGGCCACGCTCAACGATCTGAAAAACCAGGGCGCTCGTGCGGTGGCCATGGAAGTGTCCTCTCACGCGTTGGATCAAGGCCGGGTCGCAGCCCTTGCGTTCGATATTGCTGTGATGACCAATTTGTCGCGTGATCATTTGGATTACCACGGCAGCATGCAGGACTACGAGGCTGCCAAGGCACGCCTGTTTGCCTGGCCGAACCTGCGGTGCCGGGTGGTCAACCTGGACGACGACTTTGGTCGCCGCCTCGCTGCCGAATCCAGTGATGCGCGTCTTATCAGCTACAGCTTGATCGATGCCGAGGCCTCGCTTTATTGCCGCGAAGCTCATTTCGATGATGATGGCGTGCGCGCCGTGATCGTGACGGCTCAGGGCGAACGTACCCTGCGTAGCCGCCTGCTTGGGCGCTTCAATCTGAGCAATATGCTGGCTGCGGTCGGCACATTGCTGGCGCTGGATTACCCGCTGGATGAAATTCTCAAGGTCACCCCCGAGCTGGATGGGCCGGTTGGGCGCATGCAGCGCCTGGGTGGCGGCAAGCGGCCTTTGGTGGTGGTCGATTACGCACATACCCCGGACGCCTTGGAAAAGGTACTTGAAGCTCTGCGCCCGCACGCCAAGGGGCAGTTGTTGTGCCTGTTCGGGTGCGGTGGTGACCGTGATCGCGGCAAACGACCGCTGATGGCGCAGGTTGCCGAGCGTCTGGCTGATCGTGTGCTGGTCACTGACGACAACCCGCGCAGTGAAGATCCGCAGCAGATTTTTGCGGACATTCGTGCAGGCTTCGATGACGTGACAGCCGTCGAATTCGTTGCCGGGCGCGGTGAAGCTATCGCCCAACTGATCGCCAGTGTGGCGGCCGATGATGTCGTCGTCCTGGCCGGCAAAGGGCACGAAGATTATCAAGAGATCAATGGCCAGCGGCATGCGTTCTCCGATCTGGTTGAAGCCGAGCGCGCGTTGAGCGCCTGGGAGGTTACTCATGCTTAAGCCACTGTCGCTCAGCGAGTTGACCGTAGCATTGCAGGCACGTGTGCATGGCAGTGATGCCACGTTCAATGGCGTCAGTATCGACAGCCGTGCAATTACCCCGGGGCAGTTGTTCGTGGCGCTGACCGGGCCGCGTTTCGATGGGCACGACTACCTGAACGATGTTGCAGCCAAGGGGGCTGTGGCGGCGTTGGTCGAGCGTGAAGTGCCAGGTACTGGTTTGCCACAGCTGATCGTGGCCGACAGTCGTCTGGCACTGGGCCAACTGGGTGCGCTGAACCGTGTCCGGTTCGACAAGCCTGTCGCGGCGATTACCGGCTCTAGCGGTAAAACCACGGTTAAAGAGATGCTCGCCAGTATCCTGCGCACCCGTGGGCCGGTGTTGGCCACCCGTGGCAATCTGAACAACGACCTTGGCGCGCCATTGACGCTGCTGGAGTTGGCATCGGAGCACACTGCGGCGGTTATTGAGCTGGGTGCTTCGCGCATCGGCGAAATCGCCTACACCGTTGGCCTGACCCGGCCGCATGTCGCCTTGATCAACAATGCCGGTACGGCTCATGTCGGCGAATTTGGCGGTCCGGAAAAGATTGTTGAAGCCAAAGGTGAAATCCTTGAGGGCCTCGATCAGGATGGCGTGGCGATCCTCAACCTTGATGACAAGGCGTTCGCTACCTGGAAGCAGCGCGCAGGCGATCGCCGTGTGATCAGTTTTGCGCTGAACAATGCTGCCGCTGATTTCCATGCCACTGCGCTTGATCGCGATGTGCGCGGTTGCCCCGCATTCGACTTGCGTAGCCCTCTGGGTTCGGCGCGGGTGCAGTTGAACCTGCTCGGCACGCACAACGTCAGCAATGCCTTGGCTGCCGCCGCTGCCGCCTATGCCTTTGGTCTGACACTTGAAGGTATTGTTGCCGGCCTGAATGCCGTGCAGCCCGTCAAGGGCCGCACCGTGGTACAGATGGCTGCAAATGGCGTTCGGGTGATCGATGACACTTACAACGCAAACCCCACCTCCATGTGTGCTGCCGTTGATATACTCGCCGGCTTTTCCGGGCGCACTGTTCTGGTGCTCGGGGATATTGGCGAACTGGGCCAGTGGGCCGAGGAAGGGCATCGGCAGGTGGGCGACTACGCCAAAGACAAGGTTTCGGCACTCTATGCCGTAGGGCCAATGATGGCTCACGCTGTTAAGGCGTTTGGCATCAATGCCCGCCACTTCGCTACTCAAGCCGACCTGATCGAAGCCGTTCGTGGCGAGCAGGCTGGCAATACCACCATTTTGATCAAGGGTTCGCGCAGCGCTGCGATGGAAAACGTCGTGGCGGCCTTGTGCGGTTCCAGCGGGGAGAAACATTAATGCTGCTGCTGTTGGCCGAGTATCTGCAACAGTTCTACAAAGGCTTCGCGGTCTTTCAGTACCTGACCCTGCGCGGGATTCTGGGTGTGCTGACGGCGTTGTCGCTGGCCCTGTGCCTGGGGCCCTGGATGATCCGCACGCTGCAGATTCGCCAGATCGGTCAGGCGGTGCGTAATGACGGCCCGCAATCGCACTTGTCCAAGTCCGGTACCCCGACCATGGGTGGTGCCTTGATCCTGTCGGCCATTGCCATCAGTACGCTGCTTTGGGCCGACCTGAGCAACCGTTATGTGTGGGTCGTGCTGATCGTCACGCTGCTGTTTGGCGCCATTGGTTGGGTTGACGACTACCGCAAGGTGATTGAAAAGAATTCGCGTGGCCTGCCGAGCCGCTGGAAGTATTTCTGGCAATCGGTGTTCGGCCTGGGCGCTGCGATCTTCCTGTACATGACGGCACCGACCAGCGTCGAGACCACGCTGATCGTACCGATGCTCAAGGATGTCACCATTCCGTTGGGCATTGGCTTCGTGGTGCTGACCTATTTCGTGATCGTCGGTTCGAGTAACGCGGTCAACCTGACCGATGGCCTCGATGGCCTGGCCATTCTGCCCACGGTGATGGTTGGCGGCGCCTTGGGTATCTTCTGCTACCTGTCGGGTAACGTGAAGTTTGCTGAATACCTGCTGATTCCTTATGTACCGGGCTCTGGCGAGCTGATCGTGTTCTGTGGCGCCTTGATCGGTGCGGGCCTGGGTTTCCTCTGGTTCAACACCTATCCGGCTCAGGTCTTCATGGGTGATGTCGGCGCGCTGGCACTGGGTGCTGCACTGGGCACCATTGCCGTGATCGTCCGCCAGGAGATCGTGCTGTTCATCATGGGCGGCATTTTCGTCATGGAGACCCTGTCGGTGGTCATCCAGGTGGCGTCCTTTAAATTGACCGGTCGTCGTGTGTTCCGCATGGCGCCTATCCACCACCACTTTGAACTCAAGGGTTGGCCCGAGCCGCGTGTGATCGTCCGTTTCTGGATTATCACCGTGATTCTGGTGCTGATTGGCCTTGCCACCCTGAAACTGAGGTAGACACGCGTGTCCCTGATCGCTTCTGACCACTTCCGCATTGTTGTCGGCCTCGGCAAGAGCGGCATGTCCCTGGTTCGCTTCCTGGCGAGCCGGGGCGTTGCGTTTGCGGTCGCCGATACGCGCGAGAACCCGCCGGAGCTGGCAACGCTGCGGCGCGACTATCCACAGGTGGAAGTACGTTGCGGCGAACTGGATGTGGACTTTCTGTGCCGTGCTGACGAACTGTATGTCAGCCCGGGCCTGGCGCTGGCGACACCTGCATTGCAACAGGCGGCTGCCCGTGGCGTGAAACTGTCGGGTGATATCGAACTGTTTGCCCGCAATGCCAAGGCACCTATTGTCGCGATCAGCGGCTCCAATGCCAAAAGCACTGTGACCACCCTGGTCGGGGAGATGGCTGCGGCAGCCGGCAAGCGTGTTGCGGTGGGTGGCAACCTGGGTACCCCCGCCCTGGACCTGTTGAGCGACGACGTTGAACTGTACGTCCTGGAGCTTTCCAGCTTTCAGCTGGAAACCACGGATCAGCTCAACGCCGAAGTGGCGACCGTGCTGAACATCAGTGAAGACCACATGGACCGTTACAGCGGCCTGCCGGCGTATCATCTGGCCAAGCACCGGATCTTCCGCGGCGCGCGTCAGGTTGTGGTCAACCGCCAGGATGCCCTGAGCCGTCCCCTGCTGACCGAGGGCCAGACCTGCTGGACCTTCGGTTTGAATGCCCCGGATTTCAGGGCATTCGGTTTGCGTGAGGAGAATGGCGAGAAGTACCTGGCCTTCGAATTCCAGAACCTGATGCCGGTGCGTGAGCTGAAGGTTCGCGGCGCTCACAATCAGTCCAATGCCCTTGCCGCGCTGGCGCTGGGCCATGCTGTTGGCCTGCCGTTCGATGCCATGCTGAGCAGCCTGCGCAGTTTTACCGGCCTTGCACACCGTTGCCAGTGGCTGCGTGAGCGTGACGGGGTGAACTGGTACGACGACTCCAAGGCGACCAACGTCGGTGCAGCCTTGGCCGCTATCGAAGGCCTGGGCGCCGATATCGACGGCAAGCTGGTGCTGGTGGCTGGCGGTGATGGCAAGGGTGCAGATTTCAGCGCCCTGCGTGCTCCGGTGGCAGCCCATTGTCGCGCTGTGGTGCTGCTGGGTCGCGATGCCGAATTGCTGGCCCAGGCCTTGGGCGACAGCGTGCCGCTGATTCGTGTGAAGACCCTGGACGAAGCCGTCCAGCAATGCGCAGCGCTGGCCCGTCCGGGTGATGCCGTGTTGCTGTCACCCGCCTGCGCCAGCCTCGACATGTTCAAGAACTTTGAAGAGCGTGGGCGTCTGTTCGCCCACGCGGTGGAGGGGCTTTCATGATCTTTGGCATCATCAAGCCCTACCCATCACCGTTGATCACCGGGCGAGGTATCGACCTCGACTTCCCGTTGCTTGCCGGTTGCCTGGCCTTGTTGGGCCTGGGTCTGGTGATGATCACCTCGGCTTCCTCGGAAGTGGCGGCGGCGCAATCGGGCACACCGCTGTACCACATGTTCCGTCACCTGGTTTACGTGCTGCTGGGCTTGGGCGCTGGCGTAGTGACCATAATGGTGCCGATTGCCACCTGGCAACGCATGGGCTTCCTGATGCTGGTGGGTGCCTTTGGCCTGTTGGTGTTGGTGCTGGTGCCAGGCATTGGCCGGGAAGTGAACGGTTCGATGCGCTGGATCGGCTTCAGCTTCTTCAACGTGCAGCCGTCGGAAATTGCCAAGGTTTTCGTGGTGATCTACCTCGCCGGCTATCTGGTACGACGGCAGACAGAGGTACGCGAGAGCTGGATGGGCTTTTTCAAGCCATTCATCGTTTTGCTGCCGATGGCCGGCCTGTTGCTGATGGAGCCTGACTTCGGTGCCACCGTCGTGATGATGGGGGCGGCTGCGGCGATGCTGTTCCTCGGCGGTGTTGGGTTGTTCCGCTTCAGTCTGATGGTGGTGCTGGCGGTCGGAGCCGTGTTTGTTCTGGTACAGGCCCAGCCCTACCGGATGGCGCGTTTGATTACTTTTACCGACCCGTGGTCCGATCAGTTCGGTTCGGGATACCAGCTGACGCAGGCACTGATTGCGTTTGGTCGTGGCGAGTGGTTTGGTGTCGGCTTGGGCAACAGCGTACAGAAGCAGTTCTACCTGCCTGAAGCGCACACCGACTTCGTGTTTTCGGTGCTGGCTGAAGAACTGGGCGTCGTTGGCTCGCTGGCGACCGTTGCCTTGTTCCTGTTTGTTACGGTGCGGTCGCTGTACATCGGTCTGTGGGCCGAGAAGGCCAAGCAGTTCTTTGCCGCGTACATGGCGTTCGGCCTGGCCTTCCTGTGGATCGGTCAATTCTTGATCAATATCGGGGTGAACGTCGGCCTGCTGCCGACCAAGGGCCTGACGTTGCCGTTCCTCAGTTACGGTGGCAGTTCCCTGGTGATCTGCTGTGCCTGTGTGGGGTTGCTGCTGCGAATCGAGTGGGAGAGTCGAACCCACCTGGGCAGTGAAGAGCACGAATTCGATGAAAGCGATTTTGCCGAGGAGCCGAATCATGGCCGCTAATGGCAAGAACGTCTTGATCATGGCAGGCGGCACTGGGGGCCACGTGTTCCCGGCGCTGGCCTGTGCCCGTGAGTTCCAGGCACGCGGTTACACCGTACATTGGCTGGGAACGCCGCGAGGCATTGAAAACGAACTGGTTCCTCAGGCTGGGCTGCAGTTGCACCTGATCAACGTCAGTGGCCTGCGTGGCAAGAGCAAGCTGTCGCTGCTCAAGGCGCCGTTCACGGTGCTCAAGGCTGTGTTGCAGGCGCGCCAGGTGATTCGTCGGCTCAAGCCCGTATGCGTACTGGGTTTCGGCGGCTATGTCACCGGCCCGGGCGGCGTTGCGGCGAAGCTCTGTGGCGTGCCACTGGTGATTCACGAACAGAACGCCCGTGCGGGGACGGCCAATCGTTTGCTGGTACCGCTGTCTGCGCGTGTCTGCGAAGCGTTCCCGGACACCTTCGCCGCTTCGGAAAAACGTCGTACCACCGGCAATCCGGTACGCAGCGAGTTGTTCCTGGAGCCTGTGCGCGAACCGCTGGCCGGTCGCCGTCCGCACCTCTTGATCCTCGGCGGCAGCCTGGGTGCCGAGCCGTTGAACAAATTGTTGCCCCAGGCATTGGCGCTGGTTGCGGAACCAATCCGCCCGAAAGTGTTCCATCAGGCCGGGAAACAGCATGATCAGATCACTGCCGAGCGCTATCGCGAAGCGGGGGTCGAGGCTCAGGTAGAGCCCTTTATCAAGGACATGGCCCAGGCCTATGGCTGGGCTGATCTGGTGGTGTGCCGTGCAGGTGCGTTGACGGTCAGTGAGCTGGCGGCAGCAGGACTGCCGTCGTTGCTGGTGCCATTGCCCCACGCAATCGACGACCACCAGACCCATAACGCCCATTATCTGGCTCGTGAAGGCGCCGCCTTCCTGATGCCACAAGCGACAACTGGCGCAGCGCAGCTCGCTGAACGCCTGAACGAGGTGCTGATGCAACCGGAAAAACTCAACACGATGGCCAGCACCGCACGGCGCTTGGCCAAGCCCGCTGCCACCCGCACCGTGGTCGATATCTGCCTGGAGGTGGCCCATGGTTGAGAATCGCAAAGCCATGCCTCAACCTGAAATGCGCCGTATCCGTCGTATCCATTTCGTCGGTATTGGCGGTGTGGGGATGTGCGGCATTGCCGAAGTGCTGTTGAACCTGGGTTATCAGGTCTCGGGTTCTGATCTCAAGGCTTCGCCGGTCACCGAGCGCCTGCTGTCGTTCGGCGCCGAGATCTTCATCGGCCACCGCGCCGAGAACGCTGCCAGCGCCGATGTGCTGGTGGTCTCCAGCGCGGTCAATATAGCCAACCCTGAAGTCGCTACGGCCCTGGAACGTCGTATTCCCGTGGTGCCGCGTGCCGAGATGCTCGCCGAGTTGATGCGCTACCGTCACGGTATTGCCGTTGCCGGCACCCACGGCAAGACCACCACGACCAGCCTGTTGGCCTCGGTGTTCGCCGCAGGTGGCCTGGACCCGACGTTTGTCATCGGTGGTCGTCTGAATGCAGCCGGTACCAATGCCCAGTTGGGCACCAGCCGCTACCTGATCGCCGAAGCCGATGAGAGCGACGCCAGCTTCCTGCACTTGCAGCCGCTGGTGGCGGTGGTCACCAACATTGATGCCGACCATATGGCGACCTATGAGGGTGACTTCAACAAACTGAAGAAAACCTTTGTCGAGTTCCTGCACAACCTGCCGTTTTATGGCTTGGCAGTGGTATGCCTGGACGACCCGGTGGTACGTGAGATTCTGCCGCTGATCAAACGCCCGACCCTCACTTACGGCGTCAGCGAAGAAGCTGACGTACGGGCAATCAATATTCGCCAGTCGGGCATGCAGACGCACTTCACCGTGCTGCGTCGTGACCGCGAGCCGCTGGATGTCTCGGTGAACATGCCGGGCAACCATAACGTGCTCAACGCCTTGGCAACCATCGCCATCGCGACCGATGAAGGCATCACCGACGAAGCCATCGTCCAGGGGCTTTCGGGCTTCCAGGGTGTTGGTCGACGCTTCCAGGTCTATGGCGAGCTGCCAGTGGACGGCGGCAGCGTGATGCTGGTGGACGACTACGGCCATCACCCGACCGAAGTGGCTGCCGTGATCAAGGCCGTGCGCGGTGGTTGGCCGGAGCGCCGTCTGGTGATGGTGTACCAGCCGCACCGTTATAGCCGCACCCGCGACCTCTACGACGACTTCGTGCAGGTACTGGCCGATGCCAACGTGCTGCTGTTGATGGAGGTTTATCCCGCTGGAGAGGAGCCGATCCCCGGCGCCGACAGCCGTCAGCTTTGCCACAGCATTCGCCAGCGCGGCCAACTCGACCCGATCTACATCGAGCGCGGCATCGAACTGGCGCCGCTGGTCAAACCTCTGCTGCGTGCCGGCGACATCCTGCTGTGCCAAGGGGCAGGTGATATCGGTGGCCTGGCCCCACAATTGCTGAAGAGCCCGTTGTTCGCGAGTGCTGCAGCCAGCGAAGGGAAATCGAAATGACTGTTAACGACTATTCGAAACTGCATTCACACATCGCACCGAAGGATTTCGGTCGGGTTGCCGTGCTCTATGGCGGCAAGAGCGCTGAGCGTGAGGTCTCGCTCAAGTCGGGTGCCGCGGTCATTGACGCGCTGCAGTCTGCTGGCGTCGACGTGGTTGCCATTGACGTTGGTGACGATCTGCTCAGCCGTCTGCAGAACGAAAAGATCGACCGCGCGTTCATCATTCTCCATGGCCGCGGCGGTGAAGATGGCAGCATGCAAGGCCTGTTGGAGTGCCTGGGCATTCCTTACACCGGCAGCGGCATTCTCGCGTCGGCCCTGGCCATGGACAAATTGCGGACCAAGCAGGTCTGGCAGAGCCTGGGTATTCCAACCCCGCGCCATGCCGTGCTGGCCAGCGAAGCCGACTGTGTTGCCGCGGCGTCGGCCCTGGGCTTCCCGCTGATCGTCAAGCCTGCCCATGAGGGTTCGAGCATCGGCATGGCCAAGGTGCACAGCCGTGACGAGCTCATCGTGGCGTGGAAGGACGCTGCCCGTTATGACGCTCAAGTGCTGGTCGAGCAGTGGATTCAGGGGCCGGAATTCACCGTGGCCGTGTTGCGCGACAAGGTGCTGCCACCGATTGCCCTGGGTACGCCGCACTCGTTCTACGACTACGACGCCAAGTACCTGGCCAACGATACCCAGTACCGCATTCCCTGCGGCCTGGACAGCGCCAAGGAACAGGAACTGATCGACCTTACCGCACGTGCTTGCGAAGCCATCGGCATCGCAGGGTGGGGGCGGGTTGATGTGATGCAGGACGAGCAGGGCCGGTTCTGGCTGCTCGAAGTCAATACCGCACCAGGCATGACTGATCACAGCCTGGTCCCGATGGCGGCTCGCGCAGCCGGCCTGGACTTCCAGCAGTTGGTGCTGGCAATCCTGGCCGCTAGCGTTGAGGCGCGAGGTTAAGCCCATGCAAGGCGCGATGTTACGTCATCAGCAACCCGCCACCGGCCGCAAGCCGGTGCCGCGTGGTGCCAGCCGGATGGTGGCCAAGGAGCCACTGTCGGCGCGCCTGCCCAAGGCAAGGTTCAGTGTTTTCAAGCGTCTGCTGTGGCCGGTATTGCTGGTGGTCGCCGGTTTCGGTGCCTACGAGGGCGCGCAACGCCTGATGCCGTACGCCGATCGGCCGATTACCAAGATCGCCGTACAGGGTGACCTGAGTTACATCAGCCAGCAGGCGGTGCAGCAGCGAATCGCGCCTTATGTCGCGGCGAGCTTCTTTACCGTAGACCTGGCGAGCATGCGCGCCGAGCTGGAGCAAATGCCCTGGATCGCTCGCGCCGAAGTCCGTCGCGTCTGGCCGGATGAGGTCGTGATCCACCTGGAAGAGCAGTTGCCGATTGCGCGTTGGGGGGATGATGCCCTGCTCAACAACAAGGGCCAGGCCTTTGCCCCGCGCGAGCTGGCCAACTATGAGCACCTGCCGCAGCTGATCGGGCCGCAGCGGGCGCAGTTACAAGTGATGCAGCAGTATCAGATTTTGAACCAGATGTTGCGGCCCATGGGTTTCTCGATCGCTCGCCTGGAATTGCGTGAACGTGGCAGCTGGTTCCTGACCACGGGCGCTGGCAGTGCCGGTCCGGGTATCGAGCTGCTGCTGGGGCGCGACCACTTGGTGGAAAAAATGCGCCGTTTCATTGCCATTTACGACAAGACACTCAAAGAGCAGATCACCAACATCGCCCGCATTGATCTGCGATATGCCAACGGCCTGGCCGTCGGCTGGCGGGAACCGAATGCACCGACGACGGCCCAACCCGCCGTTGCGAAGAATTAGAGAGAGGCAGGACCATGGCAAATGCGCATAGCGGCAAAATGATCGTCGGGCTGGACATTGGCACCTCCAAGGTGGTGGCGCTGGTGGGCGAGGTCGCGGCTGACGGTACCCTGGAGATCGTCGGGATCGGTACGCATCCATCGCGCGGCCTCAAAAAGGGCGTAGTCGTGAACATCGAGTCGACCGTACAGTCGATTCAGCGCGCGGTTGAAGAGGCCCAACTGATGGCCGGTTGCCGCATTCACTCGGCATTCGTTGGCGTTGCCGGCAATCACATCCGTAGCCTGAACTCCCACGGTATCGTTGCCATTCGCGACCGTGAAGTCAGCGCCGCCGACCTTGAGCGCGTCCTGGACGCTGCCCAGGCCGTGGCCATCCCTGCCGATCAGCGCGTCCTGCACACCCTGCCGCAAGACTACGTGATCGATAACCAGGAAGGTGTGCGCGAGCCACTGGGTATGTCTGGCGTGCGTCTGGAAGCCAAGGTTCACGTGGTGACCTGCGCGGTCAATGCCGCCCAGAACATCGAGAAGTGTGTACGTCGCTGCGGCCTGGAAATCGACGACATCATTCTCGAACAACTGGCCTCGGCCTATTCGGTACTGACCGATGACGAGAAAGAGCTGGGCGTGTGCCTGGTGGACATCGGTGGTGGCACTACCGATATCGCCATCTTCACTGAAGGCGCTATCCGTCATACCGCAGTGATCCCGATTGCGGGCGACCAGGTGACCAACGACATCGCGATGGCCCTGCGTACCCCGACCCAGTACGCCGAAGAAATCAAGATTCGCTATGCCTGCGCCCTGGCCAAGCTCGCCGGTGCTGGGGAAACCATCAAGGTGCCGAGCGTGGGTGATCGTCCTCCGCGTGAACTGTCCCGTCAGGCGCTGGCTGAAGTGGTCGAGCCACGTTACGACGAACTGTTCACCCTGATCCAGGCCGAGCTGCGTCGTAGCGGTTACGAAGACCTGGTGCCCGCGGGCATCGTCCTGACCGGCGGTACCTCGAAGATGGAAGGCGCTGTAGAGCTGGCGGAAGAGATTTTCCACATGCCGGTACGCCTGGGTGTACCGCACAGCGTTCGCGGCCTCAGTGATGTGGTCCGCAACCCGATTTATTCCACCGGTGTGGGCCTGCTGACCTACGGGCTGCAAAAGCAGTCCGACGGCGTGACCCTGACCGGTATTAACAGCAACAGCTATGGCGATGAACCGAAGGCACCCGTGCTGGAACGCTTGAAGCGTTGGGTGCAGGGCAACTTTTAAAGTTTCAAAGCAGTAGTAGTAGGCGCAAAAAACTAGAGAACTGTAAGGAGAGGGAAAATGTTCGAGCTCGTAGACAACGTCCCGCAAAGTCCGGTCATTAAAGTGATCGGCGTCGGTGGCGGCGGTGGCAACGCCGTCAATCATATGGTCAAGAGCAACATCGAAGGCGTCGAGTTCATCTGCGCCAACACCGATGCTCAGGCGCTGAAAAACATCGGCGCGCGCACCATCCTGCAACTGGGTACTGGTGTGACCAAGGGCCTGGGTGCTGGTGCCAATCCTGAAGTCGGTCGTCAGGCGGCACTGGAAGACCGTGAGCGCATCGCTGAAGTACTGCAGGGCACCAACATGGTGTTCATTACCACGGGCATGGGTGGTGGTACCGGTACCGGTGCGGCGCCGATCATCGCCGAAGTGGCCAAGGAACTGGGCATCCTCACCGTTGCCGTGGTCACCCGGCCGTTCCCGTTCGAAGGTCGCAAGCGCATGCAGATTGCCGACGAAGGCATTCGCGCGCTGGCTGACAGCGTCGACTCGTTGATCACCATCCCCAACGAGAAACTGCTGACCATCCTGGGTAAAGACGCCAGCCTGCTGTCGGCGTTCGCCAAGGCCGATGACGTACTGGCGGGGGCTGTTCGCGGTATCTCCGACATCATCAAGCGCCCAGGCATGATCAACGTCGACTTCGCCGACGTGCGCACCGTGATGAGCGAAATGGGTATGGCGATGATGGGTACTGGCTGCGCCAGCGGCCCGAACCGTGCTCGCGAAGCCACGGAAGCGGCCATCCGCAACCCGCTGCTCGAAGACGTCAACCTGCAGGGCGCCCGTGGCATCCTGGTGAACATCACCGCAGGTCCTGACCTGTCGCTGGGTGAATACTCCGATGTGGGTAGCATCATCGAGGCGTTCGCGTCCGATCACGCCATGGTCAAGGTCGGTACCGTTATCGATCCGGACATGCGTGACGAGCTGCACGTTACCGTAGTGGCTACCGGCCTGGGTGCGAAAATCGAGAAGCCGGTCAAGGTTATCGACAACACCATGCAGACCGCATCCGTGCAGACCCCTGCACCTGCGCCAGTACGCGCCGAGCAACCATCGGTGAACTACCGTGATCTGGAGCGCCCGACTGTAATGCGCAACCAGGCTCATGCCGGTGCTGCAGCGGCTGCTAAACTCAACCCACAAGACGATCTGGATTACCTGGACATCCCGGCATTCCTGCGTCGTCAGGCTGATTAATGAAATTTATCAGGGGTATAAGGGTGATTGGTGTTCAGCAAAGGCCGGGTCTGCTATTATCCCCAGCCTTTGTTGATACCAGTTCGCAATTTGCGCTGAAGCGGCCAATGCCATGATTAGACAACGCACCCTGAAGAATATTATCCGTGCCACAGGTGTCGGCCTGCACTCCGGGGAAAAGGTTTACCTGACCCTCAAACCCGCCCCTGTGGATACCGGCATCGTATTTTGCCGCGCCGACCTCGACCCCGTGGTGCAGATTCCTGCCCGCGCGGAAAATGTTGGCGAGACCACTATGTCGACGACGCTGGTCAACGGCGATACCAAGGTAGATACGGTAGAGCATCTGCTCTCGGCCATGGCTGGCCTGGGCATCGATAACGCCTACGTCGAGCTCTCCGCGTCCGAAGTGCCGATCATGGACGGTAGCGCTGGGCCCTTTGTATTCCTGATTCAATCTGCCGGCCTGGAAGAACAGGACGCAGCCAAGAAGTTCATCCGCATCCTGCGCGAAGTGACAGTGGAAGACGGCGACAAGCGCGCTACTTTCCTGCCATTCGACGGGTTCAAGGTGAGTTTCGAGATCGATTTCGATCACCCGGTGTTCCGCAACCGTACCCAAAGCGCCAGCGTGGACTTTTCCAGCACCTCGTTCGTGAAGGAAGTCAGCCGCGCCCGTACCTTCGGGTTCATGAGCGACATCGAGTACCTGCGCAAGCATAACCTCGCACTCGGCGGCAGCGTGGAAAACGCCATCGTCGTCGACAAGGAAGGCGTGTTGAACGAAGACGGTCTTCGCTACGAAGACGAGTTCGTCAAACACAAGATCCTCGACGCCATCGGTGATCTCTACCTGCTGGGCAACAGCCTGATTGGCGAGTTCCGTGGCTTTAAGTCCGGGCACGCGCTGAACAACCAGCTGCTGCGCAAGCTGATTGAGGAAAAAGATGCTTGGGAAGTGGTGACTTTCGAAGATGCCAGTACGGCGCCGATCTCTTACATGCGTCCGGTTGCGGCAGTGTAAGTACGAACACTCTCTTCTTTAGTTTTTGGGGCCACCTTCGGGTGGCCTTTTTTATGCGTGTCGTTCAGTCGTGCGCGGGATTTTTGTCCTTGGCGTGACTGGCCAGGCGCTCCAGCGCAGCGCGCAGTTTTGGATCACTGATGCCCTCGGCTGTCGCCTGAATGTTTTCGGCGGCCCGGTTGGAGATATCGAGCGGGTGCCCGTGGGCTTTGGGTGCGGTGGTGGGGGGCTGCACCTTGAACAGGATTCGGTTCAGGTTGTAGAACGCTTCCAGGCTCTGTAGCTGGCGTTGCAAGCGTTTTTGTTGATACCGCAGGCGGGTCGCCCAATGACCGTCAGTGACGATCAGCAGCAGTGTCCCTTCGCGCCAGGAGGCGACGTGGCAATGCTCGCGTGCTGCGGGTTGCAACTGGCTTTCCACCAGGCGCTGCAAGTGTGCCAGGCGTTGTGCCTGGTTGAGCAGAGCCTTCAGAGGCCGCGCCTCGCGCAGCAAAATGGCTGGCGCGCGTGCAGTCAGGGGGCGAAAAGCCATGGTTGGTTACCTGAGGTTACAGAGCCCATAGCTTACCAGATCGCCCTGCGCTGACCGCGTCAGAGGTGCTGTAAATGCAGTCTTGTCGCAGTTATGGGTTGAAACTGACGAAAAAGCCCTTATTTTAGGAAAGCCCCGTCAAAGCGCTGTGCCAGCACTGTGGAAAACAACGCCACTTTCCTCTCCATCGTTTCCGGGTAGAATGCTCGTTCGCATGCGGCCATAAGGGCTGCACGGGCGACTCACGGGGCCGCCCTCCATCCCTACGTGTGGAAGATCCTGCCGATATGTTTGCGCCTTTGTTAAAGAAACTTTTTGGAAGCAAGAATGAGCGTGAAGTCAAACGCATGCTCAAGACGGTACAGATCGTCAATGCCTTCGAAGAGCAGATGGTGGCCCTTTCGGATGAGCAACTACGCGGCAAGACCGCCGAGTTCAAAGAGCGCCTGGCCAAAGGCGAGACCCTGGACAATCTGCTGCCTGAAGCCTTCGCGGTTGCTCGCGAGGCCGGTAAGCGGGTCATGGGGATGCGTCACTTCGACGTGCAGTTGATCGGTGGCATGACCTTGCACGAAGGCATGATCGCAGAAATGCGTACCGGTGAAGGCAAGACCTTGGTCGCAACCCTGGGCGTCTACCTCAACGCATTGTCTGGCAAGGGCGTGCACGTGGTCACGGTCAACGACTACCTGGCCCGTCGCGATGCCAACTGGATGCGCCCGCTGTATGAGTTCCTCGGCCTGACCGTCGGTGTGGTTACACCGTTTCAGCCGCCGGAAGAGAAGCGTGCGGCCTATGCTGCCGATATCACCTACGGCACCAACAACGAATTCGGTTTCGACTACCTGCGCGACAACATGGCGTTCAGCATGGAAGAGAAATTCCAGCGTGAGCTGAATTTCGCCGTGATCGACGAAGTCGACTCCATCCTGATCGACGAAGCGCGTACCCCACTGATCATCTCCGGTCAGGCGGAAGACAGCTCCAAGCTGTACATCGAGATCAACAAGCTGATCCCGCGCCTCAAGCAGCACATCGAGGAAGTCGAAGGCCAGGTCACCCAGGCCGGTCACTTCAGCATCGACGAGAAGAGCCGTCAGGTCGAGCTCAACGAAGCCGGTCACCAGTACATCGAAGAGATGCTCTCCCAGGTCGGCCTGCTGGCCGAGGGCGAAAGCCTTTACTCGGCCCACAACCTGGGCCTGCTGACCCACGTTTATGCTGGCCTGCGCGCGCACAAGCTGTTCCATCGCAACGTCGAGTACATCGTCCAGGACGGCCAGGTCCTGCTGATTGACGAGCACACCGGTCGTACCATGCCGGGCCGACGCCTGTCCGAAGGCCTGCACCAGGCGATCGAAGCGAAGGAAAACCTGAATATTCAGGCCGAGAGCCAGACCCTGGCGTCGACCACCTTCCAGAACTACTTCCGTCTGTACACCAAGCTGTCCGGCATGACCGGTACTGCTGATACCGAGGCGTTCGAGTTCGCGCAGATCTATAACCTGAACGTTATGGTCATTCCGCCGAACAAGCCGCTGGCCCGTAAGGATTTCAACGACCTGGTCTACCTGACGGCAGAAGAGAAGTACGCTGCCATCATCGCGGACATCAAGGAAAGCCTGGCCCAGGGCCGTCCTGTACTGGTAGGTACCGCGACGATTGAAACCTCTGAGCACATGTCCAACCTGCTCAAGAAGGAAGGCATCGACCACAAGGTCCTCAACGCCAAGTACCACGAGAAGGAAGCCGAGATCATTGCGCAGGCCGGTCGTCCGGGCGCGCTGACCATCGCTACCAACATGGCGGGTCGTGGTACCGACATTCTCCTGGGCGGTAACTGGGAAGTTGAAGTGGCGGCCATGGAGAACCCGAGCCCTGAGCAGGTCGCACAGATCAAGGCCGACTGGCAGAAGCGTCACCAGCAGGTGATCGAGTCTGGTGGTCTGCACGTGATTGCGTCCGAGCGCCACGAGTCGCGTCGTATCGACAACCAGTTGCGCGGCCGTTCCGGTCGTCAGGGTGACCCGGGTTCCAGCCGTTTCTACCTGTCGCTGGAAGACAGCCTGATGCGCATCTTCGCCTCTGACCGGGTGAAGAACTTCATGAAAGCGCTGGGTATGCAGTCCGGTGAGGCGATCGAGCACCGTATGGTGACCAACGCCATCGAAAAAGCACAACGCAAGGTTGAAGGGCGCAACTTCGATATTCGTAAGCAATTGCTCGAATTCGACGACGTGGCCAACGAGCAGCGTAAGGTGATCTACCACATGCGCAACAGCCTGCTGGCTGCTGACAACATTGGTGACACCATCGCTGACTTCCGTCAGGAAGTACTGGATGCCACCGTCAGCCAGCACATTCCGCCGCAGTCGCTGCCCGAGCAGTGGGACGTGGCTGGTCTGGAAGCAGCTCTGGCCAGCGATTTCGGGGTCAAGCTGCCGATCCAGAAGTGGCTCGACGAAGACGATCACCTGTACGAAGAAACCCTGCGCGAGCGCCTGCTGAACGAGCTGCTGGCGGCGTATAACGAGAAGGAAGAGCAGGCCAGCGCCGATGCCCTGCGCACCTTCGAGAAGCAGATTCTGCTGCGCGTTCTGGATGATCTGTGGAAAGACCACCTGTCGACCATGGACCACTTGCGTCATGGCATCCACCTGCGTGGTTATGCACAGAAGAACCCGAAGCAGGAGTACAAGCGCGAGTCGTTCAACCTGTTCCAGGAGCTGCTGGACTCGATCAAGCGCGATACCATCCGCGTGCTCTCGCACGTTCAGGTTCGCCGCGAAGACCCGATCGAAGAAGAGGCGCGTCTGCGCCGCGAAGCCGAGGAATTGGCCCAGCGCATGCAATTCCAGCATGATGCTGCACCCGGTCTGGAGCAGAATGACGAGCAGGAAGAAGGCGCTGAAGTTGCTGTTGCCGCTGCGCCGGTGCGCAACGAACAGAAGCTGGGGCGTAACGAACTGTGCTGGTGTGGTTCGGGCAAGAAGTTCAAGCATTGCCACGGCCAGATCAACTGACGATCCCGCCCAGGTAACACGCTGACATTTGAACACCGCGCCGCGACAGGCTTCCTGCCTTCGCGGCGTTGTTCCATCTCAAGCGCCGCGGCAACGAGCTCGGCGTATTTTTTTTAGGAGCGCTTTCATGGCTGTTGGTCTTGGTCCTTTGCCAACGTTGCACCCGGTCCCAGGTTTTGAACTCGGCATCGCCTCGGCGGGCATCAAGCGCCCAGGGCGCAAGGATGTCGTGGTCATGCGCTGTGCCGAAGGCTCCAGCGTGGCAGGTGTGTTCACCCTGAACGCCTTCTGTGCGGCACCTGTAATCCTCGCCAAGCAGCGTGTACAGGGCACCGTACGTTACCTGCTGACGAACACTGGCAATGCCAACGCTGGTACCGGTGCACAGGGCCTGGCGGCTGCTGAGCGCGCTTGCGCCAAGCTGGCCGAGTTGGCTGGCGTTGATGCCAGTGCGGTGTTGCCGTTCTCCACCGGCGTCATCGGCGAGCCGCTGCCGGTCGAAAAGATTGAAGGCGCTCTGCAAGCCGCGCTGGACGATCTGTCGGAAAACAACTGGGCAAACGCTGCGACCGGCATCATGACCACCGACACCCTGCCCAAGGGCGCGAGCCGTCAGTTCCAGCACGATGGCGTCACGGTCACCGTGACCGGCATCAGCAAGGGCGCGGGCATGATTCGCCCGAACATGGCGACCATGCTGGGCTACATCGCCACCGATGCCAAGGTTGCACCGCACGTGCTCAAGGACCTGCTGCTGGACGGCGCGAACAAGTCGTTCAACCGCATTACTATCGATGGCGATACCTCGACCAACGATTGCTGCATGCTCATTGCGACCGGCAAGGCCGCAGTACCTGAAGTCACCGAAGCCAGCGGCCCGCTGTTCGCGGCGTTGAAGCAGGCAGTGTTCGAGGTATGCATGGAGGTGGCACAGGCTATCGTTCGCGATGGTGAAGGTGCGACCAAGTTCGTGACCGTTGAAGTCAACGGCGGTGGCAATCATCAGGAATGCCTGGACGTTGCTTACGCAGTGGCCCACTCGCCGCTGATCAAGACCGCGCTGTTCGCCTCCGACCCGAACTGGGGCCGTATTCTGGCGGCAGTAGGCCGTGCGGGTGTGCCGAACCTGGATGTGAGCCTGATCGACGTCTACCTGGGTAGCGTCTGCATCGCCAGCAAAGGCGGTCGCAGTGCCAGCTATACCGAAGAGCAGGGCGCCGCTGTCATGGCGCAGGAAGAAATCACCATTCGCATCGAGTTGGGCCGTGGCCAGTGCAGCGAGGTCATCTGGACCACTGACCTGTCCCATGAGTATGTGAAGATCAACGCCGAATACCGGAGCTGATCGACTCGTTGACCAGGCCGGCTCCAGCGCGAGCCAGCCTGGTCGGCGACAGCGGCGGTACATTCTCCAAACCTTCTGGAGCCGAACCATGAGCTACCACCTGATCATCGGCGACAAGCTTTACTCCTCCTGGTCACTGCGCGCCGCCCTGGCGCTGGAACTGACCGGAGCGTCCTACACCGAGCAACTCGTCAAACTCAATCAACCTGATACCCGCGCCCGCCTGCTCGAGCATTCGCCGACCGGCAAGGTGCCGTTGCTCAAGTCCGAGCATGGCACCATCGCCGATTCCCTGGCGATTGCCGAGTACCTGGCCGAGCGTCATCCGGACGCCCATCTGTGGCCGACCGACGTTGCTGCCCGTGCTCAGGCCCGCTCTGCCTGTGCGCAGATGCACAGCGGTTTCTTTGCCCTGCGTGGCACCATGCCATTCGACCTGAGCCGTGACCAGGCGTTGGACGCGACCCCGGCGGACGTCCAGGCGGATATCGACCGTATCGTTGCCTTGTGGGCCGAGTGCCGTGCTGCCGCAACCGCCAGCGGCCCGTTCCTGTTTGGCACGCCTAGCCTGGCCGACGCGTTTTTTGCGCCAGTGGCGGTTCGCCTGCGCACTTACCGGGTTGAACTGCCGGTTGAAGCGCTCAACTACATCGAAGCGATTTACCAGTGGCCCGCTTTCCAGGCCTGGCAGAAAGCGGGATTGGCGGAGTGTGGACGGTGAAACGTATTCATGTAGCTGCCGCCGTGATTCGCGGTACCGATGGCCGGGTGCTGATTGCTCGGCGTGCCGACAGTCAGCATCAGGGCGGCCTTTGGGAGTTTCCGGGCGGCAAGGTCGAGGAGGGCGAAGCCGTACAGGCTGCGTTGGCCCGTGAGCTTCAGGAAGAGCTGGGTATTGCCGTCAGTGCGGCGCGGCCATTGATCAAGGTCAAGCACGACTACCCGGACAAACAGGTGCTGCTGGATGTGTGGGAGGTGTCCGCGTTTACCGGTGAGCCCCACGGTGCCGAGGGCCAGCCGTTGGCCTGGGTGGCACCACGTGAATTGGCGCAGTACGACTTCCCTGAAGCCAACCGGCCGATTGTGGCGGCTGCGCGTTTGCCCGGTGAGTACCTGATTACCCCGGACGGCCTGGAAACGTCCCAGTTGCTGCGCGGTATGCAGAAGGCGATTGCTGGCGGCGTGAAGCTGCTGCAATTGCGTGCGCCGAACATGTATGACCCGCAGTACCGCGACCTCGCCGTGGATGCTGTCGGCCTCTGTGCTGGCAAGGCACAGTTGATGCTCAAGGGGCCGTTGGAGTGGTTGGGCGACTTCCCGGCGGCCGGTTGGCACCTGACTGCGACACAATTGCGCAAGTACGCCAGCAAGGGGCGTCCGTTCCCGCAGAACCGTTGGCTGGCAGCGTCCTGCCATAACGCCGAAGAGTTGGCGTTGGCTGAGCAGATGGGGGTTGATTTTGTCACCCTCTCGCCGGTGCAGGCGACGCAGAGCCATCCGGATACCGCGCCATTAGGCTGGGAGCAGGCCTCGCAGTTGATCGAGGGCTTCAATCGTCCGGTGTTCCTGCTCGGTGGCGTTGGCGATGCAGAGCGTGAGCGGGCCTGGCAGAGCGGTGCGCAGGGTGTTGCCGGGATTCGGGCCTTCTGGCCCGAGATGTAACCACTGCGAATCGTGCTTGATGGGCGCTGACTGGCGCCTCAGGGTTTGGCTGCAGGCTGCCACAGCACCTCGGCCACGCCCTGGCGCCGCCCAATCAGTCGTGCTGCTACAAACAGCAGGTCGGACAACCGATTGATGTAGGCCAAACCAACCCCAGTCAATGGCTCAATGGCGTTCAGCGCTTGGCAGCGTCGTTCGGCACTGCGGGCCAGGCTGCGGCAGACATGGGCCTGGGCGACCAAGGCTGAGCCTCCGGGCAAAATGAAATTCTCCAGCGGTCCCAGTTCATCGTTCCAGCGATCGATCACCTGCTCCAGTGATTCCACTTGCGCGTCATTCAAGGCTTGATAACTGGGCATCGCCAGCTCGCCTCCCAGATCGAACAGTCGATGCTGACAAGGTGAAAGCACTTCGATCAGTTCTGTCAGGGCAGGGTCCGTCGCAAGGCCTGCCAGCAGCACGCCAAGCTGGCTGTTGAGCGTATCCACTTCGCCAATGGCTTCAATGCGTGGGTGATCCTTCGGTACTCGGCGGCCATCGCCCAAGCCCGTTTCACCCTTGTCGCCCGTGCGGGTGTAGATCTTCGACAAACGAAAACCCATGTTCAAGACTCCATCTTTTGGTTCGGTGTGGGGGTTGCCAGGGGCAGGCGCAAGGTGAAGCAGGTGCCTTGACCGGGTGCTGACTGCACCTCCATCTGGCCTTTGTGGTTATTGGTGATGATGAAGTAGGAGACGGACAGCCCCAGCCCGGTGCCCTGGCCAATTTCCTTGGTGGTGAAGAACGGCTCGAAGGTCCGCTTGCGTACGGCTTCCGTCATGCCGACACCGTTGTCTTCGACCTGGATCTCGGCCCATGGTGGATTCAGTCGCGTGCGCAGGATGATGCGACCGGGCTCGCGATCATCCTGACGCTGGTGAATGGCCTGAGCCGCGTTTTTAAGCAGGTTCAGCAGCACCTGTTCAAGCTCGTTCGCCGTGCAGGGTACCGGCCCCAGCTCAGGGTCGAACTGGCGGACAATGGCTTGGCCTTTGAAGTCGAAACCGATGGTCAGGTCGAAGTCGTTGCTGGCGATTTCTACCGCCTGGTCGATCAAGGCTGGCAGGTCGCAAGGCACCAGTTGGCGATTGCTGCGGCGGCTGAAGCTGAGCATATGGGTGACGATCTTGGCCGCTCGGGTGCCGGCCTGCTGGATGCCGTCGAGCAGTTGCGGCACTTCGCGCAGTTGTAGGTAATGGTTGACGACGCTCAGGTCGATGCCCGCTTCGTTGGCTTGCTCGATGTTCTTCGGCAAGTCAGGCGACAGCCGCCGCCGGATGTTCTGGACGTTGTGCAGAATCGCCCCGAGTGGGTTGTTGATTTCATGCGCCATGCCCGCTGCCAGGCCGCCGACCGAGAGCATTTTTTCCGATTGCACCATCATTTCCTCAAGCGACAGGCGCTGGGTGATGTCGTCGATACGGATCACCACGCCACGTCCGCCACCGCCCATGAGTGGGTAAAAGGTCAGGGCATAGTGGCGAGGCTCGTCGTCCTTGGTCCAGGTGACGCGTTCAATTTTCGCTACCCGGTGCTTCTCGACGCTTTCCTTGAGTTGCGGCAGGAAGGGGCGTAATGGCTCGAAGGCGAGGAAAATCGGCTGGTTCAGCGCCTCGTCCAGCGGTGTGCCGGAGAGGGCGGTGGCTTCCTGGTTCCACTGGGTGACGTAGAGCTGCTCGTCGAGTGCGATCAGGGCCGAGGGCATCGAGTCGATAATGCTGTTGAGGTAGTTCTGAAACCCGGTGAGCTTTTTCTCGATCTTGCTGCGTACCTGGACTTCCAGTTCAAGCTTGCGGTTGGTATGGCGTGTTTCCTCGGCCAGGCCCTGAGCCTGGTCGAAGGCATCCTGGAATTCGTCGCGAGCGCGCTTGAGCTGTTGTTCGCGTGCTTCGATGCGCGAAAGCATCGTGTTGAAGGCTTCTGCGAGGCTGCCGATTTCGTCGCGGTTACCCGGCTGGGCGCGCAGGGCATAGTTCTCTTCACGGGTCACCTGGCGCGTGAGCTGTTCAAGCCGGTCGATGGGCTCGGTAATCAGGCGCTTGATCTGCCGGGCGATGATCATCCATAGCAGCACACTGAACACCAGAATCCCCAGGCTGGCGGTCAGCGTGCCGGTGTAGAAGGCCATCGGCAGTTCGCTAGTGGCCACCAGCAGCAAGTGGCTGGGCGGTGAACCAGGGCGTGGCAGCGGGATCAGTTGGGTGTTGCGAAATTCGGTGAGCCGCCAGGTTTCGATGTTGCGATAGCGTTTGGGCAGGTCGAGTAATTCGCCGTGCTGCAATTGCGCGAGACGTTTGCCATCGCTGCCATACAGGGCGGCAGCGCGCAGTGGCGAATAGCTATCCAGCTCCCTGAGCAGCCGGTCGGCGGCTTCCGGTGAGTCGCTAGCCTGTTGCGCCAGTTGAGGGTTGGATACCAGTCGACCGATGGTCTGCAACGCCTGGGGCGCCATGCTCTCTTGAGAGATCCAATAGGCAGCACTGATGAAGGTCAGGTTGGCGACCAACATTACGGTAATCAGCAGCACCAGCAGGGCAGCTAGTAGCTTTTGCCCAACGGGCAGGTTTTCCAGGCGTTCGCGCAATGGCATGGTTGAGGCGTGATCCTGGTGGGGGTTTAGGCGGCCAGAGTACCGCCCGAGTCAGTCGCTGGGCAATCCATGCGCATTCAGGTACTCGACCAGGCGCCGGTGGAGCCGTTCCAGATGCGGCAATTCGCAGCCATGACGGGCGGCAATGCGGCAGGCATGGCCGAGCAGGTAGTGGATCTCTGTGCGGCGTTCCTGACGGACGTCCTGGTACATCGATGAGTAGTTGGCGGCGGTAGCCTGAATCACTCGCTCCACCTCCTCGGCAAGGCCCTCGGCGGCTTGTGGTTGACCACAGCGGCGCAACAGCTCGGCGAGCTCCAAGCACAGGGTCGCCACTTCGCAGTGGTGTTCGCTCAGGCCGCCATTGCGGCACTCATGCAACACCGTCAGTGGGTTGATGGCGCAGTTCAAGGCCAGTTTGCGCCAGAGGCGGGTAAGGATGTCGGGTGTCCACTGGTGTGGTATCCCGGCGTCTTCCAGTTCATCGAGCCAGTCGGGCGTGCTGGGCCTGGCGGGATCGCCCAGCCAGTTGAAGCCGTGGCCGGCAAACACCACCTGCCAGTCAGCCTGACGAAAGGCGCCTTCCGTGCTGGAGGCGAAGATACAACGTGCGTGGGGAACCAAGGCGGCAACCTCGTCCTGGCTGCCCAAGCCGTTCTGCAGCAGGATCAGCTCGGCATTGGGGGCCAAGCGGGGCAGCAGGGGGGCAACCGCCTGGTGTGCGTCGTAGGCTTTGCAGGCCACCAGCAGACGGTGGATAGGCCCTGCGCCCGTCGCTGTCTGTGCGGGAATCGCATGGGTGTACGCCTGATCCTGTTCGATCAGCGTCAGGCCGCCCGCGGCCTCATAGGCAGCCACACGTTCATCGTCCCGCAAGATCAGGCGTACTGCTTTGCCTGCGCGAGCCAGACGACAGGCCCAAAGGCTGCCCAGACTGCCGGCGCCGAGAATATGCCAGGTGCTGCTCATCCGCGTTTCGCAACCGTTATAATGAGCGAGCATTTTAACCGTCAAACCCGGCGCGCTCCATCGTGCTCTTTCATCAGGGCAGGTAGCGTGTCTTTTATTTTTGGAGAAAAGGATATGCCGTCGTTCGACGTGGTATCGGAACTGGACAAACACGAAGTCACCAACGCGGTAGACAACGCGATCAAGGAACTGGACCGGCGCTACGACCTGAAAGGCAAAGGCAGCTTCGAGTTCAAGGAAAAGGAGCTGACTGTCAACCTGACAGCCGAAGCCGAATTCCAGCTTGAGCAGATGATTGAAATCCTCAGGTTGTCGCTGATCAAACGCAAGATCGACGCCCAATGCCTGGAGATCAAGGATGCTTACCCGTCCGGTAAGGTCATGAAACAGGAAGCCGTCCTCAAGGAAGGTATCGACAAAGAGCTGGCGAAGAAGATCGTTGCCCACATCAAGGAGGCCAAGCTCAAGGTTCAGGCCGCCATCCAGGGCGAGCAGGTACGGGTAACCGGCAAGAAGCGCGACGACTTGCAAGAGGCCATCGCCGCCTTGCGTGCCAAGGAATTCGGCATGCCATTGCAGTTCAATAATTTCCGCGACTGAGCACCCTGCGTCAGGAACCTCGGCGCCGTTTTGGCGTCCGAGCTTCTCTAGGCCGTTGATACGATTGCGGTGGGATATTTACGCTTTTTGCCATTTGGCATCAGGAGAGCACTATGGATTTGAACGCTGAAGTCGATCAACTGGTCAAGACCTCACAAAGCTGGATTCCATTGATCATGGAGTACGGCAGCCGTTTTCTGTTGGCGCTGCTGACGTTGTCCATCGGTTGGTGGCTGATCAACAAGGTGACATTCCGTCTGGGCAAGTTGCTGGCTTTGCGTAATGCCGACCTTGCACTGCAGGGGTTCATCAGTAGCCTGGCCAACATCGCCCTCAAAGTGTTGTTGATGGTCAGCGTCGCTTCGATGATCGGCGTAGAAACCACGTCCTTCGTTGCCGCCATTGGTGCCGCAGGCCTTGCCATCGGCTTGGCATTACAGGGCAGCCTGGCGAACTTTGCCGGTGGCGTGCTGATTTTGCTGTTCCGTCCTTTTCGCATTGGTGATGTGATCGAAGCGCAAGGGGTCAGCGGAACGGTGGATAGCATCCAGATCTTCCACACGGTGCTGCGTACGGGTGACAACAAGACCGTGATCATGCCCAACGGCAGCCTGTCCAACGGCATTATCACCAACCACAACCGTCAGCCGACCCGTAAGGTCGTGTTTGATGTTGGTGTCGACTACGATGCCGACTTGCAGGCTGCGCGCCGCGTGTTGCTCGAGCTGGCCAATGATCCACGGGTTCACAAGGATCCGGCGCCACAAGCCGTCGTGTCGACCCTGGGTGACAGTTCGATCACCATTTCCCTGCGTGCCTGGGTCAATACCGGTGACTACTGGGATGTGTTGTTCATGCTCAACGAGCATGCCCGTGATCGCCTGCGTGCCGAGGGGATCGACATTCCCTTTCCGCAGCGCGTGATTCGCGTGGTCCAGGAAGCGACTGCCTAAAACGTTGCCTCCGCAGGCGCCAACCTTGCCGATAGCGTTGCCGGCAGGGTTGGCATCTGGAATGTCCTATCGCGAGCGTGACTTTTCTGGCATACAGGCTGGCCAAATGTCGTTTGGCCTGGCGTTCCCATGTTGACCCCGCTGCTGCAAATCACCCCGTTGCGTGCATTCTGCTTCGCACTGACCTTGGCGCTCTTCGAGCTGCTGACCTATATCGCCAGTGATGTGGTAATGCCTGCCATGCCGACGGTGGTGAATGACCTGCAGGCGAGTGCAGATTTCATCCCCCATGCCCTGAACCTCTATCTGCTTGGCGGCGTTCTGCTGCAATGGTTGATCGGGCCGTTGGCGGACCGTTATGGTCGGCGCCCGCTGCTGCTCGGTGGCTGCGTGTTTTTCAGCCTGATGTGCCTGCTCACCCATTGGGTGGAGGGGATTGAGCTGTTCAACCTGCTGCGATTGTTGCAGGGCATTGGTCTGGGCTTTGTGGTGACGGTGAGTTATCCCGCCCTGAACGAAGCCTTCAGTGAAGCGGATGCGGTGCGGATGATGGCCCTGCTCGCGAATATCGCCTTGCTATCCCCCTTGCTGGGGCCTTTGCTCGGCACGCTGTTGCTGGAGTGGATGTCCTGGCGTTGGATTTTTGTACTGATCGGCGCCGGTGGCATGCTTGCCTGGTTGGCGCTGTATCGCTTCATGCCTGAAACACTCGGTGTTGAGCGGCGTGACGGCAGCAGGCTGGCGTTTCAGCCGATTCATCTGCTGCCTTTGTTGGCCGGCTATCGACAGTTGTTGCTCAACCGTTACTTCGTCGCGGGCAGCATGGCGCTTGGTTTGATCGGGTTGCCGTTGATCGCCTGGATCGGGCTTTCGCCGGTACTGCTCATTCACGGCCAGGGCTTGAGTACGCTGGACTACGCGCTGTGGCAACTGCCAGTGTTCGGCGGCCTGATTGCCGGAAACCTGATCATTAACCGGATTGCCGAGCGCTATACACTGCTGGCCCTCGTGCGCCGTGGGCTGTGGCCGCTGGTGGGTGGTTTGCTGGCAATGATGGTTGTCGCCTGGTTGTACCCGTCGGTGATCGGTGTGGTTGCAGGCCTGTCGGTGTACGCGCTTGGCCTTGGGGTCTGTAATGCCGTGTTGTACCGCATCACGCTGTTTGCCAGCGAGCAAAGCAAAGGCCTGGTGTCGGCGATGCTGGGCATGATCACCATTGCTTTGCTCGGCCTGGGAGGCTCCTTGCTGGCAATACTGGGTGCGGGTGAGGGCTTGCTGACGTTCGCTTGGGTCGCGGGTGTCGCCGGCCTGCTGGCGCTCTGGCCGTTGCGTACGGTGCTGAGCGCTGGCGAGCCGGTTGTCTCGGATTAAGGGCGTTCGCCCACCGAGTTCTGTGGCTGATCCTGAGGTTCAGGCTTTCCACGGCGGGCTTCTTGATGCCAGTGCAGGGCAATCAGGATAAGCGTGGGTACACCCAGCAGTGCCGTAATCAGGAAGAAGTCGTGGTAGCCGAACTTTTCCACCATGACGCCTGAGTATCCACCGATCAGCCTTGGCAGCAACAGCATGATGGAACTGAGCAGGGCATACTGGGTGGCCGAGAACTTGAGGTTGGTCAGGCTCGACAGGTAGGCGACAAACGCCGAAGTCGCCATGCCAGAGCTGAAGTTATCCAGCGAGATGGTGACGATCAGCATGTTCAGGTTGGGGCCCATGTCTGCCAGCATCAGGAACAGGATGTTGGTGCTGGCCGAGGCTGCGCCACCGATGAACAGGATCGGCAGGATGCCGAAACGGACGATCAGCAGTCCGCCTAGGCCGGCGCCCACCAAGGTCATGATCAACCCGAAGATCTTGCTGATGCTGGCGATCTGATCCTTGGTGAAGCCTTGATCGATGTAGAACACGTTGGCCATGACGCCCATCACTGTATCGGACATCCGGTAGGTTGCGATCAGCCCAAGCAATAGCAAGGCCTGCCAGCGGTAGCGCGTAATGAAGTCGTTGACCGGGGTCAGCACCGGGGCCAGGCCACGCCGGCCCATTGAGGACAGGCACAACGCTGTGAGCGTGATGTACAGAATCGCGCGAAGGAACGCGCGGTCTTCCAGCAGCAGGTCAAGCAGGCTCACGCCCTCGAACAGCACACTGGCAAAGTCGGTGTAGTACAACTGGGTAAACGTTGCCGGTACCGACACGAGCAGTACGATCAGCACGAACACGGATACCAGTTGGTGGGCAAAGCCATAGCGCGCCGCCGACAACTGAGTGCGCAGTGGTACAGGCGGTTCGCGCATCAACAGGCTGGTAACCAGTGCCGGCACCATCATCACACCGAACAGCACATAGGTACCGGTCCAGGCTTTGTGGAGGTAGTTGAAACCGGTGGAGCCGAAACCTTCAGCGAAAAACAGGGCGCCCGCGGTAGCCAGCAGGGCCGCGACGCGGTAGCCGGCCATATAGCTGGCTGCCAGGGCTGCCTGGCGCTGATCGTCGGCGATCTCCAGGCGATAGGCATCAACGGCAATATCCTGTGTTGCCGAGGAAAACGCGACAAGTACGGCCAGTGCAATCAGCCAGGACAAGTGTTTTTGGGGGTCGCAGAACCCCATCCCGATGAGGCCCACCACGACCAGCACCTGCGATAACACGAGCCAGGAGCGGCGTCGACCGAGCTTGCCCAGCAGTGGCAGGCGCCACTGGTCGAGCAGTGGCGACCACACCCATTTAAAGGCGTAAGCCAGGCCTATCAGGCTGGCATAGCCAATCGTCTCGCGGGCCACACCGGCCTCGCGCAGCCACACGGACAGGGTTGAGAACACCAACATGTACGGCAGGCCGGCGGCAAAGCCGAGCAGCAACAGCACCAGCGTTGACGGGCTGGCATAGGCAGCGAGCGCATCGCGCCAGGTTTTACGGGGCATGGGCCAACATCTGCCTCAAGTTTACGAAAACAAAGCGCGCACTCTAACCGCTGTGCTCCATTGGACGCCAGCCATGGCACGACATATCCACACGATTATTCTGGATGGTGACCCCTTCTGCACGCAGCCTGGCACGTTGTTCATCACCTGAAGGTGTGCCCTGCGCAAGGCTCAGGCGGCCACCGGCAGCAATCACGCGGTGCCAGGGAAGCTGTGTCGAATCGGGCAGTTGCCCGAGGGTACGCCCGACCCAGCGCGCAGCACGCCCCAGCCCGGCCATTTCGGCCAATTGACCATAGCTGACGACTTTGCCTGCAGGTACCTGGTTCAGTACCACATAGAGTGCCGTTCGTCTGGCTTCAGGCGTTTGCCTTGGATCACCGGGCACGGCGTTCACTGTTGTGCACTCTGCGCGACAGCCTGTCGGGTCGCAGTGAGCCGGGAAACAGCAATTGAACACATTGGCATGGTTTGGCTCCGTCCTCGCCCGGGGCGTATCTGGATAACGCTTTTACAGGCGCAAACCACCGTCCAGTTCCAGAATGCGCCCGCTGAAGTAATCGTTTTCAAGAATGTAGGCGGCCGAATGGGCAATTTCCGCTGGCGTGCCCATGCGCTTGAGTGGAATGCCAGCCGTCATTTTCTCCAGCGCCTCGGGCTTCATGCTTGCGGTCATCTCGGTTTCGATGAACCCGGGGGCAATGCCGGCCACGCGGATACCATAGCGGGCCAGCTCTTTTGCCCAGGTAACCGTGGCGGCCGCGACGCCTGCCTTGGCGGCCGAGTAGTTGGTCTGGCCCAGGTTCCCCGCGCGGGAAATCGAGGAAATGTTGATGATTGCGCCCTGGTTTTTCAGTTCGATCATTTTTGCTGCCACTTCACGGGTGCAGAGGAACACCCCCGTGAGGTTGACGTCGATCACGGACTGCCATTGGGCCAGGCTCATTTTGCTCAGTTGGCCATCCTTGACCTTCACCAGCAGGCCGTCACGCAGGATGCCCGCGTTGTTGATCAGGCCGTGAATGGCACCGAAATCCGCCGCCACCTGCTCAACCATCTGGACGACCTGGTCTTCGTCAGCGACATTGCACAGGTAGTGGCGTGCTTCGACACCCAGCGCCTTGCACGCCGCGACGGTGTGCTGGAGTTTTTCTTCGTTGAGGTCGACGAGCGCCAGGCGTGCCCCTTTACCTGCCAGGTACTCGGCCATTGAACGGCCCAAACCCTGGCAGCCGCCGGTGATAATGATTACTTTGTCAGTCAACTGCATAAGGATGCTCCACGGGCAGATTTGGGGCGGGCGAACACATTTTATTTATGACGAATTCTAGTCTGGGGGTCACAACGTGAGCGCTAAAGCGACGAAGCATGCACGAGAACTGCTGCTCAAGGAATACCGTGGCGTCCTGTCGACCCACTCCAAGTCGATGCCGGGCTTTCCGTTTGGTTCGGTGGTGCCCTATTGCCTGGATGCCGAAGGCCATCCGCTGATCCTCATCAGCCGTATCGCTCAGCACACTCATAACCTGCAGCGTGATCCGAAATGTTCGTTGCTGGTCGGCGAGCGGGGCGCTGAAGACGTCCAGGCGGTGGGCCGTCTGACGCTGCTAGCCGAGGCCCGGCAGCTTGAGGACGCCGACGCCATTGAAGCGGCAGCCGAACGTTATTACCGTTATTTTCCGGAGTCGCGTAATTACCACCGCGCGCATGATTTCGATTTCTGGGTGCTCAAACCCGTGCGATATCGCTATATCGGCGGCTTTGGCGCGATTCACTGGCTGGACCACGTGGCCCTTGCCAACCCGTTTGCCGGGAAGGTTGAGGCCAGTATGGTCGAGCACATGAATAGCGATCATGCCAAGGCGATTGCTCACTATGTGGCCTTGAGCGGCTTGCCGCAGACCGTGCCTGCGCAGATGGCCGGTATCGACAGCGAAGGCATGCACTTGCGAATTGGCCATGGCCTCTACTGGCTGGCGTTTGGTGAGCCTTGCAACACGCCGACACAAGTACGCGAAGCCTTGGTTTTTCTGGCCCACACCGACGATTGGCCGAGTAACGAGCCGGTTGAGGCTTGAAATTGCAATGGACTGCAACCATTAACCGGGTATTGGAAGGTCGTCTTCCGTCGAGGAACCCTTGATGCGTGCTTTTCTACTGCTGTTTCTGCTTTTTCCGGTGCTCGAGCTCTATGTGTTTTTCAAGGTCAGCACAGCCATTGGTTTTTTTCCGGCGTTGCTGCTGATCATTGCCTCTTCTGCACTGGGTGTGCTGGTCATGCGGGTGGCTGGTCTGGCTACCGCGCTGCGCGCCCGTGAAAGCCTGCAGCGTGGCGAACTGCCTGCTGAGGAGATGTTCCAGGGGTTGTTGCTGGCCGTCGGTGGCGGTCTGCTCCTGGTGCCTGGTTTCATTACTGACGTGCTGGGCCTGATCTGCCTGCTGCCGTTCACCCGACGCCTGATCGGTCGACGTTTGCGTGAGCGTGCCGAGGCGCAGGCCATGCGTCAGCGGGCGTTTTCCGATGACCCGTTTGCAGGCCGTCCTGGTGCTCAGGGCGGTACGCCGCGGCAGCCGAATGTGATCGAAGGCGAGTACGAGCATCGCGACTCTTGAACCCTGGCGATAACCTGACGGCCCCATACGGGGCCGTTTTTCATTCGCCCGCTCGACAAAAAAATTTTCATGTACAGCCTTGTAATCGCCTTGAGCGACCTCATGTATGGGTCACCGAAAGGTTTCTGGTTACAAACACCAGACAAGACATGCGTGGTTCGCTTGGCGAGCCACCAACGGTCGGGCCAACTTGGGCCACGCCGATAGCCTCAACCAGCCGGTTTAAACCGGCCGATGAAAACCACAATTAGGAGAGATCGACAATGAAGCTTCGTCCTCTGCATGACCGCGTCGTCATCCGTCGCAGCGAAGAAGAATCGAAAACCGCTGGCGGTATCGTTCTGCCAGGTTCGGCTGCTGAAAAACCTAACCGTGGCGAAATTGTCGCTGTAGGTACCGGCCGCATCCTGGATAACGGTGAAGTACGTGCGCTGGCCGTGAAAGTGGGTGACAAGGTTGTTTTCGGCCCTTACTCCGGTAGCAACACTGTGAAAGTCGACGGCGAAGACCTGCTGGTGATGAGCGAGAACGAAATTCTCGCGGTCATCGAAGGTTAATCAACCGCTGGTTTCCCGTTACTTCAAAGTATTCAAGGATTAAACGATCATGGCTGCTAAAGACGTAAAATTCGGCGATTCCGCCCGTAAGAAAATGCTGGTTGGTGTCAACGTTCTGGCTGACGCGGTAAAAGCGACCCTGGGCCCGAAAGGCCGTAACGTAGTTCTGGCCAAGAGCTTCGGCGCACCGACCATCACCAAGGACGGCGTTTCTGTCGCCAAAGAAATCGAGCTGAAAGACGCGTTCGAAAACATGGGCGCTCAGCTGCTCAAGGACGTCGCTTCCAAGGCTAACGATGATGCCGGTGACGGCACCACCACCGCTACCGTTCTGGCTCAAGCCATCGTCAACGAAGGCCTGAAAGCCGTCGCTGCCGGCATGAACCCGATGGACCTGAAGCGCGGTATCGACAAGGCGACCATCGCCATCGTCAAAGAGCTGAAAGGTCTGTCCAAGCCATGCGCCGACTCCAAGGCCATTGCTCAGGTTGGTACTATCTCGGCCAACTCCGACAACTCCATCGGTGACATCATTGCCGAAGCCATGGAAAAAGTCGGTAAAGAAGGCGTCATCACTGTCGAAGAAGGCTCGGGCCTGGAAAACGAACTGTCGGTTGTTGAAGGCATGCAGTTCGACCGTGGCTACCTGTCCCCTTACTTCGTCAACAAGCCAGACACCATGGTTGCCGAGCTGGAAGGCCCGCTGCTGCTGCTGGTTGACAAAAAGATCTCCAACATCCGCGAACTGCTGCCAGTTCTGGAAGCCGTTGCCAAGTCCGGCCGTCCGCTGCTGATCGTGGCTGAAGACGTTGAAGGCGAAGCGCTGGCGACCCTGGTCGTCAACAACATGCGCGGTATCGTCAAGGTTGCTGCAGTCAAGGCACCTGGTTTTGGCGACCGTCGCAAGGCCATGCTGCAGGACATCGCTGTCCTGACCGGCGGTACCGTGATCTCCGAAGAAATCGGCCTGAGCCTGGAGTCCGCTACCCTGGAGCACCTGGGTAACGCCAAGCGTGTCACCCTGTCGAAAGAAAACACCACCATCATCGACGGTGCAGGTTCCGAAGCCGACATCGAAGCACGCGTCAAGCAGATCCGTGCCCAGATCGAAGAGACTTCCTCGGACTACGATCGTGAAAAACTGCAAGAGCGTCTGGCCAAACTGGCTGGCGGTGTTGCCGTGATCAAGGTCGGTGCTGGCACCGAAGTTGAAATGAAAGAGAAGAAAGCCCGCGTTGAAGACGCCCTGCACGCTACCCGTGCAGCCGTTGAAGAAGGCGTGGTGCCTGGCGGTGGTGTAGCACTGGTCCGCGCTCTGCAAGCCATTTCCGAACTGAAAGGCGACAACGCTGATCAGGACGTGGGTATTGCTCTGCTGCGTCGCGCTGTTGAAGCGCCGCTGCGCCAGATCACTGCTAACGCCGGCGACGAGCCAAGCGTTGTGGTTGACAAGGTCAAGCAAGGTTCGGGCAACTTCGGTTACAACGCTGCTACCGGTGAGTACGGCGACATGATCGAGATGGGCATCCTGGACCCAGCCAAGGTTACCCGTTCGGCTCTGCAAGCTGCAGCGTCCATCGGTGGTCTGATGATCACTACCGAAGCGATGGTTGCTGACGCTCCAGAAGACAAGCCAGCCGGTGGCATGCCTGATATGGGCGGCATGGGTGGCATGGGCGGTATGGGCGGCATGATGTAAGCCAGCCTTACCCGCTTCAAAATAAAACCCCTGGCCGAAAGGCCAGGGGTTTTTTGTTTTACGGGGATATCGCTGCCACAGGGCCTACCTGCGAAGGTAGCGGTAGGTCAGTGTGTTCGCTGCAGTTGGATCACACTGCTTGAACACATCCCCTGTAGGGTAATCCGCTTATCGGGTTTGGACTGTTGCCGGTGCAGGCACTTCAGCGGTGGCCGGTCTGCGGTACAGCACGGCGTAGTAGCAGCCCAGGCTGATCAACCAGCAGAACACGGCAGTCCAGACGTTGTGCGAGAAGAAGTGCGCGCCTTGCAGCATACGCCCGACTGAAAACACGGTACCCAGCCCAAAGGCAAACCACAGTGCTGCCCGTGCCATGCGTGGGCGTCGATCACGGAGCACGAAGAACAGTGCGAACAGGGTAAAACCAGTGGCCGCATGGCCGCCTGGCCAGCAGCGTCCGGGTTTGTCCGTTGCTGGGCGTGGGCTGAGCAGTTCGCTGTAGGTCTCTTTGCCGCCGAATTCCTGCAGGCTCCAAGGACACTGCACAGCGGTTACTGCCTTGAGCGGGGTTACAAAGCTGGTAGACACGGCCATTGCCATTACCAGGCAACCCAGTTCGCGGCGCCAGGGGTTGAGTTTCTTCAGCAGCAGGCTGGCGATAAACCCGACAATCGCTGCCAATCCCAAGACGATTACAACTTGTTTGGCCCGATCATGCAGGATGTCTTCAAGAAAGAAGCTGTGTCGTCCGATGAACTGGCCTGCCACAGGGTCATAGGCCCACTTGGCAATGTTCATGTCCAGGCTGGTCAGTTCCAGAAGGAGCAGGGCGGTGGCGACTAAAAGGGGAAGGCCGAGGTACAGCCAGGCGTTGATGGGGCGCGATGGTGGGCGGATGTGGGCTTCAGGCATGACAGGTCCTGGCAAACAAAATGGACAGTCCCGGTCGGCAAGCCCGAGCCGGGTATAGGCTTGACGTAGCGACCGGCGATTTTCTGTGGAGGGGGGTGCGTAGTCTGTGAATACTCGGTGAAAAAAACGTTAACCAGTGATAAATCTGTTCTGATCTGGCAGTACGTGAGCGATGGCCTTAAGCTGCGCCTGCCAAGCAGGCAAATGCAGTGAACGGGGGATACCCATGCGAATTCTATTGGTTGAAGACAACCGCGATATTCTGGCCAATCTGGCAGATTACCTTGGCCTCAAGGGCTACACGGTCGATTGTGCCCAGGACGGCCTCTCGGGTTTGCACCTGGCGGCGACCGAACACTATGACCTGATTGTGCTCGACATTATGTTACCCGGTATTGACGGCTACACGCTATGCAAGCGCTTGCGCGAGGATGCCCGGCGCGACACGCCGGTGATCATGCTCACCGCCCGTGACCAACTTGACGACCGTCTGCAGGGTTTTCGCTCGGGCGCCGACGATTACCTGCTCAAGCCATTTGCCCTGTCGGAGTTGGCCGCACGTATTGAGGCGGTGCTGCGTCGTGCTCAGGGTGGCGGACGCCGCAGCCTGCAAGTCGGTGATTTGAGTTATGACCTGGACACGCTTGAGGTCACGCGCCAAGGGCGCTTGCTCAAGTTGAACCCGGTCGGCCTGAAATTGCTTGCCGTACTCATGCAAAAAAGCCCCCATGTGTTGCGCCGCGAAGTGCTTGAAGAGGCGCTCTGGGGGGATGACTGTCCTGACAGTGATAGCCTGCGTAGCCACGTTCATCAACTACGCCAGGTGATCGACAAGCCGTTCGACAAGCCATTGCTGCACACGGTACATGGTGTGGGGTACCGCATGGCCGAGGGCCGCGATGGAGTTTAAGCAAAGCCTGGCGCAGCGGATCATCATCGCCTTTGCCTTGATGAGCGCCTTGGTCGCGGGAGCGTTCGCTTTCGGTATTGTGGCGACAGTACATCTGGTCGAAGAGCGTTTGATCTCTGCCGTATTGGGTGGCGATCTGCAGCGGTTGTTGTTGATGGACAGCGTGAGTGACTGGAGCCACAGGCCGCGGCCAGATCAACTGTTCTACTTCAGCGGCGGGCGCGATGACTTTGCCTTGCCCAAGGATCTCAGGCACCTGGACCCGGGGTTTCATGAGGTCTTTCGTGATCAACTGTCGTATCACGCGATGGTCGAGATCGTAGATGGTCGTCGCTATGTCCTGTTGCAGGATCAAAGTGATTTCGAAGAGCGCGAGCGTGTGCTTTTTGCCGTCGTGGTGGTCGGCTTTGTGTTGAGCCTGGCGCTGGCGGTGTTCCTGGGCTGGGTGTTGGCGCGCAAGGTAATGGCGCCGGTGATCCGTTTGGCTCGTCAGGTTCGTCACCGCGATCAATTGTTGGGCCTCGCACCGCCTCTGGCTCCGGATTATGCCGCGGATGAGGTCGGGCAACTGGCGGTGGCATTCGATGCCACCTTGGGCCGATTACGCGATGCGTTGACCCGTGAGCGCCTGTTCACCAGCGATGTCAGTCATGAGTTGCGTACACCCTTGATGGTGCTGGCCACGTCCTGCGAATTGCTGCTGGAAAACACGAAGCTCGACGACCGCGCAAGGGCGCAGGTCGAGCGTATCGCCAGGGCCAGCGAGGAAATGCGTGAGTTGGTCAAAACCTTCCTGATGTTGGCTCGGGCTCAGCGTGATGAGGGGGCCGTTGCCTCGCAGGCGACCCTGAAAGAAGTCGCTGATGACCTGCTGGGGGTGTGGCGCGACACCATTGAACAGAAAGGCCTGCAGTTGTACTACAGCGCAGGCGCTGCGGGATCGGTTCTCTACAATGCAACCTTTCTGCAGGCGGTGATGGGCAATCTGCTGCGTAATGCGGCGCATTACACTGAACGCGGTTTCATTCGCTTAACCTTGGAGCCCTCCGGGTTCATGGTTGAAGACAGTGGCGTGGGCATTCCTGAAGAGCAGCGTGAAGCCATGTTCCAGCCGTTTGTACGCGGTGGAGAAAAGCGTGGTGAGGGGCTGGGGTTGGGGTTGTCATTGGTACAGCGGATCTGTGATGACCAGTGCTGGATTGTCAGCCTCACGGCCATGACACCCAATGGCTGTCGCTTCCATGTCGATCTGAGCCATGGTCGAAGTCAATTGACTGATCGGGATGAGATCATCGGCTAACCCCGTCCTGAAACAGGATGAAGTTGGTGTGAACGTGTTTAACGTTTTTTTCACATCCGCATGACCTGACGCCAACGCTCACCTGAATAAGGTGGGCGCCAATGGAGTCAGGAGAGGCAGAATGCGCAGTCCCATCAAGCTCGAGTTTTCCGAGAAGCACGATCAGCAACAGGCTCAGGATTGCTTTCTCAAGCATCAAGATGGGTTGGCGCGCCGTCTGTCCCACCAGCGTGATGAACAGTTGGCGCGTCGTGCGCTGGCGCTGTCGGGGGAGCCGGGTCTTGTGCTTGATCTGCCGTGTGGTGCCGGGCATTTTTGGCCGTTGCTGGCGGAAAAAAACAATCGTGTGATCCTCGGCGCCGACAACTCGGAAGCGATGCTTGAAACCGCTCGCACGTCGCAACCGGCCGGTGTCGTCGAGCGTGTGCGCACCCTGCAGACCTCTGCATTCAACATCGACTTGCCCGACAATGCCGTCGACAGCATTTTCTGTATGCGACTCTTTCAGCAGGTTGGTGAAGCGGCGCACCGCAAGGTCATTCTCTCCGAGTTTCAACGTGTCTCCCGTGACAGCGTGATCCTCTCGCTCTGGGTCGATGGCAACTTCAAAGCCTGGCGACGTAAAAAGCTGGAAGCACGTCGCTTGGCGAAAACAGGTTCAGAAGAGGCTCGCCAGAATCGCTTTGTGCTGCCTGCTGCCACGGTGGAGCAGGAGTTCGTCGAAGCAGGATTCCGCATTCAGGAACGGTTGGATTTTTTGCCGTTCTACGCCATGTGGCGCGTTTACGTGCTGCGTAAAGGCTAGGAGGCGCCTGCCTGTCACCGCCACGGCAGCCGTTTGGCCGCCTACAACGATCACATAGTTGCGTCACCATTCGTCGTGGCGCAACGCAGACTGGCAAAAGCTGCTCTATTTTTACCTCAGGGTGTTTGGCAGCGCTGTCAAAGGTTTAGAGTAATGAAACTAGAAATTGCTCGAGGTCTGTTCTTCCTGGGTGGTCTGGCAATAGCCACCGCTGCGGCAGCCGCGTGGGATGAACCCGGCCCTGGTATCCTCAGCGACACGGCCCACTGCCCTACGCCACATGTTGTCAAGGATCGGGTCGTGGCCACGCCCGATCACGACTTGCTACTGTTGTTGTTCGGCTTGAGGCAAGGGCTTCGACCCCAAAGCTGATCCTGTTTTGGGTTACCTGAAAAGCCTCGTCAACGACGGGGCTTTTGATTATGGGCTATTCAGGTTGGTTGTGAGTCCCCGACCCCTGCCGGAGCGTCCGCCTTGGCCAGCAGGGTGTAGACGCAGGGCAGGACAAAGAGCGTGAACAGGGTTCCCACCGACATGCCGGTGGCAATCACGGTGCCGATGTCGAAGCGACTGACCGCCCCGGCGCCGCTGGCCAGAATCAAGGGCACCATGCCAAAGACCATCGCGGCAGTGGTCATTAGTACCGGGCGCAGGCGAATCGCAGCGGCTTCTTCGATGGCTTCTCGTACCGACAAGCCATTTTGCCGACGTAACTGATTGGCGAATTCGACGATCAGGATGCCGTGTTTGCTGATCAGGCCGATCAAGGTGACCAGCCCGACCTGGGTATAGATGTTCATGCTCGACAGGCCAAGGAACAGCGGAATCAGTGCGCCGCAGATTGATAGCGGGACTGTCACCAGAATGACCAGAGGGTCGCGGAAACTCTCGAACTGCGCTGCCAGTACCAAGAAGATGATGGCCAACGCCAGGCCAAAGGTGACCCACAGTGCCGAGCCCTCCTGGATGAATTGCCGTGCAACGCCACTGTAGTCAAAGGCATAGCCGGCGGGGGCTTCTTCGCGGGCGATGTTGCGTACGGTTTCGATGGCCTCCCCCATACTGACCAGCGGTACGCCCTGGATAATGGCCGAGTTCAGCTGTTGGAACTGATTCAGTTGGCGCGGTCGTGCGCGGTCGCTGACGGTTATCAGCGTCGACAGAGGCAGCATTTGCCCTTGTTCATTCTTGACGTAGTAGTTGTTCAGCCAGCCAGGGTTGTCACGGTAGGCGCGCTCGACCTGGGCAATGACCTTGTAGCTGCGTCCTTCAAGGGTGAACCGGTTGATCTCAGCCTCACCCAGCAAGGTCGCGAGTGTGCTCCCTAGCGTGGCCATGGTCACCCCCATTTGTGCGGCCTTGGCCCGATCAATATCGACGACGACTTCGGGCTTGTCGAAGGCCAGATCGATGTCGAGAAAGGCAAATTTGCCGGTGGCCTCGGCGCGTGTTTTTACCTGCTCGGCCACTTGCAGCAGCGATGCGTAATCGTTCGGGGTGTTGATGACGAACTCGAAAGGCAAACCTTGGGTCGTACCGGGCAGTGATGGCAGGTTGAAGCCGAAGACCTGCAGGCCACTGATCTGGTTGAGCTTTGCCTGAACCTCTGGCAATAGTGCCATTTGGGTTCGCTCCCGCTCATTCCAGGGCTTTAGCAGGAAACCTCCGATGCCTGACTGCACCCCGTTGAAGCCGTTGATCTGGAAGGATGAGTAGTACTCCGGGAATGCCTTGAAAATGTTTATGAATTCGTCGGTGTAGGCATTCAGGTAGTTCAGGTTGGCTGGCTGTGGTGCGGTGGCCAGCATGAACACGATGCCTTGGTCTTCGTCCGGTGCCAGCTCTTTCTTGGTGAACATCAGCAGCACCGGAATCAGGCACAGGACGATCACGGCAAACACCAACACTACGGGGCGCGTGTTGAGTGTGCCGTGGAGGATTTTCTGGTAACGCTGCTTGAGGCGTTCAAATAGCTGGTCGAGGCGATAGGCCAGGCCGTGGGTGTTGGCTTCATGGCGCAGGAGCATTGAGCACATCATGGGCGACAGGGTCAGGGCGACGATCCCGGAGATGATCACGGCGCCAGCGAGGGTCAAGGCGAACTCTTTGAACAGTGCGCCGGTAAGGCCTTGTAAAAAGCCAATCGGCGCGTACACCGCTGCCAGCGTGATGGTCATCGAGACCACGGGGATCGCAATTTCTCGCGCCCCTGCCAATGAGGCCTCCAAGGGCGTCTCGCCAGCTTCAATGTGCCGGTGGATGTTTTCCACAACGACAATGGCATCATCCACCACCAGACCAATCGCCAGCACCATGGCCAGCAGGGTCAGCAGGTTGATTGAGTAGCCCATCAGTTGCATGAAAAACAGTACGCCGATCATCGACAATGGAATGGTGATGACCGGAATCAGCACCGAACGCAGCGCCCCGAGGAACAGAAAGACCACGACGATCACGATCAGTACGGCCTCCGCCAGGGTTTTGATCACTTCGTTGATCGAGGCCTGGATGAACAGTGTGGCGTCGTAAGCGATGGAGGCTTTCAGGTTGGGCGGTAACTGGCTGTTCAGTTCCGGCATCAGTTTGCGCACTTCCTTGATGACATCCAGCGGGTTGGCCGCTGGCGTCGCCTTGATGCCGATGTAGACCGACGGGGTGCCATCGAAAGAGCTGACCGTATCGTAGTTCTCCGCGCCCATTTGCACCCGGGCCACATCGCGCAGCAGCACCCGGCTATCGCCCATGGTTTTCAGCGGGATGGCGGCGAAGGCTTCGGCCGACTTGAGCTCAGTGCTGGCGTTGATACTGGTGACTACGTATTCGCCTTTGACTTCGCCCGCCGCAGAAAGGAAGTTGTAGCGCCGTACTGCGTCAGTCACATCGCTGGCGCTCAGGCCATAGCCGGCGAGTTTGACCGGGTCGATCCAGATGCGCATCGCGAACAATTGGTTGCCGAGGATCTCTGCTTCAGCCATGCCCGGCAATGTTGCCAGCTTGGGCTGGATCACCCGTGACAGGTAATCGGTGATCTGCGGGTTGCTCAGTTCGCTGCTGTAGAAGCTGATGTACATCAGCGCTGAGGCGCCAGCGGCCTCCTTGCTCAGGACCGGGTCTTCGGCATCTTGAGGCAGTTTGTTCTTTACCTCATTGGCCTTGGCCAGCAGTTCGGTAAACATCCGGTCACTGTCCGAGCCGATTCGGGCGTAGATCGAGATCACCGAGAAATTCTGCCGGCTCACTGAGGTCATGTAGTCAATACCCTCTGCGCTTGCCAGGCTCTGCTGCATGGGCTGGGTGATGTAGCCTTGAATGGTTTCCGCGTTGGCGCCGGGGTAGGCGGTGGTCACCGTGATCAGGGCGTTTTCCATCTGCGGATACTGACGGATCGGCAACGAGCTCCAGGCCTGGAAGCCGAGCAGGACGATCAGCAGGCTGACCACACTGGCCAGAACAGGGCGGCGAATGAACGGATCGGTTAAGGCCATGAAGGTTCCTTGATCAATCGACGCGTGGCGAGGTGGCCGGCTCGCCCGTCAGGGTCTTGTCCGGGCTGACGGTGATCAGGGCGCCTTGGCTGAGTTTCAGCTGACCGGCCGTCACCACCTGTTCACCTGCCTTAACGCCTTTGGCGATGACCACCAGGCCTTCACGGCGCTCGCCGGCTTCAATGAAACGGCGCTCTGCCACCCACACCGGTTGGCCGTCAGGAGTCTTTTGTGGCTCGCCGTCCTCGGCGGTCTTGGGCACTGCGACGTACACCGATGTGCCATACAGGGTGTAGGTGACCGCAGTCTCAGGGACGACCACTTCCGTGCGCGGGTTGGGCAGCAGTATTTGCAGGCTGGTGAACATGCCGGGTAACAGCTTGCCATCGGGGTTCGCCAGGGTGGCGCGGACCTGTACATTACGGGTGCTGTCTTCAACCTTGGGGTTGATAGCGCTGATGGCGCCAGGGAACGTCTGGTTGGGGTAGGCTGCAACGCTGACCAGTACTTGCTGGCCGATGCCCAGTTTGGGAAACGCCTGTTCGGCCACGTAAAAGTCCGCGTACAGGCTGCTCAGGTCCTGAAGGGTGGCGATCACTGTGCCACTGGGCAGGTAGTCGCCGATATCGACCTGGCGGATACCAATGGTACCGCTGAACGGCGCAAGGATTGTCTTTTTCGCCAAGGAACCTTTGAGCTGGGCGACCACGGCTTTGCTGCGCAGCAGTTGTGCTGCGAGGCGATCAAACTCGCCTTTGGAGATTGCCTGACTGTCGATCAGCTGGCTGCCGCGTCCATACTCGACCTGCGCCAGCCCGAGGTCCGCCATCGCGGTGCCCAGCAAGGCGCTTTCCACGTCGCTGTCGAGCTGCAAGAGGGGCTGGCCTACTCTGATCCGCTGGCCTGACTCGAACAGCAGGGTCTTGACCGTACCGGCGGTCTCCAGGCTCAGATTGACCCCCTGAAACGCCTTGAGGCTGCCAACTGCGGGCAGTCGACTCTGCCAGAGCTGTTCGCGCGCGGCAGTCGCCGCTACGCTCACGGGAGGTCTTGGCGCGCTGAATTGCTGAATTTGCTGATAGATACTGAAGGCTTTGTAGCCTCCCAGAATCAGCACAATCAGCAACACGACACCCAACATGATCAGCATGCGGCGGCGCAGCATATTCCATTTCCTTGGAGGCTAGACAGGCAGGCACAGCACTGACGAACACCTGCTCACTGTTGTGCAGTGTTGTCGAATATTACGCCTTTGCCTAATGCAGGGAAGTCCATTTCCCCTTGATGCTACTCAAGTCAGGTGCAGATGGTTGTCCCAAAGCCCGGGCGGCAACTGCAACGGTTGGCCGACCGGTTCTGCCTTGCGGCAATCATAGAGCCGGCAGCGGCCCTGGCCCGAGGTGACGACGAAACCGTCTGCGACTGCACCAACACCGGCGCAGTCGGGCATCGGGGCATCCAGGCGCGTTGCACCCGTGTCCAGATCCCAGATGAACAGGCGGTTGGCCCGAGGTGCGGTCAGTGCAACCAGTCGCAACTCACTGTGTACCGCGACACTGGCGGTGTAGTTCGCCATCGACTGCAACTGTGCCTGCGCCACGGGGAATGGCTGGAAGGGCTGCCCTGGGCGTTTGATCGCCAGCAGTTCAGCAGTCTCGTGAGCGTCGCCCATGAACTGCTGACAGGCGACCAGCGTGCCGTCGCTGGCAACGGCCAGGTGACGAACGCTGTTCATTTGCTGGCTCAGGGTTTCCTTGCTCAGCAAGGTGCCGTCGCGGTGCATCAACACCAGGCTGGGTTCCATGGCATCGAGGTTCATCTCGACGCGGCTTTCGGCTTCGGTGCGAATACCGCCGTTGGCGACCACCAGGGTTTCACCATCGGGTAGCCAGGACACCTGATGCGGGCCAAGGCCGTGGGTGGGCAGCTCGCCACTGTGCTGCAGCCGTTCGCCCTCGAATCGGTAGACCCCAAGTACACCCCGCCCCGGATCAGTGGTGTCGTTCTCGGTGGCATACAGCCATTCACCGCCCTTGTGAATCACCGCGTGGCCATAGAAATGACGGTTCGGCTGTGAGGTGACGGTTTGCAGCAGGCGGCCGTCGCGCAAGTCGACCAGATAGCTCTCGGTACCGGGTCGACGCGCCACGAACAGGGCGATGGGCAGTTCAGGGTGATTGATGATGTCGTGGCAACGCTGTCCGACCTGGGTCGCGAATACCTGGCTACCGTCCAGGCGGTAGCCGACGGCGTAGTGGTTGCCGTCGCTATCGTCGCGGGCCGAGAGCAGCAGGGGCTGCTGACGCTTGTTCTGGAACAGGGTCCATCCGCCTAGCGTGAGGGCAGCAAGCACCGCGCTACCGACTTTCAGAGCCTGACGTCGCAACATGATCAGTCACCGTCGTTGGCGTTGAAGCCCAATTGAATGCCCAGCGCCTTGGCCAGATCAGTCTCGTGCAGGCGGTGGACGGCGTTCAGGCTGTCATAGATTGCGTTCAACTGCTCACGACCGGCTTCATCTTCCAGCAGCTCGCCAAGGGGCTTCGGCGTGTCGGCCAACAGCTTCAGCGATGCCGCATAGGCAGCGTCGATCTTGTCGGCAAGGGCCTTCTGGTCGCTGCCGAGCAGGCTGCGCAGCCCTTGATTGTCGACCCCGGCCCATACTGTCTGTGCAGCACTGAGGCTGGCATGCAGGCTCTTCAGCGACGACTGGCTACGCCAGGCTTCTGCCTGCAGTGGCTGCGGGATGCCCTTGCTCATGCGACCCATCGGCGTGCCGAGTTTTTTCTTCAGGGTGTCCAGCGCAGTGACCTGGGCGCGGAGCACGTCGGCAATCGCTTCGTGAGAGTCGGCATAGCGCTGGTTCGGGAACTTGGTCATCTGTGCGAGCACGCCGTCGTTCTTGTTCCAGCCCTTCAGGATTTCTTCGGCCAGGGCTTTCTGACGCTCGCCGATGGCAACCAGCAGCGGGCAGTAGCGGGCTTTCTGCTCGGCATTGGCGGTGTCCGGCTTGCTGTCAAACAGGATGTACTCGTAAGCCGAGAGCCCCTGGACCACGACGCTGGAGTTGGCGAGGGTGCTGGCATCGATCGGCTTGTCACTGTTGATCAGTTGTTCTACCTGGCGTCCTACCAGGTTTTTCTTGTCTGGCCAGAACTGCACCTGCCAGGCGCGGTTGCCCTCGGCCAGCGGCCCGATCAGCAGTGGTTGCAACTCTGCCCAGGCCTTTTGGGCGTGAAGGAAGTCAGCTCGTGCGGTTTCCAGGCTGTTCTTGCCTTCGCAGAAGGCCAGCGCGCTGACGGCCAACTGACGGTCGGCTTCGACCCAGCGGCTGTAGGTGGGCAGGATCACTTGCTTGGCAATCGCTGCGGAAGTGACCGCTTGCGGATCCTGCGGCGAGCAGGCGCCCAGCGCTAGGGCGGCGAGGCTGGTAAATAACAGTTTGGGACGGAACATGCCCGGCTCCTATGGCTAGAGTGAGTTCAGGAATGCCAGCAGCGCGGCGCGTTGCTCTGCATTGAAGGTCAAGACGTGTTGTTGGGCGGCCTTTGCTTCGCCGCCGTGCCAAAGCACCGCTTCGAGCAGGTTGCGCGCCCGGCCGTCGTGCAGGAATTGGGTGTGGCCACTGACTGTTTCGGTCATGCCGATGCCCCACAGCGGTGCGGTACGCCAGTCGCGGCCACCGGCGGCAAACTCGCTGCGATCGTCCGCCAGATCCGGCCCCATGTCGTGCAGCAGCAGGTCGGTATACGGGCGGATCACCTGGTTGGCCTGTTCCGGCTCCGCGGCGTTTGCCGAGGTGGTGAACGTCGGGATATGGCAGCGTTGGCAACCGGCTTCGAAGAACAGGTTCTTGCCGGCCAACACCTGTGGTGAGTCGACATCCTTGCGTGCGGGCACTGCCAGATTGCGGGTATAGAACAACATCAAACGCAGAATGTTATCGCTGACCTCCGGTTCACCACGGTCTTGGCGGGCATTCAGGCAGTCGGTTTGTGTCGGTGTGCAGTCGTCTATCGGGCGCAGGCGGGTGGTCAGGCCCATGTCGCCGGAGAAGGCGTGCACGTTTTGCTGGTTGAGATTCGGTTGCCCGGCTTTCCAGCCAAAGCGGCCCATGACGGTTTTACCCTGGGCATCGTCCCACACCTGATTGGCATAGCCTCGGATGCCGTCACCGTTGCTGTCGTAGGGATCGGCGTTGGCCAGGATGGCCTCTTCCGGAATGGCTTCCAGCAGACCGAGGCCAATCATCGGCGGTGCGACACGTGCGGAGAAACGTGTGTCGGGATGCATTGGCCCGTAGCCAAGTTGGCTGATAAGCAGCGTTGGCTTGCGCAGCTCGACCGTGGTGCCGTCTGTGAAAGTGACGCTGTGTGGTGTGTACTCCACCCGTACTTTGCCTTCGGGTGCAACCCCAGGCACAGCCATATCCTGCAACTGTCCGCCATAGACCGGTTCGGGTACGACACCCAGGCGTTCGATGACCTGCAGATATTCTGTTGCATTCGGGATCGACAGGCGCACCAGCATCGAGGCTGCGCTTTTGGCATCTGGCCCAGGAGGGTGACCGCGACCGTCCCTGATGTGACAGTTCTGGCAGGCATTGGTGTTGAACAGGGGGCCCAGGCCGTCACGAGCGGTGGTTGTGGACGGTGCAATTACCCAAGGGTTGCGGAAGAAGCTGTTGCCGACACTGAAGTCCAGTTGTCGGCTCGCTGTCAGGTTGGCGGAGGCCATCGAAAAGGCATTTTTGTCGTGCTTGTTGACCGTCGATGTGCCGCCACCCATGGCTTCCCCTGGCTCAGCCTGAGTGAAGCGCGGGGCGTCGTCACAGGCTGCCAGCGGCAGTACCAAGAGCAGGAGAGAAAGGCAGCGAAGCAACGAGGACATCTGAAATCCTGAGGCGCGAGCAAAAACCGGCTCGCAAGCTTAGCAGGCTATCCGCTTGTTGAATAAGAGGGATTTGCGTTTGCTTGATGAAATTTTGCGCGTGGCGGCTCATGTGGGAGAGGGCGCTGCCGACCCGAAGGCCGGTAGCGGTGCTTGGCGGGCTGTAATGCCGAAGCGCGGGATACGCTGCGGTTTTACATCATCTTCAAGGTAAAACGATTGCCCTCCAGACTGATGATCAGGTTATGGTTGCCGCCACCCCGGTTGTTTCCCGGCACTTCCAGGGTGCCGCCCGTATAGTCCATTTCAGGGCCGAATAAATATTTAACCGCATTTTCATGGGCCGGTTCCCAGTAATCTTGAAACAGCCACAGCGTTGTCTCGGCTTTAGCACCCATGACCAGTTCAATGGCTTTATAGTTTTCTGAGACCTTTCCGATCCACGGTACGTTCATGCAGCCGTTCCATGCAGATTGTGCGCCGATGGAAAACAGATCGCTTTTGCTTTCGCCATTGCGAATGGACAAGGTGTACGGGGTATTATTTGCGATGGATCGCAGAATGCTGACGCTCGCCATAAATTGCTCCAGTTTCCGGGTAGGTTCAAAGTTCAATGTTGGGGTTCGGGCGGGGCTCTGTTGCTTGGCCATACACATAGACGGCGTGCATGGTTATTTCGTTTAGCGGGGAAGGAAGTTCTTCAGGTGAATAGCGTCCTTCAAGGGAGAGTCCGTGACCGCGTGCCGTTGTTTCAAAGGCCTTTCTGAAGGGCTCGGCAGGGTCATAGAGGTACACTTTGCCACCCGGCGCGCTCAGTACCCTGCACATTTCCTGGGCGGCGCCCACGGTTATAGGAGCCCCCATCAGTGTTTCGCAGGGGTACTGGTCTTCTGCGAGTGGAAAAATGGGGTGGTCATAATCATTCACGGGAATAAGGCGGGGTATTTCCTTTCCTGTATCCGGGCCGTTGGATATCTTTTGGCCATCTTTATTGATGTTGTCTGCATCCGTAAAACCGGTGATAAAGACGGTGTCAGATATTTTGTCAATGATTCGGCCTTCTCCCCAGATGTCGAGTATTTTCATCAGGGCACGCTCCTTGAGTGTCTCTATATTGATATATGGAGATGGAAGAACTTCCGGTGTTCATGTTTTATAAACTGTCATTTCTGTGCACAGCTGATCCGTAGAGTTGAACACTCTGAATAGGTGATAACAATGCGAACGTTGGACAGTAACGTGTAGGAGGAGGGATGTTTGATAGGGGGGTTATTGGCGAGGCAAACGTGCGGGGTTTAGTGGCGGTGTGTGAAGTTCAAGTTATATAACGCAACATGCCCGACGCAAGGCATCGGGCATGTGGTTTACAACGGAGCGCTGGACGACTGATCAGAATTCGTGATCGGCGGTGTCTGGTTTCAGGTCATTGATCCCCAGCTTGGCGGCTGCCTGCTCAATGGCGCCGGTCTGTTTGACCAGGGCGGCAATGGCATCACGGATGATCTGGTTACCGGCAGCGTTGTCAGCGGCGATGAGCTGGTCGTAGTGTTCGCCTTTGGCGGCATGGTCAACGATGACCTGCAGTTTTGCCTCGGTGGCTTCCAGGTCGGCCTTGAGCGTAGCGTCGGCTGCTGGATCGGCCTTGGCTACCAGCGATGACAGGCTAGGGCCAGTCAGCTTGGTACCGTCGGCTCGGGTGTACTCGCCCAGGTAGACGTTACGGATACCTTTGGCATCGTAGAAGTGCGAGAAGTGGGTGTTGTCGCTGAAGCAGTCCTGCTCGTCTTCAGGGGAGTTGGCCTCCAGGGATACCTTCATGCGCTCGCCGGCCAGCTCGCCCAGCGACAGGCTACCCATGCCGAACAGCATCTTGCGCAAACCATCGGTAACCGGCTCGGCTTCGAGGGTGGCACGGTAGTTGTCAGCAACACCTGGCTTCCAGTTGCCGACCATGGTTTCCAGGTCATCGACCAGCAGTTGGGTGACGGCCTTGAGGTAAGCGCGGCGACGCTCGTTGTGGCCACCGGTGGCGCCTTTACCTTCCAGGTAGTCCGATGCCGGACGTGCACCCGCACCTGGGCCGGTGCCGTTCAGGTCCTGGCCCCAGAGCAAGAACTCGATGGCATGGTAGCCGGTGGCGACGTTGGCTTCGGAGCCGCCCAGCTCGTTCAGGCTGGCCAGTTTCTCGGCAGTGATGTCCTTGACGTCGACCTTGTCTTCACCCACCTGGATTTCAGTGTTGGCAATGATGTTGGCGGTGCCGCCCGGGTTGCCCAGGGCGTGCTCATAGTTGGCATCGACATAATCGATCAGGCCTTCGTCCAGCGGCCAGGCGTTCACTTGCCCTTCCCAGTCGTCGATGATGGTGTTGCCGAAGCGGAAGGTTTCGCTCTGCAGGTACGGAACACGTGCAGCGACCCAGGCGGCCTTGGCGGCTTTCAGGGTTTCGTCGTTGGGGGTGGCGAGGAAGGCGTCGATGGCGCCTTGCAGGGTTTTGGCGGTGCTCAGGGAATCGCTGAAGACGGCGTAGACCATCTCGGTGTAGTGCTTGATCACGGCCTTGCTGGCGGCTTCGTCAAGTGCACCTGCGGCAGGGGCGGCAGCACTGGCGGCGGGTGTCTGTGCTTGCGGCGCGCTGGCTTTGTCCTTGCTATCGCCGCAACCGGCGAGAGAGATGGCAATGGCCAACAGGCTGGCGGTGGCCAGAGGCATACGAATCATGGCGATTTCCTGCGTCGAGAAGTTGAACAGGTGTGCGGGTGCACGCAAAACTGCAACATAATGCGAAAGATTTGCATTTGATGTAAAGGGGCAATACATAAATATTCAAATGCTTGTCGCTGGCGTTTTGCGTGCGCGTCAGAGGATTGAAACCTGACTTCGGCTTGCCTGTTTGAGGAACGTGGTCAGCTCTCGAGCGGGTAGCGGCTTGCTGTAGTGGTAGCCTTGGCCTTCGTGGCAGCCTTGGGCAACGATGTAGGCCTCCTGCTCGGCCGTCTCAACGCCTTCGGCGATGACCTGCATACCCAGGCTCTTGCCAAGCTGGATGATGGCCCGAACGATGGTGGCGTCATCATCATCCTCGAACAGGTCTTGCACGAAGCTCTTGTCGATCTTGATCTTGTCCAGTGGCAGCGACTTCAAGTAACTGAGCGACGAGTAGCCAGTGCCGAAGTCGTCAATGGCGATCATCGCGCCCGAACGGCGCAAGCTCAGCAGGTGCTGCGCTGCGGTGCTGATGTCTTCCATCAGGCCGGTTTCGGTAACTTCCAGCTCCAGGCTGCGTGGCGGCAGGCGGTAGATCTGCAGCAGGTTGTTGACCACCCGTGGCAGTTCATTGTGGTGCAGTTGCACGGTGGACAGGTTGACCGCCATGCGCAGTTCGCTGAAGCCCTGGTCATGCCACTCGCGCAACTGACGGCAGGCCTGGTCGAGCACCCATTCACCGATGCTGATGATATTGCCGTTCTGTTCGGCCAGCGGGATGAACTGGTCGGGCGGTACCATGCCCAGTTCGGGATGCTGCCAGCGGAGTAGCGCTTCAACCCCGACGACCCGGTGGTCGCGATAGCTGATCTGCGGTTGGTAGACCAGGAACAACTGGTTGCGTGGCAGGGCCTCGCGCAGGTCTTTCTCCAGTTCGCGGCGGCGACGCATCTCGCTGTCGACGCTGGCAATGTAGAACTGGTAGCGGTTGCGTGAGCGGGTTTTGGCCAGGGTCATGGTCTGCTCGGCCTTTTGCAGCAGTTTCTCGGTGCTGTCGCCATCTTCCGGGAACAAGGTGATGCCGATGGTCGCACGCAGGCGAATTTCCTGGTGGTCCAGTGCAAAAGGGGCTTCCAGATCATCGAGGATGCTTTGCGCCAGCTCGGCGGCTTCGTACGGCTGCTCGATATCGGCCTGAACCAGTGCGAATTGGTCACCACCGAGCCGGGCAAGGGCTCCCAGACGGCCACTGTGCGCACGCAGGCGGTCGGCCAGGGCCAGTAGCAGTTGGTCTCCGGCCTGGTAGCTGAACTGTTCGTTGATGCTCTTGAAGTCATCCAGGCCAACGCACAGTACGGCTACGCGACGCTGCAGGCGTCCAGCGTCGACCAGGATCTTGTCCAGTTGCTGCTGCAACTGCTGGCGGTTTGGCAGCCCGGTCAGAAAATCATACTGAGCCATGCGCTGCAGACTGTTTTCGGCTTCGTGACGCAGGTGGGTATTGCGTTCGATGGAGGCCAGCAACTGGTTGGCAGTATTGACCCATACACCCAGTTCGTTCTTTTCGTGCCCCTTGAGCAGCGGCAATTTGTGTTGGCTTGGGCGGTCCGGATTGATCTGAGTGAGATGGTTGATGATCTTTGAGAGCGGTTTGGTCAGTAACCAGTGGTAGACCAAATACAGCACCAGGCCCATTGCCAGAGCGCGTAGCACGCCAGAAATGAAGATGATCACCGAGCTGACGATGAAGTCCTGGCCGTAGGTAGCGGTATCGAGGGTAATGCTCAGGTCGCCGTAATACTCACTGTACGGGCCTCGACCGATCAGCTGTGTCTTGAAGGTCTTTTGCTGGCCCAGAATCAGGTCGGTCAACCAGCGCGTTTGCAGTTCCTGCAATGGCCGATTCTTTTCTGCAAGCATGGTTTCGTTGGGATGGCCAATGGACGCCATCCGCACCGATTGGTCCTGGAACAGGCCTTCGATGACCTGCATGCCCATTTCCCGATCGAGGCTATAGACCGCCTGCGTAGAGGGGTCTCGGAACATGTCTAGGATACGCTGGGCATCGGTTGCGACAGCCTGGCGCGTCTTGTAGGCGTCGAACACGATCTGCGCGCAGCTAAGTACTACACCGACGACCAGCGCCGAGAGCAATACCACCCTGAGCAACTTGACCGATAAGCTGTTCTTGAGTTCCAGCTTCAATGGGGTTTCCTTAATCCATGCGCATGGCATCATTTTGCCATCAATCTTGGCAATCCACTATCGGCCTTCAACACGTATTACTCGATCTTCTGAGTTACTTCGTCAGAGGTTTGCGATCCTTGTGTCACTGTATCGGTTGTAAGGCCTTGCGACTTTAGTGTGGGGTGACAACTTTCCCACGCCTTGATGTTAGCGCGGTATCGGTCTACGGCAAGCGCGCAGAGCGGTAGAGTGTGCGAAAAAAAACCCGGCCAGGCCGGGTTTTTTTCAAAGCAGTTGCATTCAGGCAGTGAAGGTTTTGCCTTCGAACTGCTCGGCAACGAACTTCCAGTTAACCAGGTTCCAGAACGCCTCGACGTACTTTGGACGCAGGTTACGGTAGTCGATGTAGTAGGCGTGCTCCCAGACGTCGCAGGTCAGCAGCGGGGTGTCGCCGTTGGTCAGCGGGTTGCCGGCGCCGATGGTGCTGGCCAGAGCCAGGGAACCGTCAGCTTTCTTCACCAGCCAGCCCCAGCCCGAACCGAAGGTGCCGACGGAGGTCTTGGTGAACTCTTCCTTGAACTTGTCGAAAGAGCCAAACGCAGCGTTGATGGCGTCAGCCAGGGCGCCCGTTGGCTGGCCGCCGGCGTTTGGTGCCAGGCAGTTCCAGTAGAAGGTGTGGTTCCAGACCTGAGCGGCGTTGTTGAAGATACCGCCCGAAGAGGTCTTGACGATCTCTTCCAGGGTCTTGCCTTCGAACTCGGTGCCAGGCACCAGGTTGTTCAGGTTCACGACGTAGGTGTTGTGGTGCTTGTCGTGGTGGAACTCCAGGGTTTCCTTGGAGATGTGCGGCTGCAGGGCGTCGTGGGCGTAAGGCAGCGGCGGCAGTTCAAAAGCCATGGTGATTCTCCTAATCAGGTCTGTTGCGGTGAGCGCAAGGCCGATCACGGGCGGCCGGAAGTGCATCGGCGAGTCTGTACTCTTTGCGACGCAGGGTCCGGATCATAGCACCGGACCCCAGGCTTAACCACGCAACAAGTGTGTGGGAAAGAGGTTCCAGAGCCTTCTTCCGGTTTTAAGCGATGTTGTCTCAGCCCAGGATCAGTTGAGCGGACACCGCAAACATCATGACCGCCACCATGAGGTCGAGCATCCGCCAGGTATTCGGCCGGGCCAACCAGGGCGCGAGCCAGGCGGCGCCCAGTGCGAGGGTAAAAAACCACAGTGCCGAGGCACTGGCCGCACCGGCCACGTAGGCGCCGGGCATGGTTTGCTGAGCGCCGAGCGAGCCAATCAACAGCACGGTGTCCAGGTACACATGCGGGTTGAGCAGGGTGACAGCCAGGGCGCTGAGCAGTACTGCCTGGCGCGAGCGTTGTCCTTGGCCTTCGGCGTGTTGCAGGCTTTGCTGCGAACAGGCACGTATCAGCGCTTTGCTGGCGTACCAGATCAGGAAGACCGCGCCGCCCCAACGGGCGATTGCCAGCAGCGTGGGGTTCTGGGCCAGCACCGTCGCCAGGCCGAAGACGCCAGCGGCCACCAGGATTGCGTCACACAAAACGCACAGCATGGCCACCGGCAGGTGATGTTCACGGCGCAGGCTTTGGGCGAGAACGAAGGCGTTCTGGGCGCCGATCGCCATGATCAGGCCAAAGGCGACCAACAAGCCGTTTAGATAACTTTGCCACATAGGAAGAACTCCACAGACGACTGCCGTTGCCCCTCGTCAGGCCACGCAGCAGATATAAAGAAGATGCTGGTGATTCTGGGCAAAACAGCTGTATAAGAAAAACAAATAAAGCTGATCTGGCATTAGGAAAAATAATGTTCGATTACAAATTGCTCTCGGCCCTTGCTGCGGTGGTCGAACAGGCGGGCTTTGAGCGTGCCGCGCAGGTGCTGGGTTTATCGCAGTCGGCCATCTCGCAGCGGATCAAGTTGCTTGAGGCCCGGGTGGGCCAGCCGGTGCTGATCAGGGCCACACCGCCGGGCCCGACCGAGATCGGTCGGCGTCTACTCAACCACGTACAGCAGGTGCGGCTGTTGGAGCGCGATCTGCAACGGCAGGTACCAGCATTGGACGAGGAGGGCATGCCCGAGCGTCTGCGTATTGCTTTGAACGCCGACAGCCTGGCGACCTGGTGGGCGGCAGCAGTGGGTGAGTTCTGTGCTGAGCAACGCTTGTTGCTGGACATGGTGGTGGAAGATCAGGACGTCGGGCTCAAGCGCATGCGGGCCGGTGAGGTAGCCGCCTGCCTATGTGGCAGCGAGCGGCCGGTGGCCGGTGCACGCAGCTTGTTGTTGGGTGCCATGCGTTACCGGGCGTTGGCGAGCCCGGCGTTCATGGCGCGTCATTTTGCCAATGGCTTTGAGGTCACGCGGTTATCACGCACGCCTGCATTGGTGTTCGGCCCGGACGATTTCCTGCAGCACCGCTACCTGGCGTCGCTGGGGGTCCAGGAGGGGTTTATGCACCACTTGTGCCCGTCCTCGGAGGGGTTTCTACGGATGACCGAGGCCGGTCTTGGCTGGGGGCTGGTGCCCGAGTTGCAGGTGCGCGAACAGCTTGCATCGGGTCGTCTGGTAGAAATACTTCCTGATACCCCTATCGATGTGCCGTTGTACTGGCATCATTGGCGCAACGGCGGGCAATTGCTTGGGCAACTGACTGAGCATCTTGCGACGACAAGCCGGCAGTGGCTGGTGCCGTTGTAGGCGCGACTCGCGTCTGCAGCATCTGAGATATTTCTAAGCGGAGTGGTTCATGCGAATTCTGGTCACCGGCGCAAGCGGCTTTATTGGCGGGCGCTTTGCGCGCCATGCGCTTGAGCAAGGCCTGGATGTCAGGGTCAACGGCCGACGCGCTGAGGGTGTTGAGCACTTGGTACGTCGTGGTGCGCAGTTCATTGCTGGCGATCTGGGTGATCCTGAACTGGCCCGGCGCTTGTGCCAAGGTGTCGATGCCGTTGTGCATTGTGCGGGTGCAGTGGGGCACTGGGGGCGCTATCAAGACTTCCATCAGGGCAATGTGGTGGTCACCGAGAACGTCGTTGAAGCCTGTCTGAAGGAGCATGTCCGACGCCTGGTGCACCTGTCATCCCCGTCGATTTACTTCGATGGTCGGTCGCACATGGGGATCACCGAAGATCAGGTGCCTCGACGCTTCCATGATCATTATGCGAGTACCAAGTTTCTTGCTGAGCAAAAGGTCTTCGGGGCGCAAGAGTTTGGCCTCGAGGTACTGGCCCTGCGTCCGCGCTTTGTCACCGGTGCCGGGGACGTCAGCATTTTCCCGCGGCTGCTGCAGATGCAGCGCAAGGGGCGCCTGGCCATTGTGGGCAATGGCCTGAACAAGGTCGATTTCACCAGTGTGCAGAACCTCAACGAGGCGTTGTTCAGCGCCTTGCATGTTGGTGATGAGGCGCTGGGCAAGGCGTACAACATCAGCAACGGGCAGCCGCTGCCCATCTGGGACGTGATCAATTATGTCATGCGGCAGATGCAGGTGCCGCAGGTGACACGCTACCGCTCGTTCGGCCTGGCATACAGCCTGGCGGCGTTGAATGAAGGGGCTTGCCTGCTATGGCCTGGTCGCCCACAGCCGACCCTGTCGCGCCTGGGTATGCAGGTCATGAACAAGGACTTCACGCTGGACATCAGCCGAGCCAGGCATTTGCTTGACTACCGTCCGACGGTCAGCCTTTGGACGGCGCTGGATGAATTTTGTGGTTGGTGGAAAGCACAGCACATCGGCCACTGAACCGATCGGTTCGCAGGTGGTCGATCAGTGCGGCCCTCGGGCGGTTTATACTAATGCTCATTTGCTATCACGGCGGTTGAAGGTACCCATGCGTAACGATGCCCATGACGATTTCGATGATGTCCCAAGCCTGAGGGCCGAGGCGCGTGATCACGACGACTTCACGCCGGCTGCTCAGCCGCACGCCGGTGTGCGTCAGCCTGCCCGCAAGGGCGGTGCAACAGGCCCGCTCTGGGCGTTGCTGGGGGCGTCCTTCATTACGCTTGCCGGGCTCGGCTGGTGGAGTTTCCAGCAAATATCATTGATGGAGCAGCAGCTGGTTGCCACCCAGGAGAGTTTTGCGCGTATCAGCGAAGATGCAGCGGGGCGCCTGCAGGCGATCAGTGGCAAGGTCGCTGCCAGTGAGTCCAGCGTGACCACTGGCAGCGAAGCGCTGAAGTTGCAGATCAAGCAACTGCAGGCCAGTCTGGCTGAGCAACACAAGCAGCAGCAGGGTGTCGCCGGTCAGCAGGGTGATTTGGGCAAGCGTCTGGAGCAGGCACTGGCACAGGCCAGTGAGCAGCAGGCAGCCAATGCTCAGGTGCAAGCCCAGCTCAAGGCAGTTACGGCCGAATTGGCTGCCTTGAAGGCTGCTCAGGCCGAGTCTGACAAGCTCGATGCTCAGCTCAAGGGCTTGTCGGCTGAAGTCGCGGCGCTGAAGAAGCAAGGTAATCCAAACGCGGCGATTGAGCGTCTGGAGCAAGACTTGATTGTGCTCAAGAGCGAGCAGGAACACCGCCCGGCAGCGAGTGCAGGCGCGGGGGCGTCTACGGCTGAATTCGATGCTTTCCGTGGCCAGGTGACACGGAACATCAATACGCTGCAAAGCCAGATACAGAACCTGCAGCAGCAGATCAACGCGCGGCCTTGAGGCCGCGGTTGAACGGATCATATGCCTGCGCCCCTTGCCCTTGTGTGGGCGGTTGCCGCTGCTGGGGCGCGGGGTGCCTTGATCGCAGGCAGCTTCCGTATTGTTAACTACATCCGTGGGTAGTCGATGTACCCGACCGGGCCCTTGCCATAGAAGGTTTCCGGGTGCGGTTCATTCCACGGTGCATCGGCTTTCAGGCGCGCGGGCAGGTCCGGGTTGGCAATGAATGGAATGCCAAAGGCCACTGCATCTGCCTTGCCGCTGGCCAAGGCTGCGCTGGCAGAGGCTTTGTCAAAGCGCTCATTGACGATGTAAGGACCACCAAACGCGGCTTTGATCAACGGGCCGATGCTGTCATCAGCCTCTTTTTCCCGTGAGCAAATGAAGGCGATACCCCGTTTGCCCAGCTCGCGGGCGACATAGGTGAAGGTTTCGGCACGGTTCGCGTCGCCCATGTCATGGGCATCGGCGCGTGGCGCCAGGTGCATGCCGACACGTTCTGCCCCCCAGACCTCGATCACTGCATCGGTGACTTCCAGCATCAACCGTGCGCGGTTTTCCAGTGAGCCGCCGTACTGGTCGGTACGTTGGTTGGTGCTGCTCTGCAGGAACTGGTCGAGCAGGTAGCCATTCGCACCATGGATCTCGACGCCGTCGAAGCCCGCCGCCTTGGCATTCTCGGCACCGGTACGATAGGCCTCGATGATGTCGGCAATCTCTGCGGTCTCCAGCGCTCGAGGGGTCGGGAACTCGCTGATTGGCCGTACCAGGCTGACATGGCCTTTGGGTTGAATGGCGCTCGGTGCCACCGGTGCTTCACCATTCAGGTAGCTGGGGTGGGAAATGCGTCCGACATGCCACAGCTGCAGGAAGATCCGACCGCCGGCCGCATGTACGGCCTTGGTGATTTGGGTCCAGCCACGGACCTGATCATTGGACCAGATACCGGGTGTGTCCGGGTAGCCGACGCCCATGGGCGTCACTGAGGTGGCTTCACTGAGGATCAGCCCGGCGCTGGCCCGCTGCACGTAGTACTCGGCCATCAGCGCATTGGGTACGCGGCCTTCGTCCGCCCGGCAGCGGGTCAGCGGAGCCATGATGATACGGTTCGGCAATTGCAGATCGCCGAGGGTAATGGGGTCGAAAAGCGTCGTCATTTACGTAGACCTCGTTGCAATCAGTGGGTGGCAGGTGCCAGTTCGGCGTTGTCGCCGTTCTGGCGGAAAGTAATCAGGGTGACGATCAGGGCCATAACCGCCAGTGCGGCAGCAGCCAGAGGCACACGGGTCAGCCCCAGGCCTTGGTCGATGACCGTGCCACCGACCCAGGCGCCGAGCGCATTGCCCAGGTTGAAGGCGCCGATATTCAGGGTCGATACCAAGTTTGGCGCGGCCTTGCCGAAGCTCACTACGTTGACCTGCAAGGCCGGTACGGCGGCGAAAGCGGCGGTGGCCCAGAGAAACAGGGTGATTTCGGCAGGGATCAAGGCGGTGCTGGTCCAGGACAGCGCCGTGCTGATCAGCGCCATGGCTGCAAACACGCCCACAAGGGTGGCCGCCAAACGGCGATCAGCCAGTTTGCCGCCCAGAACATTGCCTACGGTCAGGCCCAGGCCGATCAGCAGCAGGGTCCAGGTCACGCCTCGCGGGCTGACGCCGGTGACATCACCGAGCAGCGGTGCGACGTAGGTGAAGAGGGCAAACATCGACGCGGAGAACAGTACGGTCATCGACAGCGACAGCCAGATACCCGCACCTTTGAGCGCTGCCATTTCCGAGCGCATGTCGAGTTTTTCTTCATCATGCTTGTTGGGCAAGAAGCGGATCAGACCAAACAAGGCGACGACACCGATCAGGGTCACGGCCCAGAAGGTCGAGCGCCAGCCCGCTACCTGGCCCAACGCTGTGCCCAGGGGCACGCCGAGGACGTTGGCCAGTGTCAGGCCGGTAAACATCAAGGCCACAGCCGACGCGCGACGATTGGCCGGTACAAGGTTCGCCGCCACTACCGAGCCGATACCAAAGAACGCGCCATGGCAAAGGGCGGTGACCACACGGGCGAACATCAGCACGTTGTAATCACTGGCCAGTGCGCACAGCAGGTTACCGATGATGAAAATACCCATAAGGGCAACCAGGGCTGCCTTGCGTGGCAACCTGGCGGTGGCCAGAGCCATGAACGGTGCGCCGATTGCCACGCCCAGGGCGTAGCCGGTGACCAGCCAGCCAGCGCCGGGAATCGAGACGCCCAGGTCGGCAGCGACATCGGGCAGCAGGCCCATGATGACGAATTCGGTGGTGCCGATAGCAAACGCGCTCAGCGCCAGTATCAGTAAGGGAAGGGGCATGCGAAGGTCCTTGTCAGAGCTCTTGGCTCATTTGCTTGAGGAACGCCTGAATGGTGTCCTCGTTGCGTTTGAAGAAATGCCACTGCCCGATCTTCTGGCTGCTGATTAGCCCGGCGCGTTGCAGGGTTGCCAGGTGCGCCGACACGGTTGACTGCGACAACCCGCAGCGTTGATCGATCTGTCCTGCGCAGACACCGTATTCGGTGCTGTGCTGCTGATCGGGAAACTGTACGTGTGGGTCTTTCAGCCAGTTGAGGATTTCTCGCCGTACTGGATGGGCCAGGGCTTTTATTATTTCGTCGAGATCAAGGGGCATGGTGGTGGCTCATGAGGGGTAACGGTATATCGCGATGCAGCGAAATATAAATCGGTATTTCGCGATATACAAATATGAAGAGGTTCTTAGCACTGCGTAAATCGATATATCGGGTTATAACGATATGTGCAGGCCAGGTGCTAAACTGCGGGCATGAACTACCTTGCACATCTCCATCTTGGTGGCCAGCAGCCCGAGCAATTGCTCGGCAGCCTGTATGGCGACTTCGTCAAAGGGCCGCTGGACGGTCGCTTTTCGCTGTCGCTGGAAGCGGCTATCCGTCTGCACCGACAGATCGATGTATTCACTGACAGTCACCCCGTGGTGCATGAGGCGCTGGGACGGTTTCCACGCGAGCGTCGGCGCTATGCGGGGATCATTCTTGATGTGTTCTTCGACCATTGCCTGGCCCGGGACTGGCTTGATTATGCCGATCAGCCGTTGACGCAGTTTACTCACCGGGTCTATCGGGTGCTGGCCGAGCAGCCGGTGTTGCCGGGTCGCCTGGCGCAGATAGCCCCTTACATGGCGGCTGACGACTGGCTGGGTTCATACCGTGAGTTTGCGGTGCTGGAGCGCGTGCTCAAGGGCATTTCCCGACGGCTGTCGCGCCCCGAGGGGCTCGACGGTGCCTGGGAGGAAGTGCAAGCGTTGTACGAGCCTTTGCAGGAAGACTTTCGGCTGTTCTACCCGCAGTTACAGGCCTTCGCACAGAAAGCCCTGCGTTAAGCCGCTTTGGCCCGCCGTTGCGGCATGGCCTCTGGGGGCTGACCGTACAGCGCGCGATGCACGGCCTGCTGAGCGTTCAGGGCCAGTACGGCGCGCTCCTGATCATGGCTGGCGATGGGCTCAAGCAGGTGAATTTCGACCTCGGCGCGTTCATGGCTGAACAGGCGCAGCAGGTGCGAGAGCAGGTCATCATCGCCGATAAAGGGGGCGATGGCGTCTGCTTCGCCATTGCGCAGGTAGCGCAAGGCGACCGGTTGCACTGGCACGCCGGTATCGATGGCGCTGGCCAACAAACGGCCGTGAAACGTGCGCAGGCTGCGCCCATCGGTGGTGGTGCCTTCCGGGAATATCAGCAGGTCGCACTGTTGTTGCAGGTGCTGGCTGATCTGCTTGCGCAGCAACTGGCTGTCGCCGCCTCCGCGACGGATGAACAGTGTGCCTGCCTTGTGCGCCAGCCAACCGGCTACAGGCCAGGTGCGTACTTCGGCCTTGGACAGGAATGCCAGTGGCGTGATCATGCCGAGCAACGGAATGTCCGTCCAAGACACATGATTACTCACCCACAGCATGGGTTGTTGCGGCAGGTTGCCCACCACCGTGACCTTGAAGGGCAGGGCATTGCTCAACTGGCGCATGAACAGCTGCGACCAGCGTTGCCGGCGCTGTAGCGAGGGGTTCAGGCGAAGGCGTTCGTAAAGGCTGAACAGGCTTGCCATGCTCAGCCCGAGCAGAACCACCAGCAACAGGCGCAGAACGCGTCCCTGGACGCGCAGGCGCCGCATCAGACGGCCGCCTTGAAGTGGCGAGCGTAGCGCGGGCAGAGGTTGTCGCGCTTGAGCAGGATGAACACGTCGGCGACCTGAAACGCCTCGTCCCAGCAGGGTTCGCCACAGATCTTAGCCCCCAGGCGCATATAGGCCTTGAGTAGCGGCGGCATTTCGGCGATGACATTGCCTGGCAGGGCCAGGTTCGGCAGTGGCGTTTTCGGCTCTGCGCGCAGGTGCTCGTTACACAGGTAGCGCTCGCGCAGGCGCTGCATGATGGCATGGGCCTGAACGCCACCATCCTGCATGGGAATACTGGCGCAACCCATCAGGTAGCTATAGTTGCCTTCGTTGAGCACTTCAGCCAACTCGCTCCACAGTACGGCGATGGTGCCGCCATTGCGGTAGGCCGGGTCGACGCAGGTTCGACCCAGTTCCAGGATCGGGCCATGCAGATGGCCGAGGCCGTGCAGGCTGAATTCTTCTTCACTGTAAAAGCGGCCCAGCGTACTGGCTGCCTGATGGTCAAGCAGTCGGGTGGTGGCCACCAGGCGCCCGCTGGTCAGGTCGCGTACACCGATATGCTGACAGTGAGGGTCGTAGTCATCCATGTCCAGGCCGTGTTCTGCACCGTTTAGCTTGGCCTTGAATTCACTGCTGAACACGTTGAAGCGCAGGGCCTGTGCTTCTTGCAGGGCCTCTGGGCCGACCAGACGTTCGGCTTGCAGACGGCGTTCAGTGCTGTTGTCGCCAGAGCGAGCGATCTGAGTCATTGCGAGTCTCCATAAGCCAGCCATGGGGTTGCGGCCGGTCGACTTTGTTGTGCAAAGTCAGCCTAGGTAGACGTGGTGTCACCTCGGTGAATGATTGGTGATGCTTCTATGACAGCCTTCTAAGGAGTCCCTCAATGGTCTGGCTGGAACGACTCAACCACATGCCGTCTCAACCGCTGTTGGCGACGTTGGGTGAGACTTACAGTGTGTTGCTCGAGCGGCTTGGCACCTGCAGCCCGTTCGAGTTGGCAATCCTGGGTGGACGGTCGATGCCGACCCCGGGCTTGGCCTTTTTGCTCGGTTATCAGGCCGCGTTGCGGGTTCTCTGGCCCAGTGCACCGCAGAGCCTTGGTGCCTTGTGTGCCAGCGAGCGACGCAGTGTGCGCCCGGCCGACATGCAAACCCGGCTTGATGAGCTGCGCCTGAGTGGCAGCAAGGATTTTGTCACCGCCGGGCTGGATGCCGACTGGCTGTTGGTGGCCGCCCGCAGCGAGGCAGAGGGGCAATCACCGCGCTTGAGCCTGGCCGTGGTTTACCCCGGCGAGCCAGGTGTCCGTTTGGAGCCTTTGCCAGCGTTACCGTTGATGCCGGAAGTCGGGCATGCCCGGCTGCACCTTGAGCAGGCGCTGTGCGAACGTCTGGCCGGGGATGGCTGGGATGCCTATGTCAAACCCTTTCGTACCCTCGAAGACCTCTATGTGCTCAGCGCTCTGTGTGCCTGGCTGTATGGCGTTGGCCTGGTCAGCGGATGGCCGCAGAGCCTGCAGCTACGCCTGATCAGTCTGCTTGCCGGCTGTGCCGAGGGCAGTCGGCTGTGTGCGGATACGGTGGCTTGTCACCTGCTGCTGGGCGGGCTGTTTGCCCAGTTCGCGGGCTTGCGAGAGGAGATCAACCGTGCGTTGCTGGCCAGCAATGGGCAGTGGGCCAGCCTCTGGCAGCGCGATCAGGGCGTTCTTGATATCGCCAGTGCTGCACGGGCCAAGCGCCTGGCCAAGGCCTGCGCCGCTGCGGGATTGTCATAGAACCGGAGTAGTCTGGGGCGGATCGACTGTCTTGAGGTCCGGCCATGGGCAAGGCTGTGCTGCTGATCATTGCATTGAGCGTGTTTGCGCTGGAGGGCCGTGCAGCAGAGATCTGGCCCGATTCGGACTGGGCTTCGACAAGCCCGCCGGCAGGCCCCGCGTTGCAGGCACTGGAGGCGTACGCGTTTGCGCCGCGCAGCAGTCAAGGCCGTGAGGGCGTACGCACGGATGCTTTGCTGGTCGTCCAGGACGGGCGCATCGTGTATGAGCGCTACGTGGCGCCGACGTCGGCGCAGACACGCCATTTGACCTGGTCGATCAGCAAGAGCGTGCTGGCGACGGTGCTCGGCGTTGCCTACGGCCAGGGGCGTTTCAGCCTGCAAGATCCGGTGGCGCGCTATTACGCACCGATGCAGGCTCACCCGGAGGTGCGCATTGAAGACCTGCTGCACTGGGCCAGCGGTCTTGAGTGGCAAGAGGACTATGAGTACGCGCCGCTCAACTCTTCGGTCGTGGCCATGCTCTATACCCGAGGGCGCGCGGATATGGCCGCCTACGCCGCCAGCCGTGCCCGTGCTGCCGGCCCCGGTGAGCGTTTTCTCTACTCCAGTGGCGACAGTAACCTGTTGGCGGCGGCGCTGCGTGGCATGGTCGATAGTGAGGATTATGCCTGGCAAGCCCTGTTCCAGCCGTTGGGGATCACTCAGGCAACCTGGGAACGGGATGCCAGCGGTACGTTGGTCGGCTCCTCTTACCTGTACCTGAATGCCCGTGACTTGGCCCGCATTGGTTTGCTGATGTTGCGTGATGGGCGCTGGCAGGGGCAGCCGTTGCTGCCGCCTGAATGGGTGGCGTTCAACCGCCAGCCGTTTACAGCGGCGAGCGCAGCGCCGGGCGAAGCAACACCCGGTGGCCACTGGTGGTTGAATACGCCTGTTGCAGGCAGCACCAGGCCCTGGCCGGATGCGCCCGCCGAGACGTTTGCCGCCTTGGGGCATTGGGGTCAGGCACTCTACGTGTTGCCCGCTCAGAAACTGGTGATCGTGCGCTACGCGGATGATCGCGATGGGCGCTATCAACATAACGAACTTCTCAAGCGGGCCCTCGCGGCTTTCGCGGGAGAACAACCGTGAAACGTGTGTTGCTGGTGCTGCTGATTAGCGCGTGCGCCTGGGCCGGGTGGGAGCGGGAGGCCTTGCTGGCGTTTCCTGGTGTGCTGAGTGCCTACTCTGCCAAGGAATACTGCTCCTGCCGTTACGTAATGGCATTTTCTGCCGAGTATTGCCGTGGATATGTTCAGCAGTACCTGCCATTGAGTACGCTGCGCGATGAGCCGTCTTTGCACTTGGTCAGCGCTACAGGGTTGGGGCGTAGCAATCGTGCCGTGTGGGAAGGGCCGAGGCAGGGCTGTCGCTTGCTGCCATGAGGGTGTGCAGGTAAGGTTGGCGGCTACTGTGCCTATGGATTTCACATGTTCAAATCGTCCCGCCTTTTCTTCGCTCTGCTCGCAGCGTTGGCCTTGCCGGCCCAGGCTAATTGGTACCTGGACAACGAGTCGTCGCGGCTGTCGTTTATTACCAACAAGAATGGTGATGTCACCGAAGTCCATCGTTTTCTGGTGTTGCATGGCAAGGTCGATAGCAAAGGCGCGGCTGAGTTGCAGATCGAAATGGACTCGGTCAATAGCGGTATACCACTGCGTGATGAGCGCATGCGCAAAGACCTGTTCGAGGTCGCCCGTTTCCCCGATGCACTGATTCGTGCCCAGCTTGACCTGCGTCCGATCAATGACCTGGCCAATGGTGCTCAGTTGGAGTTGCGTTTGCCGGTGACGGTCAGCCTGCATGGCAAGGAGCATAGTTACAGTGCTCAACTGCTGGCGACTCGGCTTGATGAGCGGCGCTTTCAGGTGGTAACGCTTGAGCCGCTGATGCTGCGGGCTGAAGAGTTCGACCTGGCACCGGGCCTGGATGCCTTGCGCAAGGTCGCCGGGCTGCAGTCCATCAGCCTGTCGGTTCCGGTGGGTGCGGTGCTGATTTTCACGGCGCGCTGAGATGGCCGGGGCGGTCTTTCCCTGGCGCGGGGGTAACCAGTTCGAGTTACTGATCGACGGCCCCGAATTTTTCCCCCGGATGCTCACCGCCATCGTTCGTGCCCAGTATCAGGTAGACCTGGAGCTCTACCTGGTGGAGGCCGGTGCCTGCGCCGAGGCGATGGTGTCGGCGCTGGTTCAGGCAGCAGAGCGCGGTGTGCACGTACGCTGCCTGTTCGATGCTTACGGATCGTTGGCGTTTACGCTGAGCTTGCGCCAGCGACTGCTGGCGGCCGGTGTCGAGTTACGCTTTTACAACCGGCTGAGCTGGCGCCGTGGTGTGCGCAACCTGTACCGCGATCACCGCAAGTTGCTGCTGGTGGATCAGTCTTGGGCGGTCGTCGGCGGTACGGGTGTCACGGATCAATTCTGGACCCCAGGTGAAGAGGTCAGCGAGTGGCATGAGGTCATGGTCGAGATGCGCGGGCCGCTGCTGGCGGACTGGCAGATGCTGTTCGACCGGCAGTGGCGAGCCAACTTGCGCCGCACAGCCTGGCGCCCGCCGACTCATTTTGGTTTGCCACGGGTGCCTCGGGTACCGCCAGAGGGCAAAGGGCAGGGGCGTGTGGCCTATGCCGATGCCCGGCAGCACCGCGATATTCTGCAATCGCTGGTGCGCGCACTGAACAGTGGGCAGCGTCGGGTCTGGTTGGCGACACCTTACTTTCTGCCGACCTGGAAAGTGCGTCGTTCATTGCGTCGGGCGGCTTCACGGGGCGTCGATGTGCGCCTGCTATTGACGGGGCCGCGTACCGATCATCCGTCGGTGCGCTATGCCGGCCATCGCTATTACCCCCGGCTGTTGCGTGCCGGGGTGAAGATCTTTGAGTACCAGCCCTGCTTCCTGCATTTGAAAATGGTGCTGATTGACGATTGGGTGAGCATCGGCTCGTGCAACTTTGACCATTGGAACCTGCATTTCAACCTCGAAGCCAACCTTGAGGCGCTTGACCCGCCGCTGACCGCAGCAGTGGCCGCCAGCTTCGAGCGAGACTTCGCCCAGAGCACGGTCATTGACCTTGAGCGTTGGCACGCCCGGCCCTGGTGGAAGCGGGTTCAGCAGCGGATGTGGAGCTGGCTGGATCGTCTGGTGGTCAACCTGTTGAATCTGCGCGACTGAACGACTCTCGCTGTAGTACCAGACTATTACCCGCCGTTGGCTGGGGAGGGCTATTGTGATGGAGAACTTTTCCCCTGTGCCCAAGGAGTCAGCGAAATGGCCGCGAAGAAAATCCTGATGCTGGTCGGCGATTACGTCGAAGATTATGAAGTGATGGTGCCGTTCCAGGCATTATCGATGGTCGGCCATACCGTGCACGCCGTGTGCCCGGGCAAGGCCGCGGGGCAGACGGTACGCACGGCAATCCATGATTTCGAGGGTGACCAGACCTACAGCGAGAAGCCGGGGCACAATTTTGCCCTGAATTTCGACTTCGCCAAGGTACGTGCCGAAGACTACGACGCACTGGTGATTCCGGGGGGGCGGGCACCGGAGTACCTGCGCCTGAATGAGCAGGTGTTGCAACTGGTCAAGGCCATCGATCAGGCGGGCAAGCCGATTGCGGCCGTCTGCCACGGCGCCCAACTGCTCGCCGCTGCGGGCGTACTGGCAGGCCGCGAGTGCAGCGCCTACCCTGCGTGTGCACCGGAAGTGCGCTTGGCGGGTGGTCAGTATGTCGACATCGAAGTGACTCAGGCCCATGTTCAGGGCAACCTGGCCACGGCGCCTGCGTGGCCGGCACACCCGGCGTGGCTGGCCGGTTTCCTGGGCTTGCTCGGCACCCGGATCACACTCTGAAGGAGGCGGTATGTGCGAGCTCTACGTGAAGGCCGATCCCATCCTGTATGAGTCGCGCAGCCGCTCTTTGCGCATTCGCGGGGTCGTGACCACGGTGCGGCTTGAGAACCAGTGTTGGGATGTGTTGCAGGAGATCGCCGAGGTCGATGGAATGACCGTCAACCAGTTGATCACGAAGTTGTATGAAGAAGTGATGGCCTACCGCGGCGAGGTCGTGAATTTCGCCTCGTTCCTGCGGGTGAGCTGCATTCGTTACCTGAGCCAGCGTCAGGTAGCGCAGCCGGTGTCGTTGCGCGTCGTGGGATAAAACGCTGCGGCGATGAGACCCGGCTGGGCCTCATCGCCGTGCAGCTTACTTCACTTCTACTGCCAGGCTCTCGGCGATCTTGTGTTGCCAGATCGCTGGACCGGTGATGTGAACCGACTCACCTTTGCTGTCGACCGCAACGGTAACAGGCATGTCTTTGACCTCGAACTCGTAGATCGCTTCCATGCCCAGTTCGGCGAAGGCCAGCACCTTGGACTTCTTGATCGCCTGGGCGACCAGGTAAGCCGCGCCACCGACCGCCATCAGGTAGACAGCCTTGTTGTCCTTGATCGCCTCGATTGCAGTCGGGCCGCGCTCGGACTTGCCGATCATGCCCAACAGGCCGGTTTGCTCAAGGATCTGACGGGTGAACTTGTCCATCCGCGTCGCGGTGGTCGGGCCGGCTGGGCCAACGACTTCGTCACCAACCGGGTCGACTGGGCCGACGTAGTAGATGAAACGGCCCTTGAGGTCTACTGGCAGCGCCTCACCCTTGTTCAGCATCTCGACCATGCGCTTGTGCGCAGCGTCGCGACCGGTGAGCATCTTGCCGTTGAGCAGGATGGTTTCGCCCGGCTTCCAGCTTTGAACGTCTTCCGGGGTCAGGGTGTCGAGGTCGACACGGCGAGCCGATGGGCCGGCTTCCCAGACGATTTCCGGGTAGGCGTCCAGCGACGGCGCTTCCAGCTCTGCCGGGCCCGAGCCGTCGAGCACGAAGTGCGCGTGACGGGTTGCGGCGCAGTTCGGGATCATGCACACCGGCAGCGACGCGGCGTGGGTCGGGTAATCCATGATCTTGACGTCGAGTACAGTGGTCAGGCCGCCAAGGCCCTGGGCACCGATGCCCAGTTGGTTGACCTTCTCGAACAGTTCCAGTCGCAGTTCCTCGATACGGTTCTGCGGGCCGCGGGCTTTGAGCTCATGGATGTCGATGGACTCCATCAGTACTTCCTTGGCCATGACCGCAGCTTTCTCGGCGGTACCGCCGATGCCAATGCCGAGCATGCCAGGTGGGCACCAGCCAGCACCCATGGTCGGAACGGTCTTCAGCACCCAGTCAACGATCGAGTCGGACGGGTTGAGCATGGCCATCTTCGATTTGTTCTCGGAGCCGCCGCCCTTGGCTGCCACATCCACTTCCACGGTGTTGCCTGGAACGATGGAGTAGTGAATCACCGCCGGGGTGTTGTCCTTGGTGTTCTTGCGAGCGCCAGCCGGGTCGGCCAGGATCGAAGCACGCAGGACGTTCTCCGGCAGGTTGTAGGCGCGACGGACGCCTTCGTTGATCATGTCGTCCAGGCTCATGGTGGCGCCATCCCAGCGCACGTCCATACCGACGCGCACAAATACGGTGACGATGCCGGTGTCCTGGCAAATTGGCCGGTGGCCTGTGGCGCACATGCGCGAGTTGATCAGGATCTGGGCGATGGAGTCACGGGCTGCCGGCGACTCTTCGCGCAGGTAGGCCTCGTGCATCGCCTGGATGAAGTCCACGGGGTGGTAATAGGAAATGAACTGCAGGGCGTCGGCAACGCTCTGAATCAGGTCGTCTTGCTTGATCACGGTCATGCAGCGCGCTCCTCTTAAAGACGGGAACATTCAATAAGGAGTTTCGACGCAAACGGGCTGTCGAAACGACTTTCAAGGCGCGCCGACTGGAGCTGGCGACGCAAAAAAGGCGCCGCAGTATAGCGTGCATCGGCAGTCGATACACGTTTGTGTCGTGCAACAAAGGTCGGCAGCAGACAGGCATCGATTTTGCGTGGTACGTCAGTGCAAACATGGCAATTGTTGTGTTCAGCGCCTAAAGTGGCACCTAGCCATCTTTCAACTTGTCGCCATCAATGGCAGCACGGTGAGTCATTTGTGACCGAAACAGCGCTGCAGAAGCTTCTCATCAAGCGTTTCCTCCTGGCTGTCAGCACCTACTCGCTGGTTGTGGTGCTGGCCTGGGTGGCATTTCTGTGCGGCCATTTCCTTGCGCCGCCGGGGTTGTTGGTGGCAGGCAGTGGCTTGATGCTGTTGACCCAAGTGCTGCTGGGCCTGGTTTTTCTCAGCGGGATCAACTTGCGCTTCAAGGACCCTAGCCTTACCGAGCTGCAGATCGTCCTGGCCTTGATCGGGCTGACCTGGTTGTTGGCCCACCTGGGGCAAGCGCGCGGAACCTTTATGGTGGTCTATCCATTGATCCTGATGTTTGGCCTGTTCCATTTGCGTGGTTGTGCATTTGTCCGCTGCGCCGCGCTGGTGTTTGGCTGCTTCCTTGTCCTTAATGGCTGGGAGGGCTTCACCGGCCGGATGGCCAACCCATCGCTTGCGTTGCTGCAAGGCAGTGCGTTGCTCGTGGTGCTGGTCTGGTTGTGCCTGTATGCCCGCTATGTACAAGCCTCGCGGCAACGCATACGCAAGCATCGCTTCGCCCTTCAAGCCCATCAGGACACCTTGCGCGGCATGATGCGTCAACTGGAGGAGTTGGTGGCCACTGACGAGCTGACCGGTCTGTTCAATCGCCGACATTTTCTGCGTCTGGCCGAGCAGGAGCTGGGTCGCATGGAGACGGGTGGCCAACATGGTCTGGCGCTGATCGACCTTGATCATTTCAAGCGTATCAACGATGTGTACGGGCATGCGGTCGGCGACCAGGTCCTTCAGGCATTTGCCCATATTGCCCGGGCGTGTTTGCGTGAAACCGACATTGTGGCGCGTTACGGCGGCGAAGAGTTTGTGTTGCTCCTGCCCCACTGCAGTGCCCAGCAACTGTCGGTGTGTTGCGAGCGCCTGCGCCGAGCCTTTGCCGAGGCTGAGCTGGCAGCAGTCGTGTTGCCAGGCTCGCATTTGAGCTTGTCGGCGGGCATGACCTTGCTCACCAAAGATGATGATCTGGACGCGGCCTTGCACCGCGCCGACCAAGCCCTCTATCGTGCCAAGCATGGCGGTCGCAATCGTTGCCTGCCGGCTTGGGAGTATGCCGATGCCTGAACTGCATGTAGGGGAGCACTGCTGGACTGTGGCGGCCGGTAGCAACTTGCTTGATGCCTTGAATGACGCCGGTATGGCCATCCCCTACAGTTGCCGGGCCGGCAGTTGCCATGCCTGCCTGGTGCGCTGCCTGGAAGGTGTGCCGACCGATACCAATCCTACTGCGCTGGCCGAGGAAAAGCGTCAGGACGGCTGGCGGTTGGCCTGCCAGTGTCGGGTGGACCAGGACCTGCGCATTGCGCGCTTTGATCCTCTTGAGGATGGTGTGCCCGCTGAAATCGTGGCACTCGACTGGCTCGCCCCTGAGGTGTTGCGCCTGCGTGTTGTGCCGCTTAAACCGTTGCGTTACCAAGCCGGCCAGCACCTGGTGTTGTGGACGGCCGCAGGTGTTGCCCGGCCCTACTCGTTGGCGAGCCTGCCGGGCGAAGAGGGCTTTCTGGAGTTTCATATCGACTGTCGTCGGCCTGGGCTGTTTTGCGATGCGGCTCGACAACTGCACGTGGGTGAAATGCTGCGTCTGGGGGAATTGCGTGGCGGGGCGCTGCACTATGACGCCGACTGGCAAGAGCGCCCGCTATGGCTGCTGGCCGCCGGCACGGGCCTGGCGCCGCTCTGGGGCATCTTGCGCGAAGCCTTGCGTCAGGGCCACCGAGGGACGATTCGGCTCTTGCACCTGGCGCCCGACCCGCGCGCGCACTACTTGGCGGCGCCGTTGCAGGCGCTGGCGCGGGAACACCCATTACTGCAGGTGGAATTGATCACCCCAGAGCAGTTACCCGCTGCGCTGGCGGCATTGCGCCCACCGTCACGGCAAACCCTGGCGTTGGTTTGTGGCGCGCCGACCAGCGTGGAGCAGTTCGCCCGTCGACTGTTCCTGGCCGGCGTGCCGCGCAATCAGGTATTGGCGGATACCTTTACCGACCACGCCTGAAGCCTCGGGTGCGTCCGAACCTGGCCGCTAGCGCGCCTGACCGGCGTGTGCCAATGCCGCCAGCTCCGCCTCGCGCTCAGCAATGGCTGTTTCCAGTTCAGGAGAGCGCTTGGCCCACTGTTCGGGCGGCAAGGGTTTTGACCATTCGCTGATTTCGGGGTAAGGCAGGTCGGGGGGAGGTATCAGCTTCTTTTCCTGAAGATAAAATGCCAGTGGCGAACCCAAGAGAAACAGAAACGCACTTTCCTTCAGTGCCGTCAGCACATCGCCTTTGAGCAACGCACGAGCAATCTCCGCCAGCAAGAACAGCAGCCAGCCAAGCAGACTGCGACCTGAGCTTTCCCCCTCGAAGTTACAGCGTGGAACGGCCTGCGGTCCGACCTCCATGTAACTGCGTATGCACTCCCACAAGGCCATCGCCGTGGTGCCGCCCCCGCAGTTGAAACCCAGGCTGAAATGCTGGTTGCCTTCCTGTGCATTTGGATCGGGGTTGTCGAAGCCGATGAATAGCAACCCCATCTCTATTCGCCCCCCTTGGCTGACGGTCGAATGCTGGACGGCTGCTGCAGTCACCGACTCCCACGGCACAATCCAGTATTCGCCGTCTTCACGGGGGACGCAGACCTCGCGGCGTTGACGGTTAAAGCGCAACGGCAACGGAACGGGACGAAACAGGCCATGAATCATGATCAGGGCGGGGATACCCGTAATGATGCCACCGCCCCATAGCGCCAGCGAGCTGACCTGCGGCGCAATGTCTCGAAAGCCATAGGCGAAGCCCAAAAACATCATGACCAAAGGCCACAGTACACCTACCCCTGATCCAATGCTGTAGCTCCCAATATCGAGAAACACCTCATTCTTGCGCCAGATGGTGTTGAGCACATCCGCTGGTTTTTCACCGGTCGGGATCGGCAGGGGTGCTAGGTAGTCACGTTGTGAGAACAGGCGTTTTTTGGTTGTACCGGCTGCCGGTCTACTCATCATTTCCCCGGCTCAAGGCAGGCGCCAACTTCGCCGCCAGCTCCGCCTCACGCTCAGCAATGGCTGATTCCAGCTCAGGTGAGCGCTTGGCCCACTGTTCGGGCGGCAAGGGTTTTGACCAATCGCTGATTTCGGGGTACGGCAGGTCGGGGGGTGGTGAGAGCTTCCAGCGTTCCAACACATCAATCAGCAGTGTGTTGAAAATAAACAGGCCGAAAAAACCTTCCCACAGCAACGTCAAAAACCAGCCCTTGCGCTGTGCGGCCTCAAAACAGTCGTCGATGTATGTTGCCAGGATGCCCTTGGGGCGATGAAACCGAGCGGTACGGTCAACAACGGCGTGCGGCCCGACTTCCATATAACTGCGCATGCACTCCCACAAGGCCATTGCCGTGGTACCGCCGCCACAGTTGAAACCCAGGCTGAAGTGCTGGTTGCCTTCCTGTGCATCGGGATCGGGGTTATCAAAGCCGATGAATAACAACCCCATTTCCATTCGGCCCCCTTGGCTGACGGTCGAATGCTGCACGGCTGCTGCGGTCACCGATTCCCACGGCACAATCCAGTACTCACCGTCTTCGCGAGGGACGCAGACCTCGCGACGCTGGCGATTGAAACGCAACGGCAAGGGGACTGGGCGGAACAGGCTTTGGATCAAAACAAATGATGGAACACCAACGATGAGTCCTGCTCCGATAGCGAAGATGTACCAGAGGTCATCATCCCAAGAGTAATACCCCATAATCAGAAACATCATCACAAGCGGCCACAACACCATCACCCCCGCCCCTATGCTGTAGCTCCCAATATCGAGAAACACCTCATTCTTGCGCCAGATGGTGTTGAGCACATCCGCCGGTGGTTCACCCGTCGGGATCGGCAGGGGCGCCAAGTAGTCACGTTGTGAGAACAAGCGTTTTTGGGTTGTACCTGCTGCCGGTCTACTCATTCTCGCCACGTCGGCTGCAGGTAGCGCGAACATTGCTGCTGGTCACTCAACAGGTAATGCCGGGCCTGGTCCAAACCGGGAGTGGGGTCGTCACGCAGGGTGATGAGCCCATCGTCTTGCGTGATGGTGAAGGCCACACCCCGCTCGCCGCCAACAAAGGCGCCGTCGCCGAGCAGTGCGTTCAGTGGCGTTCGGTAGTACACGCGCAATGAAACGCTAGCGGGCGGAAAGCTGAGGCTGCTGGACATGGAGAAGTCTCCCCGCAAACGCAGGCCTTGCCCCTCCCGGAGGGGGATCCAGGTGCATTGGCTTTTCTCCAGCCAGTATTTGCCTACCTCGGACCATAAGCGCGGCGGTTTAGCGGTGCTGTATGGGTTTCTCTTCAGTTGCTCGTGCCAGGTATCGCGATCGATTGGGTCGCCGATCATGGCCAGCGCCAGGTAGGTGCTGTGGGGTTCCGCCCCCGGCAGGTCAAGGGTCAGGCGCTTGATCACCGAAATGTTGCGGATACCGCTGGCATCCCCGGAATACACCGTGGTGTTGAGCACTTCAACACTGACCTTCGGCGCGTACAGGATGCGGTACAGCTGGGCGAGCTCCTGCTGCTGCACCTCGGGCGAAACAGGCCCTTGGTCGCGCGCCCGCCGTTTGGACCAGCAGCAGTTGGCGAGAAAAGTCTGCAAGGGCTTTTGCTGGAAAAACCAGGCGATCAGGTACAGCACGCCCAGCCCGGCGATCAGAATCGTGATAGGCCCCATCCAAAGCAGATAGCCCGCAATGGCGGCGTCAACGGTGGTAATGCCGAAAATGGCCCGCGCAGTGTAAGCAACACCCAACAGAGCCTGCGCGCCAAAGGCCGCCACTTGAGCGCCGACAACGGAGTGACGCATATCAAGCCATGGATCTACAGAACCGTGAGCATGTTCTAGTTGCGCTTGCAGTGAGCTGAGCTCCTTAAATGCTGCATAAAATGACAACCCACCAATAACACCACCAAATAGCGTCAGCGTCGGCGCAGCTGATAAGCGCAGGTTGAACTCCTTAACCCCCAACCCCTTCCGAATCTGCATATCCACCACCGCCGTCAACGCCGCCCCGGCGTAAAGCGTCGCGGAAATCGTGTCGTTGATCCGCTGATTGTCCATCCCCTCCAGCGCACTGGCCTGGCTCAGGTGACTATTGGCATTCCAGCTGTTGAGCAAGAGCACCATCAGGGCAATCAAGCCGCCGCTGTTTTGCACCACCTTGCTGTTGAAGATGCCCGCCGGTTGCCCCAGGCTAATGGCCCGCCCGGTCGACTGGGCCCAGCGCCACAGTTCCTCGGCCGAGTCGCCAAACAGGCGCAGTACCGGTTTGCCAGCTTCGATGCCCCAGCGCGCCCCGGCCCCCGTGCCCAGTTTGATCGCCACCAGCAGGCTGTTCCAGGTCGGGCTCAGGGCCATGGCTTCCTCGCCCCTGAGCCGCAGCAAGACCGCGCCGAGGCGTTTGACCAGGGTGTTCCACTCGCCGTGCGGGTTGCTGGCCCGCGCGCCGATATCGTCCAGGACCGCCCGGCTCAGCGGCGCCAGGGCCTTGGCCAGGGCTTCATAGGCGTTGCTGCGGTTTTCCTGGGCCAGGGCGCCGAG
>NZ_JAZBQR010000011.1:0-192572 GCF_036348395.1 Pseudomonas sp. AL 58
CCCCACCGACGCCATCGCAGGCAAGCCAGCTCCAACAGAGCCCGCGCCAGCCTGTAGGAGCCGGGCTTGCCCGCGATACAGACGCCGCGAACTCGCGGATACGCCACCGACGCTATCGCAGGCAAGCCAGCTCCAACAGAGCCCGCGCAGCCTGTAGGAGCCGGGCTTGCCCGCGATGCAGGCGCCGCGTATTCAGTGGGCTAGGCACCACAGATCCAGCGCTCGGACGGTTACCTAAACAAGAAAATTCCCCGGTCGAACCTCACCAGTGCCTTCCAGCACCGGTATCTGCGCCTCGTCCTTCAGGTTCACTCCCGACAACTGCCGCCGCCAGGCCTCGCGCATCAGGTAACCCAGTTTGTGGGTGGCCATGGCGTAACTCAGCCCCTCCAGCCGCACATTGGAAATACAATTGCGCGATGCGTCGTTCAAGCCCACCCGTGGGGCATAGGTGAAGTACAGCCCGAGGCTGTCCGGCGAGCTGAGCCCGGGCCGTTCACCAATCAGAATCACTACCATGCGTGCGCCGAGCCGTTCAGCCACTTCATCGGCAACGGCCACGCGGCCTTGTTCGACCAGGCAAATCGGCGCAACGCTCCAGCCTTCATCCTTGGCCAGTGCTTCGATACGCTGGAGCATCGGTAGGGCATGACGGTGTACCGCCAGCGCAGACAGCCCGTCAGCCACCACCAGGGCCAGGTCGACCCCTTCCGGTTGAGCCTTGGCGTAGTCGCGCAGTTGCGCCACCGACGCTTCGTTCAAGCGCCGGCCCAGGTCGGGGCGTTGCAGGTAGGTGTGCCGGTCTGGCGCGGCGCTGTGCAGGGCCAGGCTCTGCCCGCAGCCTGCTGCCAAACCGGCCAAGTCAAAACGCAGGTGCACCGCGTCACGGGCCTGGGCATGGGCGTACTGGAAGTCGAGTTGTGCGGCCGTGGGCAAGCTGGTGCCTGCACGGCCCAAGGCAATCCGTGCCGGGGTCAGGTTGCGCAGCTGTTGCCAGGGGTCGGGCTGGGCTGGGCTTTTGGCGTTATCGTCCATCGTTACCTCTACTTCAACTGTGCCAGGGCGTTGCGAAACAGCGGTGGTACGCCGCTGCCCAGGCGCACCTGGCCGTCGCGTTGTTGCAGGATGTCCATGCGGGCCAGCCACGCCTCAAACTCCGGTGCCGGTCGCAGGCCTAGAGCCTTGCGCGCATACAGGGCATCGTGGAATGAGGTGGTCTGGTAGTTGAGCATGACGTCATCGGAACCTGGAATGCCCATGATGAAGTTGATCCCCGCCACACCCAACAAGGTCAGCAGCATGTCCATGTCGTCCTGATCGGCTTCGGCATGGTTGGTGTAGCAGATATCGCAGCCCATGGGGACGCCGAGCAGCTTGCCGCAGAAATGATCCTCCAGCCCGGCACGGATGATCTGCTTGCCGTTGTACAGGTATTCCGGGCCGATGAAACCGACCACGGTGTTCACCAGGAACGGGTTGAAATGCCGGGCCACGGCATACGCGCGAGCTTCGCAGGTCTGCTGGTCGACACCATGGTGAGCGTTGGCCGAAAGGGCGCTGCCCTGTCCGGTTTCAAAGTACATCAGGTTGTTACCCAGGGTGCCGCGTTTCAGGCTCAGGCCCGCCTCGTAGCCTTCCTGGAGAATGCCAAGGCTGATGCCGAAACTGCTGTTGGCCGCTTGGGTGCCGGCGATGGATTGAAACACCAGGTCCAGTGGCACGCCTCGTTCAATTGCGGCCACAGAGGAGGTGACATGGGTCAGCACGCAGGATTGCGTTGGAATGTCGTAATGCTGGATGACCCCATCGAGCATCTTCAGCAATTCGCTGATGGCGCTGAGGCTGTCGGTGGCCGGGTTGATGCCGATCATGGCGTCGCCATTACCGTACAGCAGGCCGTCGAGCAGGCTGGCGGCGATGCCAGCAGGATCATCGGTCGGGTGGTTGGGTTGCAGCCGCGTGGACATCCGCCCACGCAGCCCCACGGTGTTGCGAAAACGCGTCACCACGCGGATTTTCTGCGCGACCAGCACCAGGTCCTGAACGCGCATGATCTTTGAAACAGCGGCCGCCATCTCTGGGGTCAAGCCGGGCGCCAGTGCCTTGAGGCTGGCTTCGTCGGCTTCGTCACCCAGCAGCCAGTCACGAAAGCCACCAACCGTCAGGTGGCTGACCGGTGCGAAGGCCGCAGGGTCGTGGCTGTCGATGATCAGGCGTGTAACTTCATCCTCTTCATAGGGGATCAGGGCTTCGCTGAGAAAGCGCTTCAAGGGCACATCGGCCAAGGCCATTTGTGCCGCTGCACGTTCCGCGTCACTGGTGGCAGCGATCTCTGCAAGACAGTCGCCAGAGCGCGCCGGGCTGGCCTTGGCCATCAATTGCTTTAGGCTTTCAAAACGCCAGGTCGTGCCGGCGACTGTATGCACGAAGCTCATGGTGTGTCTCCTTACTCGCTGGCCAGTGCCACGGTGCCTGCGTTCTGGCTACGTACCGCGACGCAGAACAGCATGCCAATCGCCATCAGGCCAATGAAGATCCCGCAGATCAAGGTGTTGAACCAGACCATCGCCACCAGGCAGACCACCGCCAGCAACAGCGCAATGGCCGGTACCACCGGGTAACCCGGGGCACGGAAGGTGCGCTCGAGGTCGGGCTCGCTGCGACGCAGTTTGAACAGGCTGAGCATACTGACAATGTACATCACGATAGCGCCGAACACCGACATGGTGATCATCGCCGCAGTCAGGGTCATGCCCTGCAGGTTGATCAGGCCGTCGCTCAGGATGGCTGCGATACCGACTACGCCGCCGGCCAGAATCGCCCGGTGCGGGGTGTGGAAGCGCGACAGCTTGGCCAGCCCTTTGGGCAGGAAACCGGCGCGGGCAAGGGCGAAGAATTGCCGCGAGTAACCCAGAATGATGCCGTGAAAGCTTGCCACCAGGCCGAACAGGCCGATCCACACCAGCATGTGCATCCAGGTCGAATCGTTGCCCACTACCGACTTCATGGCCATCGGCAACGGGTCGTTGATGTTGGCCAGTGTGCGCCAGTCACCCACGCCACCAGCGAAGATCATGACGCTGATGGCCAGGCTTACCAGGGTCAGGATGCCGGCGATGTAGGCACGCGGAATGGTGCGTTTCGGGTCTTTCGCTTCCTCGGCGGCCATGGCGGCGCCTTCGATGGCCAGGAAGAACCAGATGGCGAAGGGGATCGCGGCGAAGATGCCACTCAGCGCGCCCAGGCTGAAGGTGTCGGCGCCAGCCCAGCCACCCAGGGCAAAGCTGCTGAAGCTGAACGCGGGTGCGACCACGCCCATGAACACCAGCAGCTCCAGCACGGCGAGGATGGTGACCACCAGCTCGAACGTAGCGGCAATGCTCACCCCGACAATGTTGAGGGTCATGAAGACAAAGTAGGCGCCCACCGCGGCTACCTTCGGATCAAGGTTGGGGTACTGCACATTCAGGTAGGCGCCAATCGCCATGGCGATCGCAGGCGGTGCAAAGACAAATTCGATCAGCGTCGCCATCCCGGCGATCATCCCCCCGGTCACGCCAAAGGCGCGCAGGCTATAGGCAAAGGGGCCGCCGGCATGAGGGATAGCAGTGGTCAACTCGGTGAAGCTGAAGATGAAGCAGGTGTACATCACCGCGACCAGCAGGGTGGTCACCAGAAAGCCCAGCGTACCGGCGGTGCCCCAGCCATAACTCCAGCCGAAGTATTCGCCGGAGATCACCAGCCCGACCGCGATACCCCAGAGGTGCAGGGTGCCTAATGTTGGTTTTAGTTGTGATACGGCCATGGTATGTCCCCTTGAAGGTGTACCCGAAAAAATGCCTGGCTGGGAGCATAACCACAGGCCTGCGCTCAAGACTTGACCGACCGGCACGGCCATAATTGCATTCGGTCAACTTTCGCCAAAGGCGCACGGATGGCGCGCACGGAACCGATCATGCCCTCACTTGGGGCAGGCCGGAATCACCCTGCTCAGTGTCACCGAGCGGCAACGGGTGCAGGCGCCACGGCCTACACACTGCCCATTGCACCGAGTATTCGGGTAGCAGTTTGGGGTGTCGGCACACCGGCAACATCCTGTGCTAAAGCGTTTATGCACAAAGGTACGGTATTTGCTTGAAGGGGTGATCGCATTCTCCACACGGTAACAGCAGCCATGTTCCAGTCATCCCTTGCCCAGGCTCCCCTGAATGCCCCTCGTGCGAACAATCGAGGTGTGCTCTCGGCGGCTGCCACTGGTATGGATGCCTTTATCGTCAACCATGGCGGTGATCTGGACCGGGTGTTCGGCCATGCCGGTATCGACCCGGAACAACTCCAGCATCCGACCTTGAGCCTGGCCTTGCCGAACTACTGTCAGGTATTGGAAGAGGCGGCGCAGCAGACCGGGTGCGATAATTTCGGCCTGCGTTACGGCGAGCAGTTCCAACCCCAGGCGCTTGGCCTGCTGGGCTATGTGGGGCTCTGTTCGGCCACCCTGGAAGACGCGCTGATCAACTTTGCGCAGGCCTTTCCCTATCACCAGCACAGTACCTTGATCCGCCTGGTTGATCAGGGCGAGTGCTACAGCTTCGATTACCAGATCCACCACAGCGCTATCCGCCAGCGGCGTCAGGACGCCGAGCTGACCATGGGCATGGCGATGAACCTGGTGCGTCATGTGCTCGGGCCGAAATGGGCACCGCGTGAAGTCGCCTTTGAACACGCCCGGCCACAAGACTGGCATGAGCACCGTGAGGTCTTCGACGCACCGGTGTATTTCGAGCGCTCCTGTAACTCCATTTTGATTCCCAAGCGCGAAATCGCCGGCAAGGCCATGCCTGGCCATGACCCGGTATTGCTCACGCTGGTCAAGGATGCGATTCGGCAACTGGGCGAAACCAACGCCGGTCCGGATCTGTTGGAGCAGGCGTGCCAGGCCATCATCACGCTGCTGCCACAGGGTGATCCGAGCCTGGACAGCGTTGCCGATCAACTGCAACTGCCGCACTGGTTGCTGCAGCGTAAATTGCGTGAGCAGGGCCTGAGCTTTACCCAGTTGCTGGATCAGATCCGCCAGGACCTGGCCTTGCAGCATCTGGGGCAGCAAAACCTGAACATCTCCGAACTGGCACCACTGCTGGGTTACTCGGAAACCAGCGCATTTTCCCGCGCCTTCCGCCGCTGGTTCGGCGTCAGCCCGCGCCAATGGCGCAGCGAGCACTAGGCCCGCACAACACTGCACGCGTTACGCTAGCCTGCCCTCAATGCCCACAGCACGTCCAATACGTGTTGCGTAGGTCGCTCAACGTCGCCGGTACGGTGGGCGATGCCCAGTTGGCGCCACAACAAGGGCTGTAGTGGCCGCATGACCACCCGCGTATCGGGCAATGGCGTGTCGGCTTCATGGGGCAGCAGTGTTGCGCCATAACCGGCCGCGACCAGGCTTTTGATGGCGTCGTTGTAGTTCAGTTGAATGCGTGGTGTCGGCTGGTGGCCGTCGTTGGCGAACCACTCGGACGTCAAGCGTGAAAGCCGTGTGCTGTTGTCATTCAGGATCAAGGGCTGGGTGGCCAGCCAATCGGGGGTGACGACCTCCGGGCACGCCCAGCGCGCAGGCAGGAACGCCATGACCGGGTCGCGTCGCCAGGGTTCGATTCGCACGCCCTTCGTTGCCGTTTGCGGGAGCGCGATCAGGCCAATGTCCAGCGTGCCTTCGACCAGTTTCTTCAGCGTCTCTTGCGAGGTCAGCACGGCGACCTGGACGTCGATCTCCGGGTGCTGCTGGCTCAGGGTTTCCAGCGCCTGCGGCATCAACTGGGCGATGGCTCCGGTCGAGGCACCCAGCCGTACGCGGCCAGCCAGCCCCTGCACCTGACGCTGCACCTCCTCAAGGGCTTGCTCGGCATCGGCTAACAAACGCCGTGCACGCTCCACCAGTGTTTCGCCAATCGCCGATGGCTGAACGCGCCCCCGTGTACGCGACAACAGTCGGGCGCCAACCCGTGATTCCAGATCGGCGATATGCAAGCTGATTGTCGGCGGCGCAAGGTTCAGCACCCGAGCGGCTTCGGCAAATGAGCCCAGGTCGGCAATCGCCACCAGTGTGCGCAGGCGGTCCAGGCTGATTTCACGCATGGCGGGTTCCTTGGTCAGAAAAACTGAATGTGATCGTTTGGAAATTCAACTTTTCCTATCTTAAGCCAGCATCGAAGATTAGGCCTGCTGATTTCTGACGTTCGAGAGCACTTCATGACCACTCCTCTTGTATTCATCGATGGCGACCAAGGCACCACCGGCTTGCAGATCCACCAGCGCTTGCGCGGTCGGACCGACCTGCGGTTGCTCACGCTCAGTGCTGAACACCGCAAGGATGCAACTCATCGCGCCGAGGCCATCAATGCCTGTGACATTGCGATCCTGTGCCTGCCCGACGACGCTGCACGTGACGCGGTAGCGAGTATCGAAAACCCCGCGGTACGGGTGATTGATGCCAGTTCGGCGCACCGCACCCACCCGGACTGGACCTATGGCTTCGCGGAAATGAGCCCGGAGCAGGCGCAGCGCATTGCGACGGCGCGGCGTGTCAGCAATCCCGGTTGCTACCCTACGGGGGCGATAGGCTTGTTGCGCCCACTGCTAGAGGCGGGGCTGGTGGGCGCGGACTACCCGATCAGCGTGCATGCCGTATCGGGTTACTCCGGGAGAGGGCGTGCGGGGGTGGAGGCGCATGAGGGGCAGGGCGCGTCGCTCGCACCGGCATTCCAGGTGTATGGGTTGGCGCTGGCGCACAAGCATGTACCGGAAATTCAACAGCACAGCGGCCTGAGTGAGCGGCCGATGTTTGTGCCTGCCTATGGGGCGTTTCGGCAAGGCATTGTGTTGACCATCCCCTTGCAGGTTCGGTTGTTGGCTCCGGGCACGGATGCGCGGCAGTTACACGCGTGCCTGCAGCAGCATTATGCCGGTGCGCAGTACGTGCAGGTCATGTCGATGCATGAGGCCAAGGCACTCACACACCTGGATCCGCAGGCACTCAATGGTACCGATCAATTGCGCTTGATCGTCCTGGAAAACGAACCTGCGGGGCAGGTGCTGTTGGCGGCCGTGTTCGATAACCTGGGCAAGGGCGCGGCGGGCGCTGCCGTGCAAAATCTGGATTTGATGCTGGTAGGCGCAGGCCACCCTTTACCGTCACGCCGGTAAGGGTGGCCTGCTCACGCCGTGGCGACCATGGGCCGCCTTGCCGTAATCAGGCAAGGTCGAATCGGTCAAGGTTCATCACCTTGTTCCAGGCTGCCACGAAGTGACTTACGAACAGCGGCTGTGCATCGCGGCTGGCGTAGACCTCGGCAATGGCCCGCAGCTGTGCGTTTGAACCGAACACCAGGTCAACGACAGTGCCTGTCCATTTGAGGGCACCCGTCGACCGATCACGCCCCTCCAGTACACCTTCAGTTGCAGCGGATCTCTGCCAGGTCGTGTTCATGTCGAGGAGGTTCACGAAGACATCATTGGTCAGTGTTTCAGGCCGCTGAGTGAACACGCCGTGTGCAACCTGCCCGACGTTGCAGTTCAGGGCGCGCAGGCCACCGATCAGCACCGTCATCTCGGGTGCGCTGAGCGTCAGTTGGTTCGCCCGGTCCAGCAGCAGCTCGGCTGCCGATTCTTCAAGCCCGCTGCGCAGGTAGTTACGGAAACCGTCGGCGCTGGGCTCCAACACGGCAAAGGACGCCACATCGGTCTGCTCCTGCGATGCGTCGGTACGCCCGGGTGAGAATGGCACGGTCACCTCATGGCCAGCCCGTTTCGCCGCAGCTTCTATGGCTGCGCAGCCGCCCAGCACGATCAGGTCGGCCAGTGAGACGTTCTTGCCACCGGCCTGGGCGTTATTGAAGTCCTGCTGGATCGCCGTCAGTGTGTGTAGCACCTTCGCCAATTCAGCAGGTTGGTTGACCGCCCAGTCTTTCTGCGGCGCCAGGCGAATGCGCGCCCCATTGGCACCACCACGCTTGTCACTACCGCGGAAGGTGGCGGCCGATGCCCATGCCGTCGTAACCAGTTGCGCGATCGAAAGGCCGGATGCCAGAAGCCGGGCTTTCAGGGTTGCAATGTCCTGCTCCCCGATCAGTGGGTGATCCACCGCTGGAACAGGGTCTTGCCAGAGCAGGGGCTCCTGGGGGACGAGCGGGCCCAGGTAGCGAGAAACAGGCCCCATGTCCCGGTGGGTCAGCTTGAACCAGGCTTTGGCGAAAGCCTCGGCCAGCGCCTGAGGGTCTGCGTGGAAGCGTTTTGAAATCGGCGCGTACACCGGGTCCATGATCAGTGCAAGGTCGGTGGTGAACATGATCGGTGCGTGGGTTTTCGTCGGGTCATGTGCGTCCGGTACGGTACCGGCGGCAGAGGCCTCCTTGGGCGTCCACTGGTGGGCACCGGCAGGGCTCTTGGTGAGCGTCCACTCGTAGCCGAACAGGTTCTCGAAGTAGTTGTTGTCCCATTTCACCGGGTTGGTGGTCCAGGCACCTTCCAGCCCACTGGTGATGGTGTTGGCGCCGTTGCCGCTGCCAAAGGTATTTTTCCAGCCCAGGCCTTGTTCTTCGAGCGTCGCGGCTTCCGGCTCGGGGCCTACATACTGGCTTGGATCGGCGGCGCCGTGGGCTTTGCCGAAGGTATGGCCGCCGGCGATCAGGGCGACGGTCTCTTCGTCATTCATGGCCATGCGGGCGAACGTCTCACGAATGTCCCGTGCTGCCGCGAGCGGGTCCGGGTTGCCATTCGGGCCTTCCGGGTTCACGTAGATCAGGCCCATCTGAACCGCACCGAGCGGGTTTTCGAGCTCGCGATCACCGCTGTAGCGCTCGTCTGCCAACCACTTGCCTTCCGGCCCCCAATAGATGTCGTCTTCGGGCTCCCAGATATCGACACGTCCACCGCCGAAACCGAAAGTCTTCAGGCCCATCGAGTCCAGGGCGACGTTACCCGCGAGCACCATCAGGTCAGCCCAGGAGAGACTGTTGCCGTACTTCTGCTTGATCGGCCAGAGCAACCGCCGTGCCTTGTCGAGGTTGCCGTTGTCCGGCCAGCTATTGAGCGGCGCAAAGCGTTGCGCGCCACCTCCCGCGCCACCGCGCCCGTCAGCGATACGGTAGGTGCCTGCGCTGTGCCAGGCCATGCGGATGAACAGAGGGCCATAGTGGCCGTAATCGGCGGGCCACCACGCCTGCGAGTCTGTCATCAGGGCATGCAGGTCTTTGATCACCGCATCCAGGTCGAGGCTTTTGAACGCCTCGGCATAGTTGAAGGCTTCACCCAGGGGATTGGCCTGGGGGGCGTGCGAGTGGAGGATTTTCAGGTTGAGTTGATCAGGCCACCAGTCGGCATTCGAGGGTGCCCCGGCTGTGGTGTGTTTGCGAGCGCCGCCCGCGAACGGGCAGGTTGCTTCGTTAGACATGATGCTCTCCTGTGATGTCCGGTTATCCGTCAACTCAGCGTGGAACCTGACGGTGGCGCCAGCCAATAGGTTTTCAGTATGGGATTCATAGTAGACAGGGAAGGTGAACAGTCTGGCGCTTTCAGATGTTTAAAATAATCGACTGTCGACGATGGGAAAGGTGTCTTTTAAGCCACCAAAATCCGCTTTACCCAAAAAAACGTCGCATTTCGTCTTTTTTTATCCAAATTCCAGCGGTAATTGTTTGACATATTTAACGGCTTTGGCAGACTGCAAAGCCGTTGTCATAAGTGGTTACGATTTCCTCGTGCTGGTTACAGATGAGTCGTCGTGCCGCCTGCGATACGCAAACAAAAACAACATAGTCAGTCGCGCTGCCCCTGCACGAGCCATGCTCGTCAGTCCGGTGTCGGACGAGCCAACGGAAAGTACAAATGCTGATTTGGTTTGTTGCGCTTTATCTGCTGCTCACGGTAGGTGTCGGTTTCTACGCGTCCACTCGCGTGAAAAACTCCAGGGATTTCGCTGCCGGTGGTCGCAGCATGTCCTTCCCGCTGGTCGCCGCGATGGTATTCGCCACCTGGTTCGGCTCTGAGGCCGTATTGGGGATACCTGCTACCTTCATCCAGGAAGGTTTCGCCGGCATTGTCGAGGACCCGTTCGGTTCCTTCGGCTGCCTGATGTTGGTCGGCCTGATTTTCGCCCGGCCCCTCTACCGCATGAACCTGCTGACGCTCGGTGACTTCTTCCGCAAGCGCTTTGGCCCGAACGTGGAAATGATCACCAGTATTGTGATCATCCTCTCCTACCTTGGCTGGATTGCCGCACAGTTCACCGCACTGGGCGTGGTGTTCAACGTGCTCTCTGACGGCGCCATCAGCACCACCCAGGGCATGTTGATCGGCGCGGTGATCGTGCTGCTTTACACCTTGTTCGGCGGTATGTGGTCGGTTGCGCTGACAGACTTCATGCAGATGCTGATCATTGTCGCCGGCCTGGTTTATCTGACCTGGCTGATCGGTGACATGGCGGGCGGGCCTGCCGCGGTCATTTCCCATGCGGCCAACGAAGGCAAGTTCAGTTTCATGCACAGCTTCGAGCCGAAGGACTTCGTTGCCTTCATCGGTGCTGCGGTGACCATGATGTTCGGCTCGATTCCGCAGCAGGACGTTTATGCGCGGGTCATGTCGGCCAAGACCGAAAACATCGCAGCGCGCGCATCGATGGCAGGCGCCTGTTTCTACCTGGCCTTCTGCATGCTGCCGATTTTCCTGACCTACGCGGCCTCGATGATTGATCCGGCGATGGTTCAGCAATGGCTGGCTGAAGATGCCCAGATGATCCTGCCGCACCTTATCCTGGAGCGGACCCCATTGTTCGCCCAGATCATGTTCTTCGGTGCGCTGCTTTCGGCGATCATGTCCACGGCCTCTGGCACACTCCTGGCGCCGTCGGTGACCTTTACCGAGAACGTGCTCAAGCGCTTTTTGCCCGACATGAACGACAAGCAGTTCCTGCTGGCCATGCGCCTGACCATCCTGGTGTGCGCCATGGTCACGTGCCTGTTCTCACTGTTCTCCAATGCCAGCATCTACGAGATGGTGGGCAATGCCTACAAAGTGACCCTGGTTGCCGCTGCGGTGCCGTTGTTCGCAGGCCTGTTCTGGAAGCGCGCCACCACTCAGGGGGCTCTGGTCTCGATGGGCTTGGGTATGACGTCCTGGCTGTGGCTGGAATACACCCACACCGATGCTGACTTCTGGCCACCGCAGCTGGCCGGGCTGCTGTTCAGCTGGCTGGGCATGCTGCTGGGGTCGCTGTTGCCGCAGATCTCGACTGCCCGCGCCCCGGTTCGCGAGCGCGTGGTGGACAACGCCTCAGGTGCTGTCGCTGTCGAGTAAGCCTCGCGATAACGAGCCGATTGGCTGGTGGTACGAATGAACGGGCAGTGCGCAAGCGCTGCCCGTTTTTTTGCGCGCAAACCAGACACGTCTGCCCGTGAGAATTTCAAACACGGCGAAGACTTCTGTGAACACATTTCTGCAGTCGATGTCGCAACGCCGGGCAAATGGGTCATTTCTGCGAGAAGTAGTGAGTAAAACGCACGAAAACAACGGAAAATCAGCGCCAAAATAGTGGCACATTAATTGCTGACGGGGCCTCGTATGGTTCGATAACTATAAGAGGGTCCAATTGCTATGCCCATCACTTGCGTTGCTTTCCAGTCTGTCGAGGTATCCTCGATTGCCTGCCAATGGCGCTTCACACGCCTCATGTCCTCAGCGTATGAAGAGAGCCAATGCTATGTTTTTTAAGTATTCCTTGCGCACGCAAATGCTGACGCTGCTGGGCGTCGGCCTGATGCTGGTGCTGTGTTCAGCATTGGTGTGTTTCAGCCTTTTCGCTAATAGCCTGAATACCTACAACGCGTTGCTGACGCGCTCTGCTCAGGCATCGAAGTATGTCAATGAAGCCAGCCTTGCATTCAAACGCCAATCTCAGGCGTTCAGTAGCGCAGAGCGTGGCCTGGCGGTGTTTGAAGCTGAAGAACGCAAGGTCAGGGAGTGCTTGGCCAACGTGCTGGCGCTGGATATGGATCTGTCGCTAAAGGCCAAGGTCAATGACCTGCTCAGCGCACATCAGGTATTCGGCGATCAGTACCGTGAGCGTCACAACGCCGTTGCGACCACCGGTGTGGACAACGGTACGGATCGACCCGTCAGTGAGCAGATGAATGCCTTGGTGGAGCAGCTCTATCAAGACACCCAGACCCAACTTGGGCAGGTCGATGCCCATGCCGAGCGTATTGGCTGGGGCGGTACCCTGGCGCTGTTGATGGTCAGTGTGCTGACGTGGCTGTTTGGCATGTGGTTGATCAACCGCAACCTGATCACACCACTGCGTGGTCTGATGGCGTCTATCGTCCAGCTCAGCCAAGGTCATTTTGGTCAGCGGATCAACAGTCAACGGGGCGATGAGCTGGGGCGTCTGGCGAAGGCGACCGACGCGCTGCATGACGTGCTCTCGGACACCTTCGCCGGCCTGAAACACGGCACCCGGCAACTGGACACCGCCAGCGACGAACTGAAGACCATCGCCAGCCAGTTGGGGCAGGGCGTTGAAAATCAGGGGTTGCGTACCGATCAGGTGGCGACTGCGATGCAAGAAATGGCCTCTGCGGCCCAGGAGGTCGCCAGCCATACCGCACAGGCAGCCCGTGCCGCTGACGATGCCGAGAACGCCACTCAGCAGGGCGAGAAGGCCATGCTCGGCATGGTCAAGAGCATCAATGACATTCGCGATGAAATTACCGGTACGGCCAGCGTTATCCATCGCCTGGAAGCCGACAGTGGGCGCATCGGCGAAGTGCTGGCGGTAATCCACAGTATTGCGGAGCAGACCAACCTGCTTGCGCTCAACGCGGCTATCGAAGCCGCCCGAGCCGGCGAACAAGGCCGAGGTTTTGCCGTCGTGGCCGATGAGGTGCGTAATCTGGCGCAGCGTACTGCGCAGTCAACGGCAGAAATCAATACCATTATTGATGCCGTGCAAAAAGGCGCGGAGCGTGCGGTGCAAGCAATCGAAAGTGGTAAGCGCAGCAGCGAGAATGGCGTCGAGCAAGTGCGGCAGGCCGGCGAAATTCTCAGTGGCGTTACTGGCGCGGTGCAGACCATCCGCGATATGAGTCAGCAGATCGCCACCGCCGCTGAAGAGCAAACGCTGGTCACGGAAGATATTTCGCGCAACCTGTGCGAGCTGGTGGCGATTGCCGCGAGCAATCAGGAAAGCGTGCGTCGTACTGAAGGGGCCAGCAAGAATCTGCACCATGTGTCCAGCACCTTGGCTGAGCTGACCGGGCGACACCACGCCTGATTCGGCAGTGACTCATTTTTTTTACAGTCTGATAGCAATTTGACCTTTCTGAGCTAACTTCAAATAGCGAAACAGTTATTTGTGCTCAGCCGGGGGGTTGGCCTCGCTTCAGGATGGTTAGGCAGTTCGCAGACCCGACGGATGGCTCGTTATGACTGGTCGTTTCAGCTGAACCACATAAGGGGGGGTGTTTGGCACGACGATCACTGGAGGGCTCTAGCAGCGGTGGCGAGTGTGTCCACGCTGTGCCAGCCCACTGTGGATTTTCCAGACGTCACGGCGTGCGCGGATCGCGTGTCGTGGCGGCAGGGGACCGGCAGTGGTCATGCAAGTCGTGTTGAACCGATCTTCTAGCAAACTGCCCTGACCGGACAAGGAAGCAGAGAATGACCAATAATTACGCGCAAGTACTCAAACGAGTGGCGTGGACGTTGATTGTTGCTGGTTTACCCGCTGGGACGACGTTGGCCGCGGGGAAAAACTGCGCAGATCTGGCGGCACTGCCAGCCGTGGTCGAGGTGGGTGAAGGCATGCAGACTGCCATGCGCTCCCCTGAGGCCATTACCCGATTGGCCATAGGCGATCCGAAAATCGCTGATGTGCACCTCAATGGCAATGATGCATACCTGCTTACCGGTATTGCTCCCGGAACCACCAGCCTGATGGTCTGGACGGCATGCTCCAGTGCGCCTCGCCAGAGCATGGTGTTCGTCAAGGGCAAGGCTACGTCCTCCTTGGGTAGCGCAGTCTTTCCTGAAGGCAATGAGGTGCTGACCAGCCAGGTTCAGACCGATATTCGGTTTGTCGAAGTCAGCCGCACCAAGTTGAAAGAGGCCAGTACGTCGATCTTCGGCAAAGGCGGCAGTTTTCTGTTCGGCTCACCGGGCACTGTGCCTGGCGTGACGGTGACGCCCGGGCAGATTGGTAGCCTGGCACCCAACATCCCTCTGGATAACGGCAGTTTCAACATCGGGATCGGTGGCGGCAACGTACTGGGGTTGATCAATGCGCTGGAAGGCAGTGGCTTTGCCTATACCCTGGCCCGCCCCAGCCTGGTGGCGCTGAGTGGGCAGAGCGCGAGCTTCCTGGCCGGTGGTGAAGTGCCCATCCCGGTACCGAGCACTGGCAGCGACAGTATTTCAATCGAGTACAAGGAATTCGGTATTCGTCTGACGCTGACACCAACGGTGGTTGGGCCGGGCCGTATCAACCTGAAGGTGGCACCGGAGGTCAGTGAGCTCGATTTCAACAACGGTGTGTCCATTTCCGGCACGGTTGTACCGGCACTGGTTGTTCGTCGTACGGACACCAGTATTTCCCTGGCGGACGGTGAGAGCTTCGTGGTCAGCGGCTTGATCAGCACGACCAACACCTCTGCTGTGAACAAGTTGCCTGGCCTCGGCAACATTCCGATCCTGGGTGCCTTTTTCCGTGACTCTACGATCAAGCGTGAAGAGAAAGAACTGCTGATGATCGTCACTCCGCATCTGGTGCAACCGCTGGCGGTCAATGCCCAGCTTCCTACACTGCCCGGCGAGCAGATGCGTAATTACGATCCGAACTGGTTCCGCATGTACTTCCTGGAAGACGGTGACTTCGACCACCGTAGTGGGTTATCACAATGAGCCAGCCCATTGCAGCCTCTTTGTTGACGAACACATCCCACGACACCGTGCTGGGCGGGGTTGGCCTTACGGCCATCGCCCGCTCGTTGTGCGTTTCCCGGGAGCGAAAAATGAAGGTGATCATTGCAACGTTGGGCCTGGTGATGCTGAGCGGCTGTGCCACGGGCGGTGGCTCCGATTGGTCGTCACTCAGTGCCCCGGAAAGCTGTGCCAAGGTCAGTTCCGATCAGGAGCTGTCGCTGAGCCTGGCCGACGACATGATCCGTGAGGGCAAGCTGCATGCGGGCCTGGCCAACTTGCAGCGGCTGCCGCAGGACCTACCCGCCGTGCGTTTGCGCAAGGCCAAGATCTACCGTGTATTGGGAGAGGCCGAGGCCGAACCGTTGTTTCGCAGTTTACTCAGTACATGCCTGGCGGCTGAAGGCGAACACGGCCTGGGGCAACTGGCGGTGGCGCGCAATGATAGCGAGAAGGCCTTGGCTCACCTGCAACGGGCGGTACGCATGTCGCCCACTGACGAAAAAATCCGTAACGACCTAGGCGTGATATACCTTAACCAAGGGCGTCTTAAGCAAGCCCGCTTCGAGTTCATCACGGCCATGGAGTTGAAGCAGTCCGATCAATTGGCGGCCGTTAATCTGGTGACCTTGATGATTTACCAGGGGAACTGGAAGCAGGCCTCGGAGTTGGTCAGCCGTGTCGGCTTGAGCCCGGCACAAGTCACTGAAGCCCAGGCGCGAGCAGAAAAACTCAAGAGTAGGAAGAAGGCCACCGCAGCGCCTGCCGATCAGGTAGCAGCGGTCAATGATCCGGCATAACCGAGTGCCAACTCGCCACCAATGCAGAGGTAGTGATGAAACAGACTATGCTCATCTGCCTGGGAGCCGCGTTGCTCCCCCTTGCAGCCCAGGCCATCGAACCTGGCCCATCTTCCCCACAACAGCAGGTCACCGAAACCTGGCTGCAGTTGCAGCGTAGTAACCAGGTGGCTTCGCCAAACCTGCAAACCGTGAAACCCGCTGAGCGTGAACTGAGCCTGCAGCGCCTGTTGGACAGCTACAAGCACCCCATACCCGAGTTTTACAAAGAGTATGGTCTCTCGTCATCCAAGGGGAAGTAGGCTGCAACGGCGCAGGATGCGCCAGTGTTCGGGGTTGAAAGAGCAGGGTGACAGTGTGCAGGTTGGGTGATTCAGGTGGGTAGACATCACATCATGGCGGCGGCGGGGTAGCGTAAACAGGCTCCCGCCGCCGTTTTGCTTTGTGCGCATGGTGATCAGCGTTTCGCAGCCTCCCTATTGAGTCATTCAAAAGGCTGCGGCATGCAAAAGGCCTCGGCATTGCTGCCGAGGCCTTTTTCTACTCGTTGTTAAAGCTTTCCGAATACCTTGAACACGCCGATGATTGCAGGGCCTATGGCCACCAGGAAAAAACTTGGCCACAAGCACAGGATCAGTGGGAACACCAGTTTTGTCCCGATTTTCGCGGCTTTCTCTTCGGCCAGTTGCGTGCGACGGTCACGAAATTCCTCAGCATAGATGCGCAGGGTGGTACCCACACTGGTACCGAAGCGAATGCTCTGTGCCAGCAGGCTCACCAGCCCGCGAATGTCCTCCAGCCCGGTGCGTTCGGCAAGGTTTTTCAAGGCCTCGGTGCTGGGGATGCCCGCGCGGATTTCGGCGTTGACCAAGGCCAGTTCCATGGCCAGGTCAGGCTGGCTCACCGCCATTTCTTCAGACACCCGCTCGATGGCCTGGGGCAGGGCCAGGCCCGATTCCACGCACACCACCATGAGGTCCAAGGCATCAGGAAAGGCAATCAGCAGACGGTTCATCCGTGACTTCGCCCGCTTGTCGACATAGATGGCCGGCGCCAGCCAACCCACACCCAGCGCCACTAGCAGCAGGCCGACACCGAGCATTAGCGACAGCTTCGGAATGAGCGGTAATGCCAGGGTTACAATGCCCATCAATGTCAGTGGCAACAGCAGGCGAAGCGCCCAGTAGGTCTGTACGGCCGACTGAGCGCGATAACCGGCGTGTGTCAGCAGTACCCGTGTCGCCGAGGCTTGCCCTTGCTCACCGGTGTTGAAGCGTTGCCCCACCTGTTCCAGCATCAATTGCAGATTGCTCGGTGGCCGTTGCCCGGCAATTTCTGCACTTTGGCCGCGCTTGATCAGCATCAGTCGGCGTTTGACCGGGTCTTGCAGCCCCAGTACCAGTAAGGTCATGGTCGTTATTGCAAAGACCACACTCAGGCCGATGGCTGCTGCAAACAACAGGCGCGTCAGTTGTTCGTTGCCCACCCAATGATTGATCAGACTCAGTAGATACTCCATGGTCTTACTCCCTAGGTCTATCGGTACTCAAACCTGAATCCGGATGATCTTGCGTATCCAGTAGATCCCGATCAGCATGGCAACAAAGGCGCCGAGGACCAGTTTTCGACCCAGAGGCTCGTTGATCAGCAGGGGCAGATAGGTCGGGCTCGACAGCACGATCGCTGCGGCGAGCACAAAGGGCATCGACACCAGTATCCAACCTGACATACGCCCTTCGGCGGACAGGGTCTTGACCTTGCGTTGAAAGCGAAAGCGCCCGCGAATCAGGCTGCTCAGGCGATCCAGTACTTCGGTCAGGTTGCCACCTGTTTCACGGTGGATCAGCACTGTGGTCACCAGCATCATGACCGTCATGCTGGGTACGCGTTCCAGCAGGCCGAGCATGGCCCGGCGTACATCGTTGCCATAGTTGATGTCGGCGAAGGTCAGGCCGAACTCATGGGCGACCGGCCCTTTGTGCTCATCGGCGACCAGTTGCAGGGTCTCGTTGAACGGATGGCCGGCGCGCAGCGCCCGGCACATGGCATCGAGCGCATCTGGCAGCCCCTCTTCGAAGCGGGCAAAGCGCTTGATGCGGTCATTGGAGATCTTCAGTATCGGTAGCCAGAACACCACCATCGCAGCAGGTACTGCCACCCACCAGGTGCGCGTGATCAACCACAGTACAATGCCGCTTGCCAGTGCCAGCGTCAGCCCAAGCAGCAGTACCCGATAGGCACGGTATTCATGCCCGGCCTGTTCGATCATCTGGGCCAGGGCCTCCATCGCTGGCAGTTGCTCTAACCACGCTTCCAGTGGCGACAGGCGCCGCAAGTATTTTTGCCGTAATACCGACTGCATGTTCGGCAGGTCATTGGCGCGCTCCAGCATGTTCAGGCGACTGCGGATGCGCTTGCGCACCTTGCCCGCTTCGCCAAACACCGGAACGGTCAGGCCCTGGCTGAGGAGGAAGATCGCCGTGAACACCATGCCAAGGAAGGCCAGGACGAACTCGCTGGGGATCTGGTTCATGATTTTTCCTCCATCCATTCCTGCCGGAACAGGCTGAGCGGCAGCTCGATACTCCGCTTGGCCAGCGTTTCACGGAATGCCGGGACCATGCCGGTGGGGCGAAACTCACCCAGTACCTCGCCTTTTTCGCCGATGCCATTGCGTACGAACGAGAAAATCTCGGTCATGGTGATGATGTCGCCCTCCATGCCGTTGATCTCTTGCACGCTGACCAGCCGCCGGGTGCCATCCTCCTGACGCTCCAACTGGATGACCACATCGATGGCCGAGGCGATCTGCTGGCGCAGCGCCTTGATCGGGAAGGTTGCACCGCTCATCGACACCATGTTCTCGATTCGGCCCAAGGCGTCACGTGCGGTGTTGGCGTGAATGGTGGTCAGTGAGCCGTCGTGACCGGTGTTCATCGCCGTCAACATGTCCAGTGCCTCGGCGCCCCGCACCTCGCCAATGACGATGCGGTCCGGGCGCATCCGCAGGCTGTTGCGCACCAGTTCACGCTGATTGACTTCGCCGCGCCCTTCGATGTTCGAAGGGCGGGTTTCCAGCCGTACCACATGAGGCTGTTGCAACTGCAACTCGGCCGAGTCTTCGATGGTGACGATTCGCTCGTTGTGCGGGATGAAGCTGGACAGGACGTTGAGCATGGTGGTCTTGCCGCTGCCGGTACCGCCGGAAATCAGCACGTTCATGCGCCCGCGAACGATAGCCTTGAGCATCAGTGCGATGGCCGCCGTCAGGGTGCCCGTCTGCACCAGGTTTTCGGTATTGAGCAAGTCCACGGCGAAGCGGCGAATCGACATGCTGGGGCCGTCGATCGCCAGGGGAGGGATGATGGCGTTGACCCGCGAGCCGTCCTTCAGGCGTGCGTCCACCAACGGCGAAGATTCATCAATACGCCGGCCCAGGTTGGACACAATGCGGTCGATGATGTTCAGCAGGTGTTGATCATCGCGAAAACGCACGTCGGTTCTTTGCAGCTTGCCAAACCGCTCGACGTACACCGAGGCGTGGCCGTTCACCAGGATGTCGGACACACTCGGGTCGGCCAGCAGTGGCTCAAGCGGGCCAAGGCCCAGCACCTCGTCGGTGATCTGCTTGATGATCAACTGGCGACCACTGGCGCTGACCGGTGCCGAGTTCTCGTCAAGCAAGCGCTGGCTGATCTCTTTGATCTGCCGACCGGCTTCGGCGGCCTCCAGCGTGTCCAGCAAGGACAGGTCCATGACCTTGAGCAGCTGCTGGTAGGTCTTTTCTTTCCATTCGCTCTCCACCGGGTTGAGCTTGCTCCGGGTCTCGTAGAGGATTTCCGGTGCAATGTTCTCCCAGGCCATCAGTACCTGAGTGCAGTCCTGGCTGTTGGCCGGTGCTGCCGGTTTGTCTGCCGTGGCCTGGTTGTTGGCCTGCTGACGCAAGCGATTACGAAAGTCGCTGAGCATGGCTTACCCTCCAAACAAACGGCCAAAGGTACGTTTAAGCAGGCTCTGTTCGCAGGCCTCGATCCCGATCAGGTTCTGGCTCAGTTCGCGCAGGGCAAGGTTGATGGCTGACCGTGGTGCATGCCGCTCCAGCGGCACCCCGGTGTTCAGGCTCTCGCTGACCACCGCAAAGTCATTTGGGAGCTTGTGCACCTCCGTGCAGCGCAACGCCTCGGTCACATCCTTGAGGGTGACGGGGGAAGCCTTGTTGTAGCGGTTGACCACCACTTGCAGTCGACTGCTCGACACGCCCAGGTCGTCGCGCAGGATGCGGGTCAGGCGCGTGCCGTCCTTCAGGTGGCTCAGGCTTTGCTGCAACACAATGTAGATGCGGTCGGCCTGCTCCAGGCTGATGCCGGTGAGGTGGTCGATTTGCCGCGGCAAGTCCACCACCACCCAGTCATAGCTACTGCGGGCCAGGCGCAACAGATTTTCCAGTTGCTCCAGGCGCACGTCCTGCTGCAGGCACAGTTCATCGGTACGCCCGCCCAGCACATGCAAGGTCGGGCTGTAGTGGCTGCAAAAGCCGCGCAAGGCGATGCTGTCCAGGGTATCGGCCTGCTGAAGCACCTCCATCGGGCTGTGTGTCGATTGCACATCCAGGCTGTGGCCGACGCTGCCGAACTGCAGGTCCAGGTCCAGCAGCAGGGTTCTGCCACCCTGGTTACTGAGCTGATGGGCCAGGTTGCAGGCCAGCATGCTGGCCCCTGAACCGCCCTTGGCATTCATGACCGCAATCAGTTTGCCTTCGTTTCCTCGCTCTGCCCGCGCCTCCATCTGCATGCGCCCAAGGGCCGCCTGCAGCTCTTCGGGTTTCACCGGCTCGGGAAGAAAGTCACGGGCGCCGGCCTGCATTGCCAGGCGCATGCCCTCGCGTTCATCCAGGGGGCCGCACACCAACAGCGGCGGGCGCTCCTTGAGTGGATGCAGCAGCAGGGCGGCCAACTCTTCGCGCCACAAATGGCTGACGTGCAGCAGCAACAGGTCCGGCATGTGGTCCAGCCCATACAGCGGGTCGGTATGGCCGTTGCTTACCAAGCGGGTGCTGACCTGCAGGTTGGGCAGGCTCTGGCTGATGGTTTTCATCTGGTTCAAGGCTGTCGCATCGCGGCCACTGATCAGCAGGCGCAGGCCTTGCCGGTCAGTCGCGGTGACGACGGGGGCTTCACGTGTGCTTAACATGGCGTGATCTCCGGTACTACGTTTGCATCGGGTTGCCTGCCGAGGCTCTCGCGCGGCATGGTTGACCTGAACACCGGCAGCACGAGGGCGCCGTTGAATCCAGGAATCAGCAAGTTGAAACTGAAGTTCGTCACCTGCAGTTGCACATAACGGATGGCGAGAAAACCGTTGGCGCTGGTGAGGTCGTCAGGGTTGGCGATCACGGCACCGTCCTTGTCCAGGTAGATCAGGTTCAGGTTGGCACTGGTCAGGTTGCCAATCAGGCTGCTCGCGCCGCTGTTGTCGGCGGCATTGAACATTGCGCGGCGCAGAATGGTCGGGTCTTTGATGTTGCACACCGCGGCCAGGCGCGCCCCCCGGCGCACCGTTTCATTCAGCGCATTGACGGTGAAGTACAACCGGCCTATTTCCAGCACGCCGAACAGCAAGGTGAACAGCACCAAGCCGGTGATGGCGAACTCGACGACATACACGCCGCGCATGCGTTTGCGGTTCATCATAAGGCCCTCATCACAACGGTGGAGGTCAACGTCAGGCCCAGCGGTTTACTGCTGCCATAGAGGGCCGGCAGTGCGCTACCGATCACAGGCACGAAGGTATAGTTAATGCTCACCTGCACGTGCTCGGTACCTGCTGCAGCCACCGTGACATTTCCAGGCGTCAGCCCAGGCACGACCGAGGGGTAACCATTCGGGTTGGCAGGTACGCCGTACACCGCGACGTTTTTGGTTTTGGACAACAGTGCATCGCTCAGCTCGAGTTTGCCCTGATTGGCGTCCCACGCCTGGCTGGCGACAAAGCGCCCGGCGTCACGGCTGGCCTGCATCAGGCTGTTGTACTGGAACAGCATGCGGCCGAACTCGCCGAAGGCCAGCATCAGCAGCGCCAACAACGGCAGGGTAATCACCAGCTCAACCATTGCCAGGCCACGCTGGGCCTTTGAGGCGTTGAATCCACCGCGTCTCATAGAGCCCCCTACGAATCGGTACTGGGTGTCTGTTGGTTATCGATGTAGGTCTTGTACAACTGGATGATCTGCGGGCCGACATCATCAGTCGGCGTGGGGCCTGGCACGCCGTCGCCCTCGCACTGGCTAATGAATTGGCCGAAAATCTGCGACTCGTTGCCCTTTTGGGCTTCCGGCTGCATCACGAAGAAACAGCCAAAACCGAGCACCGGTATCGATGACGCACCGTCGTTCTTGCCCGAGCAGTCACCGATGACGATCTTCAGTACCCGCCGTTCGTGCACGCCATTGGACAGACAGCCACCCCCAGCGCCGGCAATGCAGTTGGCCGAGTCCTGTTTCCAGTCGTTGTAGTCGTACAGGGGGCCACCGGTCGTAGACAGGTTGCCGTTGGCGGCAGTGACCGGTTGGTTGTTGTATTCGATCCTCTTCAACGTATCGTTGTAGGTCAGGGACTTGGGGTTGACCGTAACGACCAGGTCAGGTGGATAGTCAGCGGCACTGAGGCCTCCCTTGTACTCGTTGAAACGCGTATTGAGGCCTTGAGCGGACGGCCCGACGGTGTTGCCCGGCTTGGTCGTCACGTTCGATCCTATGCTGTTGCACTGATTGATGCCGCCGGCCAGGCCGTCCCGGACAGTGTTTCCGCCTGAGCCGAAATCAAGCAGTTGAAAGTTCCCTGGGCCGATCGCCGAACTGTTGTTCGCAGCGGTTTTCAATACCTGCAGATCGCCGAAGCTGTACCCCCAGAACATTCCGCCGCTGGGGTTGTTCTGTGTGGGGTTGCCGCACACCATCAGCGGGGTAAGCTCACAGGGGCTGGTTGGGCTTGGCCCGGCAGTGGCGATGGCGGCGACGCTCTTGGTCTTGTCTGCGCCATTGCCCAATGTTTGGAAAGCCCCCCAGAAAAAACCGGTCAACGGGTAGTTTGCCACCGTGACTCGCACGTAGCTGGCATTGGCCGGGCCGGGAAAGGAGAACGGCCCGTAGACACTGGATGCCAGTTCCACCTTGGCGAAGTTCGCGACATTGTTGCCAACCGCCTTGGCCAGCTCCTGGTTGCCTGTCGCGTTGGCATTGCGGCTGAGGGTGTCCAGCGCGGCGGTTTGTGCCAGGCTGGCGGCGCCGGTTGCGCCAAGCACTGTGTTGAGCGTCTTGGCCCCACTCAGCGCTGCCGCATCCACCGCATTTTGCAGGCGTGTCTTGTTCACCAGCATGTGGCTGCCGTCCAGCGCCAGGGCGGCCATCAACAGCACCGCCGCCATGGCAATCACCACCATCACAATGATCGTGCCGCGCTGACGCTGCGCAAACGCAGTGCGAGGCTGTTTGATTCGCGCGTTCATCATCACGCCCTCCCGTCTGGCCGATGTGGAACAGGATCACTTACAGCTTGGCTCTCACTTCATTGACTTCGATGCCACGAATCACGGTGACAGCGCTGCTGTTGCCAGTGCCTTGACGGCGTACCACCGGCCGGACAACCGGGGCTGGAGCCGGTGGCTGGGCCATTGCAACCGGTTGGGTGACGGCCGGGCGTGGCTGATTGTCCAGGGGGTTGCGCAGGGCCAGTTGCAGCTTGCCGGCAGCCATGCCCTTGACCAGCACTTCCGCTTCCTGTGGCGTCATTTCCAGGGTGACGGCACGGACAACCACGGGCTGGGTCTTGTCGGTGCTGGCTGTTTGGTCCACTGCCAACACCCGCAAGTCTTCCAGAATGGTTTTGGACTCGGCATCGCCACTGTTGCCGGTCTGCCGGGTTGCCAATACGTCGACCCGGTTACCTGGTAGCAAGAACCCGCCTACCCCGACCACATCGTCCACCCGTACCGAGATGGCGCGCTTGTTGGGTTCGATCAGCGATGCCAGGGTGCTGCCGCCGAGGTGCTCGGCCAGGCGCGCAGCCCGCAGGATATCGCCGCGCAGCATGGAGAAGGTGGCGATCTTGCCCACCACTTTGTCAGGGGCGTCGAAGGCATCCTCGGGTACAGCATCCTTTGGCATGCGCACCACGGCCACTTGCTGGGCTTCGACCATTTGGCCGAAGGCAATCTCTGTGGTGGCGACCACCACGCTCTGCTGGTTATCGTCTTCCTTGGCATTGAGTTTCGCGCTCAGCCAGTTGTTGGCCATCCAGGCCGCACCCAAGCCCAGGACCAGGGACAAGGCAATCAGGGGAAACGTACGAGAGCTCATGTTGGTAACTCCTTAGCCAATGAAGTCGAGCTGAACGAAGTAGTTGTGCCAGGCCCACTCCAACTCCGATGTTGATAGCGGCCCGGCATTGCCCAGGTATCGCTGACGGTCGATTGCCATGCTCAGGAGGTCACGGGGATGGCACGGTACCAGCGGCATGTTTTCCGCTTCGTAGAGTTCCTCCAGGGCATAGCGCAGCAGCTTTGGGTCGTGAGGGATACCCAAGCGTTCTGTTTCCTGGATCCAGATGCGTTCGTACTCGCTGGCTTGCGGGTAGCCGAATTGAAGCTTGTAGCCAATTCGGCGCAGAAACGCCTCGTCGGCCAACTCCAGCGGGTTGAGGTTGGTGGAGAACACCAGCACCAGGTCAAAGGGCAATTCGCAGTGCCGCCCGCCACCCAGGTTGAGGAAGTCGCGCTTTTCCTCCATGGGGACAATCCAGCGGTTCAGCAACTCGGCTGGGGCCATGCGCTGGCGACCCATGTCATCGATGATGAGCATTCCGTTGCTGGCCTTGAGTTGCAACGGCGCCTGGTACTGACGCGAGTCGGGGTCGTAGCGCACATCCAACTGCTCCATCGTCAACTCGCCGCCGGTGATGACCAGGGGGCGCTCACAGCACAGCAGGCGACGGTCGATGCCTTCGTTGAGCAGCAAGGTGTTCTGCTGTTCGTCATCATCCTGCAGGCGACGGTGTACCTGAGGGTCGAAGATTTCGATCACGGCATCGTTGATGGCGATGGCATGGGGTACCCAGATGCATTCGCTGAACAGGCGGATCAGCCGGCTGCTGATGTAGGTCTTACCGGTACCGGCCGGCCCATAGATCATGATGGCGCGCCCGGAGTTCAAGGCCACGCCCAGTTGGTCAAGCATGCTCGGGGCCAGTACGATCGAGCTAAACGAGCGACGCATGTCGTTTGCGCCGATGCGGCCATGGTGAATGGTCTGAACCTTGAGCAGCGAACGGTAAGTACTGACCGGAAAGGGGGCTGCGCCGATATAGCCACTGCGCGCCAGGGCATCACGTGCCGCGCTGCGGCCGCGCTCAGTCAGGCCATAGCGCAAGGCCTGGTTGCCGGCCTGCCCGAGGACTTCGACGCGACCATCCTTGCGCAAGAACATCAGGATCTCTTCCAGTACCGCACCGGTCAGCGCCAGGCGCTCTACCAGCCGCGACATGTCCAGCACGCCGGCGTCGTGCAGGTGCTTGCAGACCAGATCGCCCAGCAGGTTCTCCGGCAACCCGGTTTCAAGCACCGTACGGGGTTGCGGAGCCAACCGCTGGATTGCGCTGCGTTCCTGGGGCGAAATACGGCTGTTGCTGATGGCGTACATAGGGTTCTCCTGAACTACTGGCCCAAAGGTAGCCAGAAGATGCTGGCCAAGGTGCCGAGCAATACGGCGACCGAATACGGGAAAGGCTTGCCTGCCACTTCATCGGATGCTGGCGCAAAATAGGCCCTGGCTCGCAGCATCAGCCAGTAACGGCCGAAGGTTTGCTGCACCTGGCCACGCACGAAGATAATCAATACCGCGCACACGCCCCCGGCAATCAGGCTCAGTGCGGCCACCCAGAGTGCGTTTTGCGGGCTGAGAAAAGAGCCGACCATGGCCATTAGTTTGACGTCGCCGGCCGCCATGCCGCCTAACGCGTAGAGCGGCAGGAAAACGGCGAAGCCGACCAGCAGGCCCAGCACGCCATAACCTGCCCCCATTGCACCCGAGGCATACGCCTGGCTGCCCACCCCCAGGATCAAGCCCAACAACACCAAGAGGTTAGGAATGCGGTGGCGGCGAATATCGCTCGCCACCGCTATCCCGAGCAGCCCAAGCAAGAGTGCGACAGCGACTAACTGCTCTTTGCCCATGACTGCAACCCTCTAACTAGATGTCTGGAAACGTCTGTGCCAGCTGGGTTCATTACCGCTAGCAGGTTGCTTTGCCTTGGACTGCGCAACCCAGGTTGTCGATAGCGGTGTCTACGTTGGTGCCCAGGGTAACGAACGCAGCAACAGCGCCCAGCGTTATCAGCCCACCGGCCACTGCATACTCCACAATGGTCAGGCCATCTTCGTCTTTGATGAACTTCAGTACCGAAGTCTTGATAGATTGCAGGTTCATGGTGTTCACCTCGCTCAAGTGCTTTGTAGTAAGAGCAGCGCGTTTTCACTGCCTGGTTGAACAGTAGTCAGGGGGCGCAGAAAGGGGTTAGGAGATTTTTGCAGACTGTTAGGATTTTATTGCTGTCACAGGGCCATTATTGATGCGTGGCAGACTCGGAAGAAAAACAAGTGGGGTGAAACATGGGGTGGAATCGATATGAGAATGGTTTCTGCTGGCGCTAACGTAAATAGAGCAAACACTTTAAAAGTGTTGTAGCACTCAGGCCAAAAAACAGCCCGTTGCTGGTGATGCAGGCCAAGGTGGTACGTAATGGTCTAAGCAGGGGTTTTGATATCAGGACTTGATCTGCTCATTGGCGTAACGCTGACGATACTATTCAAGAAGGAAAAAGCATTTCGCCAACGCCTGAAAGCAGCAAAAGGGTGCATGGAGTGTTTTTTTTTGACGTTTTGCTCTTGGTGTGCGCTATTTTCGCCATTTTGTTGACGTCAAGCGTTGCTGGTTCGTTCAGGCAGAGACCCTGACAGGCTATTGGTCAGGGCACAATGACGTGTTGTTTGGGAACAGTTTTAGTTGCGAAGTTCCAATGGGTTACCTGATGGAACAGGTGTCAGGAATACTGTCGGAGGTCCGCATTCATTATCGATGAATCAGGATATTTTGCTGTTGTTGCTACTGCTGGAGTGCTAATAATGGCACCGGGCTACTCAAGGAAGGGAAGGGTTCAAGATGTGCAATGGAGCTGATGTGAAAGTGCTGAGTGCATGGCAACGGATATATGTGAAAGACGAGCGAAATTTTTGTAATAACAATTCTAACGGTATAGAGCGCGATGATGAGTCTTTATCAGAATTGGATCCATCATACTTCTGGCCTGATGGCTAAATGGCTTGGGGCGAAAGAGTGGGTTAGTCCTATGGGCAGGCTAACGCCATGAGTGTCGAGGCGGCGAGAAAGCCGTACCTTTTATGGTTCGATCTCACCCACGATCATTCGACTGAAGCGCTGATGATGCAGTTTCAGCCAGCCTGCGAGTGTCGTCTGGCAGCCGGTAATTCCTTTTCCGAAAAGGACCACGAACCACAGCCGGACATGATCTGCATGCATTACGACCGTCCCGACATGCCAGGGCTCAACCTGCTGTTGGAGATCAAGCGCAAGGCACCGTCCATACCGATCACCATGTTCACCGTGCAGCACTCTGAAGAGCTCGCGGTCTGGGCCATGCGCTCGCGGGTCTGGGAATACATGGTGCTTGCCCTCTCAAGCACCGAGATCAATCGTTTTCTGCATGCGTTGAGGCAACTGTGCGACGTACGTCGCCAGGCCGGGGCGAGCAACAAGGTATTGCAGATCGAGCACGGCCCATCGCTGCCGGACAGTATCCGGTTGACGGCGGAGCACCAGAAGCACCATGCCTTGCATGACGTGCAGTTGTACATTGACCAGCATTTTCGCGACAGCATCGACCAGAAAGTCCTGGCCAAGCGTTGCGGCATGACCACCTTTCGCTTCAGCCGCGTATTCAAGGAAGTGAATGGCCTGGGTTTCATGGAGTACATCCTTAGCAAGCGCATGGACTGCGCCAAGGAGCTGCTCCACAACAGCCAGATGCCCATTACCAGCATTGGCTACGAGGTTGGCTTCAAAGACCCATCCTACTTCGCCCGCGCCTTCAAGCAGTGCGCAGGATGTACGCCTAGTGAATACCGCCAGGCGTCTCAAAGCGGCCTGAAACCAGCGCCTGTACAAGAGCCGGAAGTGAAACAGGAACCGTACGACGAGCTGTCGGACGTCATCGGTAGCCTGTCGCTGAGTGCTGAGTGCTGAGTGCTGAGTGCTGAGTGCTGAGTAGCGTTATCGCCGGCGTTGCCGGCGATAACGCTGATGGTCAGGTCACGACCCGGTAGCACGGCTCATACGCCGCTCCGCCCGGCAGTTTCATCCTGTGCTGCTCGACGAAGGCCTTCAGCAGGCGGTCCAGCGGCTGCATGATTGCCGCGTCACCGTGGATTTCATACGGGCCGTGTTCTTCGATCAGACGAATGCCTTTGTCCTTCACGTTACCCGCGACGATGCCGGAGAAGGCGCGGCGCAGGTTGGCCGCCAGTTCGTGCGGCGGTATATCACGGCTCAGTTTCAGGTCGGCCATGTTGGCGTGGGTTGGGTCGAACGGGCGTTGGAAGCCTTCGTCGATCTGCAGCAGCCAGTTGAAGTGGAAGGCGTCGTTGCGTTCGCGGCGGAACTGTTTGACGGTCTTCAAGCCTTCGGTCATTTGCCTCGCCACTTGGGCCGGGTCGTCGATGATGATCTGGTAGTGACGCTGTGCCGCTTCACCCAGGGTGGCGCCGACGAACGCATGCAGTTGATGCAGGTAGGCTTCGGCGCTCTTTGGCCCGGTGAGGATGACCGGGAATGGCAGGTCCTGGTTGTTCGGGTGCATGAGGATGCCGAGCAGGTAGAGGAACTCTTCGGCCGTGCCGGCGCCGCCCGGGAAAATGATGATGCCGTGGCCGACGCGGACGAAGGCCTCAAGGCGCTTCTCGATGTCCGGCAGGATCACCAGTTCGTTGACGATCGGGTTGGGGGCTTCCGCAGCGATGATGCCCGGCTCGGTCAGGCCCAGGTAGCGTCCGCTGTTCATGCGCTGCTTGGCATGGGCAATGGTGGCGCCTTTCATCGGGCCTTTCATCACGCCGGGGCCGCAGCCGGTGCAGATGTCCAGTTTGCGCAGGCCCAGCTCGTGGCCGACCTTCTTGGTGTACTGGTATTCCTCGGTGCTGATCGAGTGGCCGCCCCAGCACACGACCATTTTCGGTTCGAGCCCAGGGCGCAGAGTGCGGGCGTTGCGCAGCAGGTGAAAGACGTAGTCGGTGATGCCTTGGGAGCTGCTCAAGTCGATGCGCAGGCTGTCCAGCTCGTTTTCGGTGTAGACGATGTCGCGCAGGGCGCTGAAGAGCATTTCGCGGGTGCTGGCAATCATTTCACCGTCGACGAAGGCGCCAGCGGGTGCGTTGATCAGCTCCAGGCGCACGCCACGGTCCTGCTGGTGGATACGAACTTCGAAATCCTGGAAGGCGTCGAGAATGGTCTTGGCGTTATCGACGTGGGCGCCGGTATTGAGGATGGCCAGTGTGCACTGGCGGAACAGTTGGTAGATGCTGCCCGAGCCGGCTTCGCTCAATTGCTGAACTTCGCGCTGGGACAGCGTTTCCAGGCTTCCTTTGGGACTTACCGACGCGTTGATTACATTTCTTGGGATCATTGTGTAATTCCTTTAAACGATGCCAACCTGCCTGGGGTGGCCTGTGGCATTCGGAGGGTTGACACCGAACGTCGCCGCACAGGGCAGGTACTTTTCAAGCGCTCGGGCGATAACGCAAACACGGCTCTCTGGTCCTCCGTCAAATGTGCGTTCAGGTTATGGCGGATACCTCGTGGGGCTGTTGCCAGTAACCTGAAAGCACTGTGTGTTCAGGCGGTTACATTACTAATGCCACATTTTGCTGGGGCCTGTCTTTGAAAAAATACGTGAAAGGTGTGTCCTGGTACGCACGTGCCGGGTGCTGCCCTTGACGCTGGGGCAGGAGGCAGGTTGCGTTTGTGCTGTGCAGCTGGGCTGAGGGGGAGGGGCGTCGATTGGAGCATAGGCGTTGGAGTGAGGAACATTGCAGAAATTGCCGTGCCTTTGTTAGTGTATGAAACGTATACGTTGCATATATGGAGCCTCATCGTGGGTATCGTCAAGATTTCAGAACAGATGCATGAAGACCTGCGTCTTGCCAGCAATGCACTGAGCCGCTCGATCAATGCGCAAGCCGAGCACTGGATGCGCATTGGCATGTTGGCCGAGCTGCACCCAGAACTGGATCACAGCGCAATCTGTCGCCTGCTGATTCGTGCCGAACAGGCGGGTGGCCTGCATTTGGGCCAGCTTTCTGCACTGGCCGCTGCTGCATCTGGCGCCCGCGTCAAAACCGCCGTGGAGGCTGGACAATGAGCAAGAAAATTACCCTCAAGACACCTGCCGAGATTGCCATGGCGCGTGTGGCCGGAACACTGGCTGCCGAGGTATTGGCGATGATTGCGCCGCACGTCAAACCGGGCGTGTCGACCAATGAGCTGGACCGTCTGTGCCATGACTACATCGTAAACGTACAGAAGGCCATACCGGCCAACGTCGGTTACCACGGCTTTCCGAAAACCATCTGTGCGTCGGTCAACCATGTGGTCTGCCACGGCATTCCCTCGGACAAGCCGCTGGAAGATGGCGATATCGTCAACATCGACATTGCAGTCATCAAGGACGGCTGGTTCGGTGACACCAGCCGCATGTATTTCGTCGGCAAGCCCCGGCCTGAAGCCGAACGTCTGGTCAGCACCACTTATGACGCAATGTGCGCCGGCATTCGCGCTGTGCGCCCGGGCGCTACGTTGGGCGATGTCGGCCACGCCATTCAGCGCGTGGCCGAGCAGGCCGGCTACAGTGTCGTACGCGAGTACTGCGGGCACGGTATCGGCAAGGTCTATCACGACGAACCTCAGGTGCTGCACTACGGCATTCCAGGCCAGGGGCTGACGCTCAAGCCTGGCATGGTGTTTACCATCGAGCCGATGCTCAATGCTGGTAAACGGCATGTGCGCACCCTTGGCGATGGCTGGACGGTCATCACCACCGACCGCTCGTTGTCGGCGCAGTGGGAGCACATGGTTGCGGTGACCGAGAACGGCGTTGAGGTGCTGACGCCCTGGCCGGAGGGTGCGCTGAGCTGACCAATCGTGCTCAGCTTCGCCCGGCATTGTGTTTGTCAGTGCGGCTGTTCTGTCTGCGCCCGAGGGTTGCCAAAGCGCTTGCGGTAGGTCGAGGGTGAAACACCCACAACGGTGCGGAACGCCACGCGAAAGCTTTCTACCGAAGCAAAACCACAGGCCTCGCTGATGTTGGCGATGTTCTGGCTCGTGCTCTCCAGCAGATCCCGGGCACGGGAGATGCGTTGCTGTTGTAACCAGGCTTTTGGCGCAAGGCCTGTGGTTTCCCTGAAGCGGCGCAGGAATGTGCGCTCGCTCATGGCTACCCGGCTTGCCATCTGACAGATGCTGATGGGCTCTTGCAGATGTTCCCGTGCCCATTGCAGCACTCGGGTCAATTCGTTGCGTGGCAGTGTGCTGACCGGTGTGGGAATGAACTGGGCTTGGCCGCCCGTACGCTGCGGCGCCATCACCAGGCGTCGGGCGACCGAGTTGGCCACATGGGTGCCGTGATCGCGAGCCACCAGGTGCAGGCAGGCGTCGATGCCTGCGGCACTGCCGGCTGAGGTGATCAGTTGCCCCGCATCTACGTAAAGCACATTCGGATCGACTTCAATCTTCGGAAAACGATGCGCCAGTTCATCGGCGAACTGCCAGTGGGTGGTTGCGCGTTTGCCGTCCAGCAAGCCAGTGGCGGCCAGCACGAACACGCCCGAGCAGATCGACAGCAGCCGTGCCCCGCGTCCGTGAGCCTGGCGCAAGGCTTCCAGTAGTGGCGCTGGTGGTAGGTCGTGACGGCTGCGCCAGCCTGGAACAATGATGGTCCGCGCACTGTCGAGCATCTCCAGACCTGCGTCAGCAATGATGCGAATGCCACCCATGGCATGCATGGGTCCGTCATCTACCGCGACAACCTGGTGTCGATACCATGGGATGTTCAGTTCCGGACGGGACAGCCCAAAAATCTCCACCGCGATACCGAACTCGAAGGTACACAGCCCTTCATACGCCAGGATGGCGACAATGCCAGGTGGAGAATGCATTTGGCGAAAAGTTTCCGGTTGTTGTCGGTTTCCGCACTGTAGCCGAGTCCGTTGCCTCCCTACAATCCGTGCCCTGGAACATGCTCCGTAGCGTTGATCACCAGGGGCTTTGAGTAACGGAATTGCGTTGCATCAGGTCATCAGTTGCGCGCGGTATGACGTCTTTTTCCAGGCGTCGCTCGTTGGTGCCTGGTCCTTTCATTCAAGGAGTCGACATGAAAAGAATTGCCGTGGTTGGCTGTACCGGCGCTGTGGGCATGACGATGCTTGAGTTGCTGCAAAACACCGCTTTTGAGGTGGTGTGCATGGCGTCGTCACGCTCGGTGGGCAAGCCTCTGCAGGTTGGCCAGCAGCAGTACCGAATCGAGCCGTTTTCTGTAGCCGCCTGTGCTGCTTGTGACATTGTCTTTCTTTGTGTCTCAGGAGCGTTTGCCCTTGAGCACGGGCCGACGCTGGCCAAGGCGTCCATTGTCATCGACAACTCTTCTGCGTTTCGCTATCACGCTGAGGTCCCCTTGCTGGTGCCGCCAATCAACGGTGGGCGTTATGCCGGGGAGCGTTTGATCGCCAATCCCAATTGCTCCTCGGCCATTGCCCTGATGGTGCTTGGGCCTTTGCACCAGGCTTTTGGCTTGGAGAGCGCAATCATTTCGACCTACCAGGCGGCCAGCGGCGCAGGCCAGCCGGCGATGCTCGAGTTGCGCGAGCGGGCGCGTCGCTTCAGTGATTACGGACAAGACAACAGCAGCGAGAACTTTGCCCATAACCTGGCATTCAACGTCATACCGCAGGTCGACGTGTTTGAAGAAAACGGTTACACCCGTGAAGAGATGAAGGTGGTATGGGAGCTGCGCAAGGTGCTCAACGAACCGCAGTTAGCCATCAGCACCACGGCAGTACGAGTACCGACACTGCGCTCTCATGCCGAAAGCCTGAGCCTGAAGTTTCGCCAGCCGATCCGCTCGCTCAGTGATGTGAGGAAAATGCTGGCTGAGGCTTCCGGGGTCGAGGTGGTGGACGACCCTCTGCAGGGGCGTTACCCGATGCCGATGACGTCTACCTACAAGCACGCTGTAGAAGTGGGGCGTATTCGTTACAACCTGATCTATGGCGAATACGGCCTGGACCTGTTTATCAGTGGCGATCAGTTGTTACGTGGCGCCGCGCTGAACGCATTTGAAATCATGCAGCAGGTGATGGATTAGCGCAGCGCGCTACGCGATACCAGTATGCCCGGCAGCATCGGCGCCCAGAAACTCAGGCCGCGAAACAGCAGCGTCGCGGAGAGTGCCACCGGCAGTGCAATGCCCGCCCAATGCAGGGCACTGACCGCGCCGCCTTCAAATACGCCCAGCCCGCCGGGCGTTATACCGATACTGCGCAACGCAGGCCTTCCTGTTCCAACGCGTGATACTGGGCATGAATCGCTAGCCGGTCGGCCTCGCTCATGGGGCGGGCCTGGGCATCGGGGCTGCTTTCATAGTGGCTGTTGACGTACGCCAGCATCAACGGGCGGTCGCTAGGCTGGCCCAGTGGGTCGACATGCCGCTCCAGGTGGCTGACCGCTTCGGTCAAGGTGCCGGCCTTGTCGATGCACAGGACGTCCTTCGAACCCAGGTCCTGGATCGCCGAGAGGCGTTTGACGATCATGTCCTTGCTCGCCATGTCAGTGCCCTCTGTCATGAACCTGGTCGCAGTCAGTGTAGTTCGCGTGAACAGGGTGGCGTCCGATCAGGTGTCATAGGCAAAGCCAGCTGCGCATGGCTATGATTGAACGCCATGACAGCCTCTTTTCCGATCCGCCAACCCTGTCCACCCGGTGCCTGCGACTGTGACCGCGAACAGTTGCTGGACAGCCCTGGTGCCGATCAGCGCATCCTGCTCCTGACCCGCCAGGAGGAGAAGCGCCTGCTCGAGCGCCTGGAAAACCTTGAAAGCCTCGCTGACCTTGAGCGAATGAAGCGGCGCATGCATGAACAACTGGGCATCCGTCTGGATATTGCCCCGGGCTTCAATGAAGTGCGTACCATGCGCGGCATCGGTATTCATATCGGTGCGCAAACCGGGTTGTGCCGTAAGACTCGTCAATCGATTCCTGCCGCTATCCGCCGGGCATTGGAGCGTCGACCCGAGATTGCCTATGAGTTGCTCAATGCCCACGACCTTCTGCGTGATGCTTGAGGTGCCCGTGGGTCACTGAATTGGCTCGGCAAGACGTGCAAGCAAAAAGCCATTCCTTTGGATATGCGGTATAAATTGTGCTCGCCGTTTCGGCAGTATCGACAGAGCTGAACATGCTGAGTCATCTGAAATCCCAAGCGCTTGGCCTGTGCAGACCCGCAAATGCGCCAGGTACGTTGCCGGACAAGCGTTTTGACAGTCTTCTACGTATTGCCCGCGGCCATTTTGGGGTTGTCGATGCCTTGTTCCTGCCTGAAGCGGTAAGCGAGTTGTGGGCGGATACGCATGAGGGCAGGGCGCTGTCAGGGCTGCCTGATGTGTTTTCCTTGGGTCGATACTTTTCCGCGCATGATGAGGTGTTGGTCATCCCTGATACCCTTGCAGACGGGCGTTTTCGCAGGCCATTGAACGACACCTGCAACCGGCCGGTGCGTTTTCTGGCCGGCTGCCGGGTCATCACCCCTGCGGCAGAGTCGGTTGGTTTTTTTTGCCTGCTTGATGATGCCCCTCGGGACATGACTGAAGAGGACCAGGCATTTCTGCGCGACCTGGCCCGTTTGGCTGCCGAGATCATCGAACGTGATGGCACACAGGCCCGCCTGGAGGAAGAGGTCAACACCCTGCGTGAAGGCGAGCGCCGCATGACGCTGGCGATCGCCGGTAGCGGAACCGGTATTTGGGATCGTGACATTCAGGCCGGTGAAATCTATTACTCCGCGGGCTGGAAGGCCATTCTGGGCTATACCGATGCCGAGATTTCCAATCGTATTGAAGACAGTTACACGCGTATCCACCCGGATGACGTCGATTACGTAAGGGCTGCCATTCGCGCGCACTTTGACCAACAGACAGCAAACTACGAAGTCGAACACCGTATTCGCTGCAAGGATGGCCGCTACAAATGGATTTCCAGTCGGGGCCGGGTGGTAAGCCGCGACGCGGACGGTACACCGCTACGAATGATCGGAACCACCACTGACATTTCAGCCATCCGTGGCATGTCGGAGCGGTTGCAGCAGACGGTCGACCTGCTCACCAACCTGACCAATGAAGTGCCCGGGCTGGTCTTCCAGTACCAACGCACGGCCGCAGGCGACTCGTCGTTCTCTTATGCCAGTGCCGGTATTCAGGACATGTATGAGCTGACGCCGGAGCAGGTCGCCACCAACGATGCGCCCGTCAATCGGCTCATTCATCCCGATGACCTTCCGGGTTACCGGATGTCGTTTGATGTGTCGGCGGCAAGCCTGACACCGTGGCATTTCGAGTACCGCGTCTGGTTGCCCCGGCAAGGCTTGCGCTGGCGCCAAGGTGATGCCCGGCCTGTTCGGCTGGTGGATGGCAGCACCCTCTGGCACGGATTCATCACCGATATTACCGAGCGTAAGCGGATCGAGGCAGAGCTTCATGAGTTCGCCACCGTGGACTTTCTTACCCAACTGCCCAACCGCCGGCATTTCATGATGCAGATCGAGGCTGAGTTGATGAAGGTGCAACGTGCCCTTGACCGTCACTCAGCCGTGTTGATGTGTGACCTTGATCATTTCAAATTGATCAACGATCAATGGGGGCATGCTGTCGGCGATCAGGCGCTCAGGCATTTTGCAGCCATCGTGCGGGATCAGCTCAGCGAATGGGATCTGGTGGGCCGCGTGGGGGGTGAAGAATTCGCCGTAGTGCTGAGTGGCAAGGACATCGCACAGGCGAGCGCTTTTGCTCAGCTATTGCAGCAGCGTATTACCGAGGTCCCATTGCGGGTTGGCGACCAGCGCATCCCTCTGACCGTCAGCGTGGGGGTTTCGGCCATCATGGCCAGTGACGCCAGTGCTGATGCTGCGCTGTCGCGGAGCGATGAGGCGTTGTACCGGGCGAAGAAAAACGGCCGCAATCGTATCGAGTGCTATTGATCGATGCGCGGGTTGCACAGGTAAACGCCAGCGGCTCAGTCGTACTCGGCTTCTTCATGTTCGCCCAGCAGGCGCCGTTGCCGTGGTGTGGCCGCGTCCACGACTGTAGGGTTGAAGCGCCAGTACAGGTAGGGTGAAAACTTCTGGGCCACCATGCGTCGGCCATAATGCACCTGCAGCAGGTAGCGGGTGCGGTCGAGGGTGCGGTTGTCGCTGCCCGCGTGCCTCAGCTCGCTGCGAAACATCAGCACGTCCCCGGCCTCGCACAGCACCGGCTGTGCCGGTTGGCCTTGCCACTCATTTTCACCTGCTGCCGGTGGTCGCCCGGCGCGGTGGCTTCCTGGTATTACTCGTGTGGGGCTGAGGTCGGCATCGATGGTGTCGAGGTAGAGGTGTGCGGTACAGATCTGCATTGGCAACTCGAACGCAGGGTCGGCCAGCAGGCTTTGCGGCAGGGCCATGGCTAGGTAGTCCAGGTGCAGTGCAGCGCCGATGAAGCCAGGATGGCAGCGCCAGGCAGTCTGGCCAATGATGTGACAGTCCTCGCCCAAGGCTGCTTCGGCCAGTTCGATAACCCCGCTCAGGTCGAGAAACGGCAACCACAGTGGGTCGCGGTTGAACACGCATTTGTAATGTTCAAGCAGGCCGCTGTAGTCCCAGTGTTGGGGCTTGAGATGATCGATTGCAGCACGCAGGGTGGCGATTTGCGCAGCGTTCAGCACGCCGGGCAGCAGTACGAAGCCGTCTCGGTGCAAGGCTGCCAGGCGGCTGGCGGTCTGTGTCGGCAAGCGATCGGTGGTGGCCATGGCGCGTCCCCGTGTAGCGCGGAAAGCACCCCTTCATACTGGCACCCTGCGCGGTGCTGCGCCAGGCGCATCCACACTACACTGAGATGACCGTTGATTCAGAACGATGGGCACTGTGAGCGTGGCTCGCAGGTATCGCATGGCTGTGCGAGGTTGGACACATGCACAACGCATATGAGCACAAGCGGGCTCGCGTGCTCGACCCGATAGAGCGCGTCACAGAAGTCATTTTCGGCCTGTTGATGGCAATGACCTTTACCGGAACACTCAGCGTGGCGACTGCCAGCCGTGAGGAAGAGCGCACCATGATGATTGCCGCGCTCGGCTGCAATCTCGCCTGGGGCCTTGCCGATGCTGTGATGTACTTGCTGCGGACCTTGATCGAGCGTTCGCGCAACCGCATGTTGCTTGACACCCTGCGCAAAGGTGCAGACCCCGCAACCGGGCAGGCGCTGATTGCTGAAGTGCTACCGTCGCGTCTGGCTGCTGCAGTCGGCGCGGAGGGGCTAGAGGTGCTGCGCCGACGTTTGCTCGACCAACAGGCTATCGTGCTGCCACCGCGCCTTGGCTGGGACGATTTCAAGGGTGCGTTGGGCGTCTTTCTGCTGGTGGTGTGTGCCACGTTCCCCTTGGTGGTGCCGTTCATTGTGCTTGAGCAGGCCGCCCTGGCTATCCGCCTGTCAAACGGTGTCGGTGTTGCAGTGTTGTTCATTGCAGGCTGGGTTCTGGCTCGGTACGCCGGCGCAAAACCCTGGCAGGGTGGTGTGGCAATGGCGATCACGGGCGCTTTGTTGATCGCAGCGATCATCGCGCTGGGCGGCTGATGAGCGTGGCAGGTGGCATCACGGCCCAGTTTGCGCCGGTGTTCAGCGTACTGGCTGTTCAGCCACTGGTGCAGGCCCCGCAGAGACGCTTAGACTTGTGGTTTACCGCGCAGCCATCGGCTGCGCACTCACAGGGAGGTGAATATGGCTTTTTCACACGATGAGCGCGCTGCGCTGCTGGATGTAAAGGGCGTTGGCCCCACCGTGGTCGACCGGTTGGAGCAGTTGGGTTTTAACTCGCTGGCTCAACTGAGCGAGGCCAACGCGCTGGATATCGTTACCCAGGCGGCGGCATTGGTGGGTTCCAGTTGCTGGAAGAACAGCCCGCAGGCGCGAGCGGCGATCGCAGCGGCGATTGCCCGGGCGAAGGCAGTGCAGGGCTGAGCGTTTGACGCTGCTTGCGGGCAGGCATTGACGACGCAACGCACCTGCGCGAGGCTTGCGGCCATATTGGACAGAGGGTTCACACGATGTTGATCGACGCCACCCAGGCCACGCTGCTGGTCATTGATGTTCAGGAAAAACTCATCGGCGCGGTGACTGACCCGGCGGGCACCGTGGCCCGTACCCGCTGGTTGCTGGCTGCCACCGGTGAGCTTGGTTTGCCGGTGGTGTTCTCCGAGCAGTACCCCAAAGGCCTGGGCTCGACGCTGGCGGCACTCAAGGAGGCGGCACGCAATGCCGAGGTGGTCGAAAAGCTGCATTTTTCCTGCGTGGCCGCCAACTGCCTGCCGGCCAGCCTGCTCGCCCGTGATCAGGTCATTGTCTGCGGTATGGAGACCCATATCTGCGTACTGCAAACCGTCCTGCACCTGTGCGAGGCGGGTAAGCAGGTGTTTGTCGTCGAGGATGCCTGCGACTGCCGTAGCCCACTGAGCCAGGCTGCCGGTGTGCAGCGTATGCGTGATGCCGGGGTGCAGATCGTCACCCGTGAAATGGTGCTGTTCGAGTTGCTGGGCAGCGCCGGTCACGAGCAGTTCCGGCACATCAGTAAAACCTACCTGGTGGGCGAGCAGCCCTGAAACCGAGGCCCTTGCGTTGCAGGTGTCGCCTATCGCACCTGCCATTCTCGAGTAGGGAACGCCATGTTGTTTGTTGTCATGCTGGGGGGCAAGCACCCCGGCGCCAAGATCGAAGTCCACGATGTGGTTTTCGCTGTTGCCCCAAGCCTGGAGGCGGCTTATCCGCAATTGCGCGAGCAGTGGTTCGGCAGCCCCAAGGGCTTGCATATCGACTCCTGGCTTGAGGTTGATGGGGCTGAGGGGTATGTGTTGCGCTGGTCCGACCTGCAGCCAGCTGCGGGTGATCCACGCTTGTACTTCATCAACCTTGGGGGGTATGAGCCGGGCAGTTTTGGCGAGGCTCATCGCTACCTGCTGGTGGTCGCGTGCAGTCCGGCGGAGGCCAGGCTCAAAGGCAAATTGCAGATGGCCCGAGACTGGCTCAAGCCGCATACCGATGCCGTGCTGGATGTCGATGACTGTATTGCGATTGATCAGGTGGGGGGACGCTACGTGCAGTTGGTCGCGGGCGAACATGCACCCATTGCGCAGTTCAGCGATTACATCATTCTCTCCTGACGTGCCTGTGAGGTATGGCTGTGGCCTATTGATCTGAATTAGAGTGCGCGTTTTTCTACCCTCGACTTCTACAGGATGTTCCGATGAACGCGCGTGCCCTCGTTCCCTTTTGCTCGACCCTGGCGTTGAGCAGCGTTGCGCTGTTGGCTCAGGCACAGGCCCAGGCAACGGTGGCTCAGGTCTTCAATGGCGAGATGCTGGGTAGCAGCCTGGGCTATTTTGAATCGGTTGCAGGTGTTGCCCAGGCTTCGGATGGCGATACCCACAGCTACCGCGTGCAAGGGTGTGAGGTCACCGCAACGGCAGCGGGCGGGAAGGTCAGTGCATTGCGCCTGGCGCTGTCGCCTACCTGCAAGGCTGACTTGAGCAGTTTTATTGGTACTTTTGCTCCACCGAGCAATGAGCCGCTGACGTTCGGTGCGCTTAACCGCTCTACAGGTGGCCCAATGGCGTTCTATGCAGACTGCCTGGACCTGTGTGGTAACGCCTATGATCCGTCGGTGTATGCCCTTTGGGAGGGGCCACATGCGGTCAACTTCACGCAAGTGATGCTAGAAGTGGTATTGGCGGGTGATCAGGCGGTCAACGCGGCCTACAACTGGCGTGACGCGATCAGCAAGGCCAAGGGGGACGACTTCGTGGTCGATACCCGCTTCAACTGCGAGCGTACGTTCGACCCGGCGGCGATGCATCATTTCCAGGGTGTGGAGGTGACGGCCGTGACCATTGGTAGTGGGCTGAGCACGCCCGGCTGCTGAAACCACGGCGGTATCCTTGCGGGTGGTCCATGACTTCACTTCGATTGCTGTTGTGCCTTGCTGTGTTGCTCGTGCTGGCCGGTTGCGCCTCACCGCGCACCACCCAGCCTGCCAGCCCTGCCGAGTTGCGGGCTCAGATCGCTCGCCTGTTGCCGGCCAACCTCGCCGATCGCCAGGGTTGGGCGAAGGATATTCAAGTTGCCTTTACCCACCAGGGCATTGCCGCAACCCGCGACAACCTGTGTGCTGCGCTGGCGGTCACTGAACAGGAGTCCACCTTCCAGGCCGACCCCAGCGTGCCAGGTCTGGGGCGCATCGCCCGTGAAGAAATCGACCGTCGTGCCGCCAGGCTGCATGTCCCGCAGTTTCTGGTCAATGCGGCGCTCAATACCCGTTCACCGAGTGGCAAGAGCTACAGCGAGCGCCTGGAAACGGTGCGCAGCGAGCGGCAGTTGAGTGCAATCTTCGATGACCTGATCAGCACCGTGCCCATGGGGCGCACACTGCTTGGCGGTCTCAATCCGGTGCGCACCGGCGGGCCGATGCAGGTGAGCATCGCCTTTGCCGAACGCCATGCCAAGGGTTACCCCTACACGTACACCGGCACGATCCGACAGGAAGTGTTCAGTCGCCGTGGTGGGCTGTATTTCGGGATTGCTCATTTGCTCGCTTATCCGGCGAACTATGATCGGCAACTGTACCGTTTCGCTGATTTCAATGCCGGTTGGTACGCCAGCCGTAATGCGGCGTTTCAGCATGCCGTCAGCCGGGCATCAGGTGTCAGTCTGGCGCTCGATGGCGACCTGATCGCCCCGGGTGCGATTCTGCCGGGAGCGACAGAGCGGGCCGTGAGGCAGTTGGGTGATGCGCTGGACATGCGCAACCCAGTGATCCGCAGTCAGTTGGAGGAAGGCGACAGCCTGGCATTTGAAAGCACTCGTCTTTATCGACGCGTGTATGCCCTTGCCGAGCGGCACGAGGGCAAGCCATTACCCCGTGCGCTGTTGCCGGGGATTGTGCTGGAAAGCCCGAAGATTACCCGCACGCTGACCACCGCCTGGTTTGCCAATCGGGTCGAGGCGCGTTACCAGCGTTGCATGCAGCGTGGTTAGGGGATCGCTGCCAGTGTTAGTGGGGGTAAAGCAGGGCGGGTTAAAGGTTTGACCCGTGCGGTCGATAAGCGGGCTAACGCAAATACCATCAGGACGATAAGCACATGGTCGGAATCAATACGCTGGCGGCCGGCATCAGCATCAACGGCAGCCCAAGTGCAACCAATGTCAACGGCGTCAGTATCAATGGCGCGGCGCCTGCCGAGGCGACAGCTACAAGCGGCGTCAAGGCCGACCTTTCCCAGGTGCGGGAGAATGGCGAGGCCAAGGCCAGTGGTGCCAGCACAAGCGACAGTGAGCCAGCACACATCAAGCAGTTGCGTGAGCAGATAGAGCGGCTACAAAAGCAGTTGGCCGAACAGCAGAAGCAATTGCAGAAAGCGATGGCCAGTAAGCAGGAGGAGACAGCCAAGGCGGCTGCGGTGATGGCCGCCCAAAGCGCCGTTTCAAGCACCATGGCCGCTATTCAGGTCGCGACCAGTGCCTTGCTCGAAGCCCTGACCACCAGCGGAGGCAGCAGTTCGGGTTCGCTGGTCAGTACCAGCGCCTGATACTGGCCTTGGGGCCTGCCATGTACAACACCAGGCAGGCCCTGTAACCCTTCAGTCGGCGACTGGCCGGTTCTGGGTCCGCTCTGACTTGTAGCGCATCGCCACGGCTGGCGCTGCGCTTGCCTTGCCGGTTTCCATCCACTGGCGCAGGCGGCTGGCGTCGGCAAAGTGGGTGTATTTGCCAAAGGCGTCGAGAATGACCATGGCCACTTGCCGGTCAGCCATGCGCGTCAGCAGCACCAGGCAATGCCCCGCCTCGTTGGTGAAGCCGGTCTTGGTCAGCTTGATGTCCCAATCACTCTTGTTGACCAAGTGGTCGGTGTTACGAAAGCCCAAGGTGTATTTGGGTTTGCGGAACGCCACGGTCTTCTCGCGGGTGGTGCTCAACTCGCTCAGCATCGGGTAGTTGCGTGCGGCCAGCAGCAGCTTGCTCAGGTCGCGTGCGGTCGACACGTTGTACATCGACAACCCGGTCGGTTCGACATAACGCGTGTGGTTCATGCCCAGTGCGCGGGCCTTGCTGTTCATGGCCTTGATGAACGCATCGTAGCCGCCGGGGTAGTGGTGCGCCAAGGTTGCCGCCGCGCGGTTTTCCGAGGACATCAGGGTAATGAGCAGCATCTCTCGACGGTTCAGCTCACTGCCGAGTTTGACCCTGGAAAAGACGCCCTTCATTTCCTTGGTCTGCGCAATCGTGACGGGGATCACCTCGTCCATGCGCTGCTTGGCGTCGAGGACTACCATCGCGGTCATCAACTTGGTGACCGATGCGATCGGTCGCACGACGTCGGCCTTGTTGGCGTACAGCACCTGGTTGGTCTGCACGTCGATCAACAGAGCACTGCCGGATGCCAGGCGCAGCTTGGAAGGGTCACGTTGAACTTGCGCGGGTGGTTGGGCAACAGCATTCGACGAGACTGCGGCGGTACCTGTGAGCAATAGCAGCAGACTTAAAATCGAAAGAGAGGTTTTCACGTTGGCGCTCACTAAATGTTGGTATGTCGTTGGCTGTGCAAAGGTTTTCGGTAAAAAACCGTTACATTTTAGGAGTATGGCTCAGGGGCTGTCGATTGCCCCGGAATCATTAGGCCAAAAATGAAACAAATTTAACCTTGTACCATGCGTGTACCTATCAGCCGCGTCTCCAGCTTCCCGACTTCCGACCAACCTGCTGATGAGCTGAGTCAGCGTGCGTAGGTAGAGCGTAGTACGGAGGCAGTCGATCTGAAGGGTTTGGCGACATGAGGCACGTTGCCTGTTCACGCTTGGCATACTGTGCCTTCAGCGCATTTCAGGAGATCCGCATGACCCCCAGTAAAGACACCGTCTTGTGCATGTCTCTGGCAGGCCGTCCTGGCACCTTTGGCGTACGTTTTCACAACCACCTGTATCAGCAGTTGGGGCTGGATTATTACTACAAGGCCATGACCACCACCGATCTGCCCGCAGCCATCGGCGGGATCCGTGCCCTGGGCATTCGCGGTTGCGGTGTGTCGATGCCCTACAAGGAGGCCTGTATTGCCTTGATCGACGAGCTGGACCCATCGGCTGCGGCCATTGACTCAGTCAACACCCTGGTCAATACGGCTGGGCACCTGAAAGGCTACAACACCGACTATCTGGCAGTACGCCAACTGCTGGCGCGCCATCGTCTGGACCCGGACATGAGCTTTGCCTTGCGTGGCAGTGGGGGCATGGCCAAAGCTGTGGCCTGCGCGTTGCGTGATGCCGGCTTCGCCAATGGCACCCTGGTCGCGCGCAACGAAGCAGCGGGGCGGCGACTGGCGCAGGTGTGCGGGTATGGCTGGCAAGCAGAGCTTGGTAACCTGCGTGCACAGTTGCTGGTCAATGTGACGCCGATTGGCATGGCCGGTGGCGATGAGGCGGATCAGTTGGCGTTCGCGCCCGAGGCGATAGCGGCTGCACAGTGGGTGTTCGATGTGGTGGCGATGCCGGTGCAGACACCGTTGATCGTGCAGGCACAGGCGCTGGGCAAGCCGGTGATCACTGGTCTGGACGTGATTGCGCTGCAAGCGCTGGAACAGTTCGTGCTGTACACCGGGGTAAGGCCAACGGACGAGCAGGTCGCCGCGGCAGTGGCGTACGCACGAATGCCATCGCCAATGTTGGCGGCGCCTGCAGCGTTGTAGGCGTATTGTCGGGCGCCTGCCGTTGTCGGCCCGGCCACCCAGGCCGTGTGTGTTACTCCAGCTGCGCCAGGCGCTCTTCCAGCGCGGCAATACGGGCTTCCAGCGCTTCGATACGTTCCAGCGACACCGCGCTGGCGGTCGAGCGTTCCGGCCCTTGCTGCCGTGCTGCGAGGATGGCTTCGATGTCTTCCGGATCGCCGAACGCATGGGTGTACCGGTCTTCCCGCTGGCCGGCCTGGCGCGGCAGGTGCAGCGCAAAACCGCGTGCAATCAGGCGTTCAAGTTGATGCACGACCTGCTCGGCATCGTCAAAGTCGTGCATGCGGTTGCTGCGGGTCAGTAGCTCGTTGACGGTCTGCGGGCCGCGCAGAAACATCAGGCCAAGCAACGTCACTTGTGCCGGAACCAGCTCCAGGGCCTTGTCGATACGGTGTTCCCAGCGGTCGGCGCGGCTGCCCATCTGCAGGCGGGTCATGCCTTGGCTTTCCAGGGCGCGCAGGCTCTGGCCGACTTGGCCTTGACTCAGGTTCATCACCGGCTCACGGCTGGTTTTCTGGTTGCAGGCCAGCACCAGGGCGTTGAGGGTCAGTGGGTAGGTTTCGGGGTTGGTGGCCTGTTTCTCGATCAGCGAGCCGAGAATACGGACTTCGGTGCTGGTGAAGCGGGCAGGGGAAGCGGTTTCGTGTTCGGCGGACATGGCCCTGTCTCTATTCGAGGAAAGGCTCTAGCCTAGGTGCGGTTGACGGTAAAACACAAGCAGCCGGTGCCCGGGCACCGGCTGCAGGGGCATGGTCAGGCGCGAGCGGCTTGACGCTCTTTGGCCTGGCAGGCTGCGGCGGTGAAGAGTACGTCGGTGGAGGAGTTCAGCGCAGTTTCTGCCGAGTCCTGCAATACTCCGATGATGAAACCAACTGCCACCACCTGCATGGCGATTTCGCTGGGGATGCCGAACAGGCTGCAGGCCAGCGGGATCAGCAGCAGCGAGCCGCCAGCCACGCCGGAGGCGCCGCAGGCGCACACCGCTGCCACCACGCTGAGCAGTACGGCGGTCGGCAGGTCTACGGTGATGCCCAGGGTATTTACCGCTGCCAGGGTCAGGACGGTAATGGTGATGGCGGCACCGGCCATGTTGATGGTTGCACCCAGAGGGATCGATACCGAGTAGGTGTCTTCATGCAGGCCCAGCTTGTTGCTCAACGCCAGGTTGACCGGGATGTTGGCGGCCGAGCTACGGGTGAAGAAGGCGGTGATGCCGCTTTCACGCAGGCACATGAACACCAGTGGGAACGGGTTGCGACGGATTTTCCAGAACACGATCAGCGGGTTGACCACCAGCGCGACAAACAGCATGCAGCCGATCAGGACGGTCAGCAGGTGCAGGTAGCCGACCAGGGCATCAAGGCCGGACTCTGCCAGGGTCGAGGCGACCAGGCCAAAGATACCCAGCGGCGCAAAACGAATGACGACTCGTACGATCACGGTCACGCCGTTGGACAGGTCTTCCAGCACGGTTCGGGTCGTCTGGCCGGCATGGCGGATGGCAATGCCAAGGCCGATGGCCCAGGCCAGGATACCGATGAAGTTGGCGTTCATCAGGGCTTTGACCGGGTTGTCTACGGCGCTCAGCACCAGGCTCTGCAGGACTTCACCAATGCCGCCCGGAGCACTCAGCGAGGCCTCGGAGGTGTTCAGTGCCAGGTGGGAAGGGAAGGCCATGCTGGCAACTACCGCAACCACCGCAGCCGCAAAGGTGCCCAGCAGGTACAGCACCAGAATCGGGCGGATATGGGTTTCCTGACCATGGCGATGGTTGGCGATAGAAGCCATGACCAGAATGAACACCAGGATGGGGGCGACAGCCTTCAGCGCGGAGACGAAGACCTTGCCAATAAAGGACAGGTTTGCTGCGGTTTCGGGTGAGATCAACGCGAGGGCGATACCAGCAATCAGGCCAACCAGGATCTGTAGCACCAGGCTGGTTCTATTCAACAGGTTTAGAACGGGGGTCATGGCAGGTGTTTCTCTGTCTTGTTCAAGGGTTTCGGCAGTGCCGAAACGTGGCGCATCGACGGCGTCTGGATGGCAGGGCCGCGAAAAAGGGCGCGACTTTAGCACAGTGTGCAGCCGAGGGTCGCTGCACGGTGTCGGAGCGTGGTGCAGGCGCGTAGTATGCCCGCCCTTTTGGCGCGGCTGCCGCCGCGTGCTTTCTGCGTTGGAGTGTGGATGTTATTGCCTATCCTGTTGCTGGCTGCGGCCGGCTTCACTGTATTGACCACGGAGTTCATTATCGTCGGGCTGCTGCCGGGCATTGCGCGTGACCTGCAGGTCAGCGTCTCCCAGGCGGGGCTGCTGGTGACCTTGTTCGCATTCACCGTGGCCTGTTGCGGGCCGTTTCTCACCGCGTGGTGCGCGCGCTTCGATCGAAAACGACTGTTTATCGGAATTTTGCTGGTGTTTGCGGCCTCCAATGCGCTGGCGGCGGTGGCTTCGAACATTTATGTAATGGGCCTGGCTCGGTTGATCCCGGCGCTCGGGTTGCCGGTGTTCTGGGCATTGGCCAGTGAAACGGCGGTGGACATCGTCGGCCCGGCTTACGCTGGACGCGCCATTGCCAAGATCAGCTTTGGTGTGGTGTGTGCGACGGTGTTTGGCATCCCGGTCGGCACCTTGATTGGCGACGCCCTGGGATGGCGGGCGGCTTTTGCGGTGCTGGCCGTGCTGGCGCTGGCCAAGGCGTTGTTGTTGTACGGCTACCTGCCACGCACCCCGCGTCAGACGCCGGCCTCGTCACTGCTCGGGCAGTTTGGCATCCTGCGCAGCCGTTTGTTGCAGGGGCATGTGCTGTTGTCGGTGCTGGTGTTCAGCGGCATGTTCACGGCGTATACCTACCTGGCCGATATGCTTGAGCGTTTGGCCGGCTTCGATGGCAGCAGGGTGGGGTGGTACCTGATGGGGTTTGGTGCGGTCGGTTTGGTCGGCAACAGTCTGGGCGGTCGTGCCGTGGACCGTCATCCTCTACTGGCGTCCAGTGGCTTCTGCGCCGTGATGGTCATAGGCCTGGTGGCGGTGGTGCCGAGTATGCAGTCCACGGTGGGCCTGATGTTGGCGTTGGCCATCTGGGGGGCGACCCAGGCCGCGCTGTTTCTGGTTTCCCACGTGCGCCTGATCAAGGCCGCCCCCAAGGCGCCGGCGTTTGCTGCTTCTCTGAACATTGCCGGGGCCAATCTTGGCATCGGCCTGGGGGCGATCATTGGCGGTTGGGTCATTGATACCCTGGGCTTGGCCCGCCTGGGGTTGTCGGCGGCTGTGTTGATCACGTCGTCGGTGATCCTGGGGCTGTGGTTGATGAGCGCGCGGTTCCGGCCAGAGGCCAGTTGAACAGCTCGCGTCGGGCGCCTTCGGTGATGGCAAGAATGCCGGGGTGCTTGACCTTGCGCTCCACCGAGATGGCATAGAACGACTCGATCACGGCATCCGTCTGGCCGATCAGCTCGACGCCGTACTGTCGACAGACCTCGTCGGCGATGACGCTGGGGGCGATGAATATTCCGCTGCCTGACTGCCCGAAGGCTTGCATCAAGGCGCTGTCATCGAAGTCACCGATGATCCGTGGTTGCACATTCTGTTCGGCAAACCAGCGCAGCAAGCGGCTGCGTACCACGGTTTCCTGTCCGGGTATCAGCAGTGGCGCATGCTGTAGCCCTTGAGGAAAGTTGGCCCCGTAGCGCGCGGCCAGCGTGGCGGTGGCAAAGAAGCTGATGCCGCATTCTCCCAGTTTCTGGCTGTAGCCCTTGATGTCCAGGTGGCTGGGCATTGGGCTGTCGGAGATGACCAGGTCCAGGCGCTGAATCGCCAGGTCGGCAAGCAGGCGCTCCAGCTTGTCTTCACGGCAACTGATGCGCAGTGGGTCGCTCATTTCCATGGTGGGGGCAATCAGCCGGTAAACGATGGACTTTGGCACCACATCCGCGACGCCAACCCGAAACAGGATCTGCTTTTCTTCTGGCTGTGTACGCAGCAGGGCCTCAAGTTCGCCGCCGATCTGAAACATGGGCTCGGCATAGCTCAGGGCCTGGCGACCGGTTTCGGTCAGTTCCAGTTGACGGCCTACGCGGCGAAACAGTTCTACCCCATAGGTTTGTTCCAGCAGGCTGATCTGTCCGCTGATGGTTTGCGGGGTCAGGTTCAGTTGCTCGCAGGCGCGCACAATGCTGCCGGTTTTGGCCACGACCCAGAAGTAGTGCAGCTGCCTGTAGTTGAGCATGAGGGTTATCACTTCGTAAAAACCGAAGTATAACCCTTAAAAAAACGAATTTTCCTGATGTATCTCGGTCTTTAGAATGCATTGCTATCTAAAACGCCGGCTTCAGGGCTGGCCGTTACAAGAGGAAAAAAACATGCTTCACTTCAAATCGATTGGTACGCCGTTGGTGCTGGTGCTGGCGTTGTTTGCCATCAGCGGCTGTGAACAGGCAGAAAAGTCCGCCCAGCAGGTGCTCAATCAGGCCGCACAGTCGGCCAAGGAAGCCATCGACAAGACCAATGAAGCGGCTCAACAAGCCTTGAGCGAAGCCACAGGTTCGCAGGCAGAGAAGAAGCCTTCTGACACCGAGCGCGATGACAGCACTCAAGACATCTGATTCAACCAATCCCCCCGTTCAGGACTGATTCATGGAATACCTGTTAGAACTTGCTGCAAGCCCTACCGCCTGGGTCGCCCTGGCCACCTTGGTGGCCATGGAGATTGTCCTGGGTATCGATAACCTGATCTTCATTTCCATCCTGACCAACAAACTGCCTGAACAGTACCGCTCCAAGGCGCGGCGCGTGGGTATCAGCATGGCGCTGGTGATGCGTCTGGCGCTGCTCAGTACCGTTGCCTGGATCGTCCAGTTGACTGAACCGGTGGTTGACGTGTTTGGCCAGAGTTTCTCCTGGAAAGACATGATTCTGATCGCGGGTGGCCTGTTCCTGTTGTGGAAAGCAACCACTGAAATTCACCACAGTGTTGATCCCGTGGCACAGGAAGACGCCAAGGCCTCGTCGACCATTACCCTTGGCTTTGCTGCTGCCATTGGCCAGATCCTGTTGCTGGATATCGTCTTCTCGATCGACAGCATCATTACCGCTGTGGGCATGACCGAGCACTTGCCGATCATGATCATCGCCGTTATCAGTGCCGTGGTGGTGATGATGGTGGCCGCTGATCCACTGGCGCGCTTCATCAACGACAACCCGACCGTCGTGATGCTGGCCCTGGGCTTCCTGATCATGATCGGTATGACCCTGATCGCTGAAGGCTTCGGTGTCCACGTGCCAAAAGGTTACGTTTACGCGGCCATGGCGTTCTCGACGGCGATCGAAGTGCTTAACATTCTGTCGCGACGTGCTCGCATGAAGCGTGAAGAAATCTCGGCCTGATTACTGATTCAGGCGTGACGGCCGGCGCCGGGGTAACCCGGGCCGGCCGTTGTCGTTTCTGTGGAGTGCCAACTCAGTGTGCGTGTGCGTGCCGGCGCTGGCGATGAGGCGCGCCTGCCGTCATATCCCGGGGTTGCAGGTAAGGGTGATGGTGGCGACGCGTGATGCGCAGTACGCCCCAGAGCATTGCGGCCGCGACGCTCAGCCAAGCGCCGATCAACATGAAAATCGCCAGTGTCAGGCTCATGTGTGCCTCCTTTTAAGCCGAGCAGGCTCTTGCGCCTGCCTCATGCAACAGTCTAGCTGTTGTTACATGGCAAGCCATTGACCTATGGTCTAGCACCTTGGTCTGCTTTGTTCTAAGCCGTACGCGGGCTATACCGCGAAGCGTTGCGGGCCTATGATCGCAGCCGAGGCCGGGCGCTGCCTGCCTGGCACCAGAACAAGCGAGAGTCCATGCCTGTATTTCCCATCGCATCCCGTCGTCTGTTTGCGGCTGTGGCCGTAACCCTGAGCCTGGCTGGTTGTGCCAGCCCATTCTCGTCTCAGCTCAATGGCATGGCGCAGCGGGTTGAGTTGAGCGGTGTGCCATATTTCCGTGGCAATGCGAACCAGAGTGCCTCAATGGCCTTGGCGGCGATATTGTCTCAACAGGGTGTGCGGATCACGCCAGGTCTGCTTGATGGCCCCCTGCATTTGCCGCAAGACGTCGACAAGCTACCGGAGTCAATGCCGGCTGTAGCGCGTGAGTATGGGATGATGGTTTACCCACTGGACCGTCAGTTGCCAGCGCTGCTAACGCAGGTTGCTGCAGGTAATCCGGTATTGCTGCGTTACAGTGAGGGGACAGCGCTTTGGGGCGAGCCGCGGTATGCCTTGCTGGTCGGTTACGACCGCTACAAGGAACGCGTGTTGCTGCGCTCGGGCAATAATCGGCGCTTGCTGATGGGCTTCGACAGCTTCAATGCTGCCTGGCAGAAGGAGGGTGCCTGGGCTGTGCTGGTACAGCAACCTGGGCAGTTGCCGGCGCAGGTAGACCGGCAGCGCTGGCTCAAGGCAGCCAATGATCTGGCCCAGGCAGGCCAGGAACAGGCTGCCCGCCAAGCCGTCAAGGCCATTGGCCCGTGACGGCTTGAGCGGTAGGCGTTAAACGCCGAGGCGGTCGCGCAGGCTGTAGTACCAGGCACCGATGGCGCTGAACGGTACACGCAGCAATTGCCCGCCTGGGAACGGATAGTGCGGCAGCTCGGCAAACGCATCAAAGCGTTCTGCCTGGCCGCGCAGCGCTTCGGCCAGCACCTTGCCTGCCAGATGGGTGTAGGTCACACCGTGACCACTGCAGCCCTGCGAATAGTAGATGTTGTCGCCAAGACGGCCGACCTGAGGCAGGCGCGACAGGGTCAGCAGGAAGTTGCCGGTCCAGGCGTAGTCGATCTTCACGTCCTTGAGCTGCGGGAAAGCCTTGAGCATTTTCGGGCGAATGATCGCTTCGATATTGGCCGGGTCGCGTGCGCCATACACCACGCCACCGCCGAAGATCAGGCGCTTGTCAGAGGTCAGGCGGTAGTAGTCGAGCAGGTAGTTGCAGTCTTCAACGCAGTAGTCCTGTGGCAGCAGCGAATGTGCCAGGTCGGCATCCAGCGGCTCGGTGGTGATCACCTGGGTGCCGCATGGCATCGATTTTGCGGCCAGCTCCGGCACCAGGTTACCCAGGTACGCATTGCCGGCGACAATCACGAACTTGGTGCGGACTTTACCCTGAGGGGTGTGTACCACGGGGTTGGCGCCGCGTTCGATGCGCACGGCAGGCGACTGTTCATAGATCTTGCCGCCGAGGGATTCAACCGCGGCAGCTTCGCCCAGCGCCAGGTTCAGTGGATGGATGTGCCCGCCGCTCATGTCGAGCATGCCGCCGATGTAGCTGTCGCAACCGACGACTTCACGGATGCGGCGCTGGTCCATCAGTTCCAGCTGATTATGGCCAAAACGTTCCCACAGGCGTTTCTGTGACTCCAGGTGGCCCATTTGCTTGGAGGTCAGGGCGGCGAACACGCCACCATCTTTCAGATCGCACTGAATGTTGTATTTGGCGACGCGCTCACGAATGATCCGGCCGCCTTCAAACGCCATCTGCCCTAGCAGTTGTGCCTGTTTGGGGCCGACAGTGCGTTCAATGACGTCGATGTCGCGGCTGTAGCTGTTGACGATTTGCCCGCCGTTGCGGCCAGAGGCACCGTAGCCGACTTTGGCAGCTTCCAGGACGGCAACCTTGAAACCGTTTTCAAGCAGGAACAGTGCGCTGGACAGACCGGTGTAGCCGGCGCCGATCACGCAGACATCGACATCAATTTCTTCCTGCAAAGCTGGGCGCTGCGGAACAGGATTGGCCGATGCGGCGTAGTAGGACTGAGGGTAGGGGGTGTGCGCCATGGGGGTGGACCTCTGTTTTATATTTTTTACGTATGAGCTGATCCTATCAACAATAATTAACACCCGCTAGCGGGGTGTTTAAAATTCTGAAAACGACCAACCCACAAATATTTTTAATATTCAGTGAGTTAGCGCGAAAAAAAGAGTTGACACCATTCGTCAATTCCGTAGAATGCCGCCTCACAGCAGGCACATAGCTCAGTTGGTTAGAGCACCACCTTGACATGGTGGGGGTCGTTGGTTCGAGTCCAATTGTGCCTACCAAATCAGGCCGCTCCTGTTGGCGGCAGCAAAAAAGGCGATCCGAAAGGGTCGCCTTTTTTGTTTGGGGCGATTTTTTGCGTGTTCAGGGCATGCAGCAAAAGTTTGATTTATTTGCATATTTCTATTTACGGGTTGTAAAAACCTGAGTAGAATGCGCCCCACAGCAGGCACATAGCTCAGTTGGTTAGAGCACCACCTTGACATGGTGGGGGTCGTTGGTTCGAGTCCAATTGTGCCTACCAAATTAAATCCACTTTAGTGTGGTAGCAAAAAGGGCGATCCGAAAGGGTCGCCCTTTTTGTTTGTCCGGGGGAAAAGCTTTGAAAGCCGTGCGGTGTGGGTAGGGCTATTTCAGTTCGGCCGTTGTCACCGTGTGCTTGAAGTGATGTCGCCACAGGTTTATTCCCAGTGCCCCTGAGCGATCAAGGGATGAGCCTCGGGTCAGGTCGGTAATCAATGTCGGTTGCAGCCCCGCATCGAATAGCACAAAGCCCGCCGCCAGCACGCAGGTGTCCGTCTGGATGCCGCATACCAGGACACGGTCCGGTTTCAATTGCTTGAGGTGGTTGAGGGTCTCGCTGGAGAGGCAATAACCGTATTTGGCGAACACCCGGTCAGCCGCGATCAGGCAGCGCTCGTTTTTGGCAGGATGCCAGCCAAGTTGGCGTTGGAACGGGGTGTGGTGCTCGTCGTGACGCTCTACTGTGGCGACTGACGGCATGCGCCCGAGGAGTGTGTTGATGCCTTCGACCAGCCACTGGGGTGGGTTGAAGGAAGGTTGTACGTCAATGATCAACAGTACCTGGTGCATGGCCGTCCTCTCGAGGGGAATGCGGGTCGATTGTAACTGCCGTTGCCTTGCAGGTGCTAAAATCCGCCGCTGGCATTCAGGAGATAGGCGCGTGCGCAAAGTGGCGGTGGTAATGGCGATGCTGGCGTTGGCCGGCTGTGAGAATGATGTAGAGCGCGCTCACAACAAGGTCGCCGAGCATTTGCAAAACCCGAAAACGGCCAAGTTCGCCAATGTTCGTATTAATGAGCAAGGGGATATTTGCGGTCAGGTTCGCGGCAAGGATGCGGCGGGCGTGGTGGAAGCCTATCGCAGCTACGTGGCGATCAAGCAGGGTGCCGAGTACGAAGTGATCATCGATCAGGACGGTAACAACCTGCGCCTGCGCGAGATCTGCGGCGGCGCCGACCTGCAGCGCAAGGCTGAAGCGCTGGCCGACCAGCCGGCTGCTCAGGGCTGGGATGTCGAAATCATTCAGGGGGCGAACATGGGCGCGTTGACGGATATGACCGCGCGGCTGATCGAGCGTGGCATCCCGTCGTCGGTGGTTTACCGCGAGGGTAAGCCGGTGGTGCTGCTGGGCCCCTACGCCGACAAGGCGGCAGCGCTGGCGCAGAAAGCCGATGTCATGGCGCGCCTGGGTATCGACTCGGTGGTGATCCAGCACGACGCACCGCGATAGTCGCGCCGCGCCGGTTGCGGGTGAATGCCGGGCAGCGCCTGCTGGCAAGCGCTGCCCGGCGCGTCAACCGCAGGCCTTCATGTTGACCGGCCCGACAAACTCGTTGCCGTGGCCCATGACGCACGCCACCCGCTGGTTGCGCTGAAGCTCCCAGGCTTGAGGTGGGTAGGTCTTGTTCCAGGCTTCGTACAACTGGCGATCCTGTTTTGACAGGCGCAGGTTGTATTGCTTGCTCATATAGAAGTAGGTGCGTGCGATCATTCCGCGGATGGATGGGCGCGGCATCACCTTCTTTGCCTTGAAGTCGATCTGGGTCAGGCAGGAACCGTATTGTCCGTGTTGCTCGGGCAGCCAGCCAAAGCTGAAGTTGCTGCGGTCACCGTTGACCTCGCCGATGCTCGGTACCAGGTTGTGCAGATCGGCTTCTGCGCGCTGATAGACCTGATCATTGCGCGAGCAGTTCTTGCGCCCGCCGTCCTGCCAGCACTGGCGCTGATGGCCGATCTGCCAGGCCGGCACGATATGTTCCCATTCTATTCGCGCGGCGCGGTTGGCGTTCTTGCGTGGCACATAGCCGCAGGCTTCGAGGTCGACACGGTTGCCGTTGTACTTGCAGCCACAATAGAACTCGGTCGATTGCGGGGCGTACAGTTTCCAGGCGACTTTCTTGGCTTCGCTGAAGGTGCGTGGGGCGTCGGCGTGGGCGGCGAAACTGAGCAGCAGGCAGGATACTGCAAAAATCTTGAATCTCATGCGTGCTCAGTCTTCCTTCGGTACAACCCAGAAAATCTGAACGCCGCCATCATCGCGATGCGCGAGGGTGACGTTATCGTTCTCGGCGATTTCTTCGAGCAGGGTTTCCCAGTCGTCGGGAGATTCATGTTCCAGGCGAAAAATCAGTGCTGACCGTGCTTTCTGTGCAGTCGGCGAATTGATGATTTTCTGGATGCGCAGGCCGAGTTGCTCGTAACTGCTGGCGGGGGTCGATGCAGAGGAAGTGGTTGCCACGGAGCGTTCCTTGTTTTTGCTGTATGTGCATACAGTATTTTACTGTAGGCCATTTCGCAACACCTTGTGGGTGTAGGAGCGCTTCAGACAGTGCATGCAGCGATTTGCTGCATGCCTTTGAAACTATTTTGACGCGGTGATGCCCGCCGTAGAGCGGCGGGCGGCCGGCAGGCGGGGATCAGTACTCCCAGAAGATCCGCTGCAGCTCTTTGCTGTCCTGGGTCTTGGTCAAGGCAACCATTGCCAGAATGCGGGCTTTTTGTGGGTTCAGGTCATGAGCGACAACCCAGTCGTTCTTATCGTCCGGTTGCTCGGCGTTACGCAGCACGAACCCGCCGGCATTGACGTGGGACGAACGAATGATCTGTACGCCATTCTTGCGCAACTCCTGCAGGGCAGGGACTACGCGGGAGGAGACAGAGCCGTTACCCGTGCCGGCGTGGATCAGTGCCTTGGCGCCGTTCTGTGCCAGTGCTTTGTAAGCAGTGTCCGTCACGTTGCCGTAGCCGTAGGCGATATCCACTTGGGGCAGGCTGCTGATCTGCTTGATGTCGAATTCCGAATCTTGAGTGTGGCGCTTGGCCGGAAGGCGGAACCAGTAGGATTTGCCTTCAACCACCATGCCCATCGGGCCCCAGGCGCTCTTGAAGGCCTCGGTCTTGATGTTGACCGACTTGCTCACGTCACGACCGGACTGAATTTCGTCGTTCATGGTGACCAGCACGCCTTTGCCGCGGGACTGCTTGTCGCTGGCCACTGCCACGGCATTATAGAGGTTGAGCATGCCGTCAGCGGACATGGCCGTGCCTGGGCGCATCGAGCCGACTACCACGATAGGCTTGTCGGTCTTCTCGACCAGGTTCAGGAAGTAGGCGGTTTCTTCGAGGGTGTCGGTGCCGTGGGTGATGACGATGCCATCGACATCCTTGCTGTCGGCCAGCTCGGCGACGCGTTTGCCCAGTTGCAGCAGGTTTTCATTGGTGATGCTTTCCGATGCGATCTGCATGACCTGCTCGCCACGGACGTTGGCCAGGTTGGCCAGCTCCGGTACGCCTGCGATCAGCTTGTCGACGCCCACTTTAGCGGCCTGATACGTCGCACTGTTGGCAGCGCCGGCGCCTGCACCGGCGATGGTCCCGCCTGTGGCCAGGATGACCACATTGGCCAGTTTCTGTTGATTCTCGACGTCCTTGGCATTGGCGCCTGCAGGCAGGAGCAGCAGCAGGGCCAAGGCACTCGGTACAAAGGAGTGGAACGCAGCTTTCATTTTTGTTCTCGCTTATTGATTGAAGTGCGGTGTTGCCAGGCAAAGAACAGCAGAAAGCGTACCAGTTCAGTTGTCTTGATTTAACGTATTGTTTTTATGGGAGATTATGGGTGCCTTAAGCGTATCTTCTGGTGTTTTAGGGATCGGCTTCCCGAATTTATCTGTATTTGGCTGTTCGGTTTTCCGATCTGTTTAAAGGATAATTCCCCTGCTTGGCCTCGCCGTCAGGTGATGGCGGGGGTATTTGACAAAGGTGGCGGGCATTTCCATAGTGAAGTAATGCAAACGTTTGCTACTTGATAAAAATAATGTACTGGAGTGATTTCATGACGTTGCCCTTCACTGGACGCCTGTTCGGGGCTGTTGTGTTGAGCGCTCTCAGCGCTTTTGTTCCCGTTGCCCACGCGGTCGAACAGGCTGCTGTGAAGCCCAGGGTTGCCTTGGTCATGAAGTCCTTGGCCAACGAGTTCTTCCTGACGATGGAAGACGGTGCCAAGGCCTACCAGAAAAGCCACGCAGGTGAGTTCGACCTGGTGTCCAACGGTATCAAGGATGAGTCCGATACCAGTAACCAGATCCGTATTGTCGAGCAAATGATCGTTTCCCAGGTTGATGCGCTGGTGATTGCACCTGCCGATTCCAAGGCGCTGGTGCCGGTGATCAAAAAGGCCATTGATGCCGGTATCACGGTGGTCAATATCGACAACCGCCTTGACCCGGGCGTGCTCAAAAGCAAGCACCTGAGCGTGCCATTCGTAGGGCCAGACAACCGCAAGGGGGCTCGTCTGGTGGGTGACTACCTCGCTGCAAGGCTCACGGCCGGTGATCAGGTTGGCATCATCGAGGGTATATCGACGACCACCAATGCGCAGCAGCGTACGGCGGGCTTCAAGGACGCGATGGACGCGGCGCAGATGAAGATTGTCTCGGTGCAATCGGGCAGTTGGGAGATTGACAAGGGGCGTGCCGTAGCGTCGGCCATGCTCAATGAATACCCCGATCTCAAGGCCCTGCTGGCCGGCAACGACAGCATGGCGCTGGGTGCGGTCTCGGCGGTGCGGGCGGCGGGCAGGACGGGTACGGTGCAGGTGGTGGGTTACGACAACATCTCGGCAATCAAACCGATGCTCAGCGATGGTCGGGTGTTGGCCAGTGCTGATCAGTTCGCTGCCAGGCAGGCTGTGTTCGGTATTGAGGTGGCGCTGAAGATGCTCAAGGGGGAGGTGCCGCAGGTGGATGCTGACAATGTCATCCAGACGCCGGTTGAGTTGGTCACGGCGCCGTAGCCTTCATTTCCAGTGAGTACCCTGTATGCCTTCGACTGAGGACATCGTGCTGTCAGTCAGCGCAGTGGGCAAAGCCTATGCGCAGCCTGTACTAAGCAATATTGACCTGGCCCTGCGCCGCGGCGAGGTCTTGGCCCTGGCGGGGGAGAATGGTGCCGGTAAAAGCACCCTGTCCAGGATCATCGCAGGCCTGGAGCCGCCCACGGCCGGCCAGATGCAGTTCAACGGCAAGCCTTACCTGCCTGGCAGTCGCGCGGCAGCCGAGCGGTTGGGCGTGCGTATGGTCATGCAGGAACTGAACCTGTTGCCGACACTCTCGGTGGCTGAAAACCTGTTTCTCGGCAACCTGCCCAGTCGCGCCGGTTGGATCGACCGCAAGCGTTTGCGCGTACTGGCCCGGGCGGCTATGGCACAGGTCGGTCTTGAAGCGGTCGACCCGGATACGCGGGTGAGTGAGCTAGGCATCGGTCATCAGCAAATGGTCGAAATTGCTCGCAGCCTGATCGGTGACTGTCATGTGCTGATTCTGGATGAGCCGACCGCGATGCTGACGGCGCGCGAAGTGACATTGTTGTTTGCTCAGATCGAGCGCTTGCAGCGCCAGGGGGTGGCGATTGTCTATATTTCCCATCGACTGGAAGAGCTCAGGCATCTTGCTCAGCGAGTCGCGGTGCTGCGTGACGGTCAGTTGGTGTGCGTTGAGCTGATGCAGCGTTACAGCAGCGAGCAATTAGTCAGTCTGATGGTGGGGCGTGCGTTGGCTGAGGCGATTGATCTTGGCGAGCGTCGTATGGGCGAGCCGATGCTCACGGTCGAAGGCTTGGGGCGGGGAGATGCGGTGTCTGGCGTGTCCTTAGAGGTGCGCAGTGGCGAGCTTTTCGGGCTCTACGGATTAGTCGGTGCTGGGCGTACTGAGCTGCTGCGTTTAATTTTCGGCGCCGACTCGGCCGACCAGGGGCGTGTCGCTTTAGGTAACCCGCCCAGGCCGGTACACCTTGCTTCACCGGCTGAGGCTGTGCGCGAGGGTATTGCGCTGATCAGCGAAGACCGCAAGGGCGAGGGGTTGCTGCTGTCTCAATCCATTACGGCGAACATTGCCTTGGGCAACCTGTCGGCGGTATCTCGAGCGGGTGTTGTCGACCGTGATGCGGAGCAGGCCTTGGCGCGACGGCAGATCGAAGCGATGCAAATACGTTGTACGGGTGCGGATCAGGTTGTGAGTGAGCTCTCTGGCGGGAATCAGCAGAAGGTTGTGATGGCGCGTTGGCTGGCGCGCGACTGCTCGGTGTTGCTGTTTGACGAGCCGACCCGTGGCATTGATGTGGGGGCCAAGTTCGATATTTATGGTTTGCTCGCCGAGCTCGCTCGTCAGGGGCGGGCGTTGGTCGTGGTTTCCAGCGATCTGCGCGAGTTGATGTTGATCTGTGACCGTATCGGTGTGCTCTCCAGAGGGCGCTTGGTCGACACCTTTGAGCGTGACACATGGCGTCAGGATCAGCTGCTGGCGGCGGCCTTCGCCGGTTATCAGGGGAGCGCTGCATGAGTACCTCACCGGTTCAAGCCTCTGCTGCTGTTGCAGGCACGCGCGGCGGGCGTTATCAGGGTGTGGGTGCTTACCTGGGCCTGGCGGGTGCGCTGCTGATATTGATCGTGCTTTTTTCGCTGTTGAGCAGCCACTTTCTTTCCTACGCTACCTTCAGCATCCTGGCTAACCAGATTCCCGACCTGATGGTGCTGGCGGTCGGGATGACCTTTGTATTGATTGTCGGCGGCATCGATTTGTCGGTTGGTTCGGTGCTGGCGCTCGCGGGTTCCATCGTCAGTGTCGCCATCCTCGGCTGGGGCTGGAGTGCGCTGCCAGCGGCGTTGCTCGGCATGGCCTGTGCGGCACTGGTCGGGACCGTTACCGGCTCGATTGCTGTCGCTTGGCGAATTCCCTCCTTTATCGTTTCGCTGGGTGTATTGGAGGTTGCGCGTGGCGTGGCCTACCAGATGACCGATTCGCGCACGGCCTATATCGGTGATGCCTTTGCCTGGCTGTCCGAGCCCTTGGTATTCGGTATTTCGCCCGCCTTCGTGATTGCCTTGCTGGTGATCGTGGTTGCTCAGTGGGTGCTTGTGCGCACGGTGTTCGGTCGCTACCTGATCGGCATTGGCACAAATGAAGAGGCTGTGCGCCTGGCGGGCATCAATCCGCGCCCTTACAAAGTGCTGGTGTTCTCGTTGATGGGGCTGCTTGCCGGGTTGGCCGCACTGTTTCAGATTTCCCGGCTGGAAGCGGCCGACCCCAATGCGGGCTCTGGGCTGGAGCTGCAGGTAATCGCCGCGGTGGTGATCGGCGGTACCAGCCTCATGGGTGGGCGCGGCTCAGTCATCAGCACCTTTTTCGGCGTCCTGATCATTTCCGTGCTGGCTGCAGGGCTGGCACAGATTGGCGTCTCGGAGCCAAGCAAACGCATTATTACTGGAGCAGTGATTGTTATCGCTGTGATCCTCGACACCTATCGCAGCCAGCGTACACGCAGGCGGAACTAAAAATGGCAACGATTAAAGATGTAGCGGCCTTGGCGGGGATTTCCTACACCACGGTGTCCCATGTGCTGAACAAGACCCGGCCGGTCAGTGAGCAGGTTCGACTGAAAGTCGAGGCCGCGATTGCTGAGCTCGACTATGTGCCCAGCGCAGTGGCGCGCTCGCTCAAGGCGCGCAGCACTGCCACGATTGGCTTGCTGGTGCCGAACAGTGTCAACCCTTACTTCGCCGAGCTGGCCCGGGGTATTGAGGATGCCTGTGAGCGCAACGGCTACTGCGTCATCCTGTGCAACTCCGATGACAACCCGAAGAAGCAGCGCAGTTACCTGCGGGTGTTGCTGGAAAAGCGAATCGACGGTTTGATTGTCGCGTCGGTAGGGGAGGATGGCGACCTGTTGGAAAGCTTGCAGACGGTGCGCGCGCCGATGGTGATTGTCGACCGTGCCCTTGATGGGGTGGAGGCCGACCTGGTGCGTATCGACCATGAGCAAGGGGCATACATGGCTACGCGTCACCTGCTTGAATTGGGGCATCGAGACATTGCCTGTATCAATGGGCCTGCCAGTACCAGTGTTGCGCGGATGCGCCTGGCGGGTTTCACGCGTGCGCTGGCTGAAGCGGGCATTACAGTGGTTGAGGGCAGGGTGCTTGACAGTGACTTTTCCGGCCTTGGTGGGTATGGCGCTGCGGCAAAGCTGTTGGGGCAGAACCGGCCAAGCGCAATTTTTGCAGCCAATGACATGATCGGTATCGGTGTGTTGCGAGCGGCTGCCGAGCGCAATATCTGTGTGCCCAGTGAACTGTCGGTGATCGGTTTCGATGATATCCAGCTGAGCCAGTACGTTTATCCCGCGTTGACCACGGTCGGCCAGTCGATCCGTGAGTTGGGCGAAATCGCGGTTGAGCGGTTGCTGCACCGTATTGCTGAGCCGGCCGGTAGCGCTGTTGAGCAGCGCATTGTGACGCCGAGTATCGTGCTGCGTGAGTCGACGGCACCGCGTCCGGACACGTTTACTGATTAGCGCAGAGGGCGCGGAGCCATGCAGGCGAGCATCGTGGTGGTTGGCAGCCTCAATATGGACCTGGTCGTGCGAGCTGAGCGCTTGCCCAAGGCGGGTGAAACCCTGGCGGGTGAGTCTTTCACCACTGTGCCCGGTGGCAAGGGCGCGAATCAGGCGGTGGCCGCTGCGCGGCTTGGTGCGCAGGTTGCGATGATTGGTTGTGTGGGGGATGACGCCTACGGCGTGCAGCTGCGTCAGTCGCTGGCCGCTGAAGGTATTGATTGTCAGGCCGTCAGTATCAGTGCCGACACCTCCAGTGGTGTCGCGCTGATTGTGGTAGGCGCGGCAAGCCAGAACGCTATCGTGGTTGTTGCGGGTAGTAATGGGCAACTGCTGCCTGAGTCGGTACAGCGTTTCGATGCGTTGCTACAGGCCGCCAAACTGATCATTTGTCAGTTGGAGGTGCCCGCTCCGACGGTACTGCATACATTGGAGCGTGGTCATGCATTGGGCAAGGTGGTGATTCTCAATCCTGCTCCGGTGGCAGGGCCGCTGCCATCGAATTGGCTGGCGTTGGCCGATTACCTGATTCCCAACGAAAGCGAGGCGGCGGCGCTGACGGGGCTGCCGGTGACGTCCCGCGAGACTGCCGAGGGCGCTGCGCTGAAACTGCTGGCGCTGGGTGCGGGCAAGGTGATCATTACCCTGGGTGGCGAAGGTGCTGTGTTCGCCGATGTTCAGGGCGTTGAGCATTTTCCTGCGCCGAACGTGCAGCCTGTCGACACCACGGCGGCAGGAGATACCTTTGTGGGTGGTTTCGCTGCGGCCCTGCTGGCTGGGCGCGGTGAGCGTGAGGCGATAGCCTTCGGCCAGCGTGCTGCTGCGTTATCGGTAACGCGAGCGGGTGCGCAGCCCTCCATTCCGCGTCTTGGTGAGCTGGAGTCGGTATGAGCGATGATGTCAGGTCCTGAGTGTGTCGCCATGCTCGGGCGCGTAACGTCCGAGTATCTGCTCGATGAAGGCGCGAGCGGCATCGCTGCCCAGTTCCTTGACGAGCAGGTCGATGGCAATAAGGGTTAACTCTTCGGGGGTGCCCGGGCTGTAGGCGCTTTGACCGTCGGGCCATTTGACCTTTATGTCGGCGTCTATGTAGTGGCTTGCCATGGAAGTCTCGAAACGCGTGTGCAGGTGATGAGGGTTCGAATGCCGCACCCTGGCGTTCGAAGGGGAGGTTCGATTGCCCTCCGCCAGTGCTGGCAGTAAATCATGCGCCTGATTCGATCGCACTGCGACTTAGGAATAAGAACCGCTACGTGGCAAACTATTGGTGTTTTGATTCCCAGGTGATCCCGTGCAGATTGATCTGAACAACCCCGAGCAATTTACCCTTGAAGCCGTTCGCGAGCTGCTCGCGTCCGGGGATGGCCGTATTCACAATCAGTTGCGGGTGAATCGGGCAGGGCAGGCCTGGCTGTCGCCAGTGGTGGGTGGTCGTGAGCTCGAGGGGTTGGCCTTTCGTCTGGAAACCTGGGCTGCCGGTTCCGGCTGTGTAGGGGCGCAGGCTGCCATTGATGAGCGTTGGGTGCGGCAGGTGTTCAAGGTGCTGCAGGACAACTGGCCGACGCCTTCATCCGACTACATCGACCTTTATTAAGCGTGCAAAATCCGGTCACGATTGCAAGTTTCCCGTCGAGGGTGGCTCAGGCAGACTGTGCATGCTTTGAAACAAAAAGTGATGAAAGCTGCCTGCTCGGGCAGATTCTGGTTTTAAAAGGAGAGTTCATGTTCCGCATTCGTGCATCTTTGGCCGGTATGTTGGCGGCTGTCGTTCTGGCAGGTTGCAGTGCCACCGGTTCTTCAACGAAGGCGCCTGAAGTGTCCGCGCCAGTGAACAGCGATGGCCGTTGCCAGGCCAGTGCCGCTGAATTCGCCGTCGGCAAGCAGGCGTCCGCTCAACTGCTGGAGCAGGCGCGCAAGGCCAGTGGTTCGCAGTTGGCACGTGTGCTCTCGCCGCACGACATCATGACCCTGGAGTACCGTTCCGAGCGGTTGAATCTCAATACCGATGAACGCGGCGTCGTTATCCGCGTCAACTGCGGCTGACACGCTCGAATTTCAGGCACAAAAAAACCCGTCACCAGGACGGGTTTTTTAATTCGTACTGATTACTCAGGGCGAACTTGTGCAGCCTGCATGCCCTTCTGGCCTTTCTCGGCAACGAAGGAAACGGTCTGGCCTTCTTTCAGGCTCTTGAAGCCGTCAGATTCGATGGCCTTGAAATGAACGAACAGGTCGTCGCCGCCACCTTGAGGAGTGATGAAGCCGAAGCCTTTCTCATCGTTGAACCACTTTACGGTGCCGGTTTGGCGATTGGACATGGGTGTATCTCCAGGAAACATGATTTTCAATAGTGCGGTGTTGCCGAGGCCAACAGGGTGCACGGGGGTATCATAGTCTAAATATGCGTCCGTGGCGGCTTTTACCTTTGCATAATGCTGATCTGAGGCAAGTTTATTGTCGGATTCTCTGTTTTGAGCCTATTTTTTGGGGGCGCAGGCGGCTCTGACCGCATCCTGGGCTCGCTTCACGAGGGCTGCATCCACACCGGTTCTGCTGTCCAGTTGCTCGATTTCCTGGGTGGTGAAGTTTTTCTCGATGGCGTTTGCACCGCAATCACAGTGTTTTTTTGCCGTGGTCATGGTCATGCCGGGTTGCGCAGCAGCGGCGGTAATGCACTGATCCAGGTAATCGCCTTTCTTGCCGGCAGGCCAGGCGCCCGCCTGGACGCTCAGGGGCAACAGCAACACGCCTGCGGTGGTCAGGGCCAGTAGGGACTGAATTCGCATGCCGGACACTCCTATTCGATCGGGTCATTCAAGAGTAGGACGCTTCTTTAGACTCTGAGAGGAAAAATCCGCTCTGGTTCACCACTTCCGAAAAAACAGAATTATTTCTGCGTGTTGTGGCGTGTGAGCCGCGATCCGTAAAACGCTTTGTGTTAGCATCGGCGGCTTATAGATTTTTACCTCCAGTCACTCTGGTTCGTTCCCTGGCAGGCCGTTGGCTTCTGTCACTGTGAGACAGGCTTTCTTTTTGAAAGACAGGGGCGGATCGCGTACTGGCTCATCCCAACCCACGTGACCTTTGGTAGGGGTCACCACTAGGAGAGGAGGCGCCATGCCCATTATTACTCTTCCCGATGGCAGTCAACGCTCGTTCGACCAGGCGGTTACCGTCGCCCAGGTCGCAGCATCCATTGGTGCAGGTCTGGCCAAAGCCACCGTCGCCGGCAAGGTCGACGGCAAGCTGGTCGATGCGTGCGATCTGATCGAGAACGACGCCCGCCTGCAGATCATTACCCCCAAGGACGAAGAGGGGCTGGAGATCATCCGTCACTCGTGCGCTCACCTGGTCGGTCACGCCGTCAAGCAGCTGTACCCGACCGCCAAGATGGTGATCGGTCCGGTCATTGACGAAGGCTTCTATTACGATATCGCCTATGAACGTCCGTTCACACCTGATGACATGGCTGCAATTGAGCAGCGCATGCAGCAGTTGATCGACACCGACTACGACGTCATCAAGAAGGTTACCCCGCGCGCCGAGGTCATCGAGGTGTTCAAGGCACGTGGCGAAGACTACAAGCTGCGCCTGGTCGAAGACATGCCGAACGAGCAGGCCATGGGCCTGTACTACCACGAAGAATACGTTGACATGTGTCGCGGCCCGCACGTGCCGAACACCCGTTTCCTCAAGTCGTTCAAACTGACCAAACTGTCCGGTGCCTACTGGCGCGGCGATGCCAAGAACGAGCAGCTGCAGCGTGTCTACGGCACTGCCTGGGCAGACAAGAAGCAGCTGGCTGCCTATATCCAGCGCATCGAAGAAGCTGAAAAGCGCGACCATCGCAAGCTTGGCAAACGCCTGGGCCTGTTCCATACCCAGGAAGAAGCCCCGGGCATGGTGTTCTGGCACCCGAATGGCTGGACCCTGTACCAGGTGCTTGAGCAGTACATGCGCAAGGTGCAGCGTGACAACGGCTACCTGGAGATCAAGACCCCGCAAGTGGTCGATCGTACCCTGTGGGAGAAATCCGGGCACTGGGCCAACTACGCCGAAAACATGTTTACCACCGAGTCGGAAAGCCGCGATTACGCGATCAAGCCGATGAACTGCCCATGCCACGTGCAGGTGTTCAATCAAGGCCTGAAGAGCTACCGTGAGCTGCCGCTGCGTCTGGCCGAGTTCGGTGCTTGCCACCGTAACGAGCCGTCCGGTGCGCTGCATGGCATCATGCGTGTGCGCGCCTTCACCCAGGACGACGCCCACATCTTCTGCACCGAAGAGCAGATGCAGGCCGAAGCCGCTGCGTTCATCAAGCTGACCCTGGACGTGTACGCCGATTTCGGCTTCAAAGACATCGAGCTCAAGCTCTCCACGCGTCCTGAAAAGCGTGTTGGCTCCGATGAATTGTGGGATCGCGCCGAAGGTGCACTGGCCTCTGCATTGGACAGCGCTGGTCTGGCCTACGATCTGCAGCCAGGTGAAGGCGCCTTCTACGGGCCGAAGATCGAGTTCTCGCTGAAAGACTGTCTCGGTCGTGTCTGGCAGTGTGGTACCCTGCAGCTCGACTTCAACTTGCCGATCCGTCTTGGCGCTGAGTACGTGTCCGAAGATAACGGTCGCAAGCATCCTGTCATGCTGCACCGTGCCATTCTCGGCTCCTTCGAGCGTTTCGTCGGCATTCTGATCGAGCACTATGAGGGTGCATTCCCTGCCTGGCTGGCGCCAATGCAGGCGGTGGTCATGAATATCACCGACAAACAGGCAGAATTTGCGCTGGATGTTGAAAAAACCCTCAATGAAAGCGGATTCCGTGCCAAGTCCGACTTGAGAAATGAGAAGATCGGCTTTAAAATCCGCGAGCATACGTTGCTCAAGGTTCCCTACCTTTTGGTTATTGGGGACCGGGAAGTCGAAACACAAACCGTCGCTGTGCGTACACGTGAAGGTGCTGACCTGGGCTCGATGCCTGTCGCGCAATTCGCTGAATTCCTCGCACAAGCGGTTTCCCGGCGTGGTCGCCAAGAATCGGAGTAATCATTATTAAGCGTGATATGAGACAAGATAAACGAACTGCACCGAAGGCCCCGATCAACGAGAATATCTCGGCACGCGAGGTTCGGTTAATTGGCGCTGACGGCGAGCAGATTGGCATCGTCTCGATTGATGAAGCGCTTCGTATCGCTGAAGAAGCGAAGCTGGATCTGGTAGAAATTTCTGCCGACGCAGTCCCGCCTGTCTGCCGAGTCATGGACTACGGCAAGAGCCTTTTCGAGAAGAAAAAGCAGCAGGCTGCAGCGAAGAAAAACCAGAAGATCATCCAGATTAAAGAAATTAAGTTTCGTCCAGGGACGGAGGAAGGGGATTACCAGGTAAAACTACGCAACCTGGTACGTTTCCTTACTGATGGGGACAAGACCAAAATCTCTCTGAGATTCCGTGGTCGTGAGATGGCTCACCAGGAGCTGGGTATGGAACTGTTGAAGCGGATCGAAGCTGATCTCGCGGAATACGGAACCGTCGAACAGCATCCTAAGATGGAAGGACGCCAACTTTTGATGGTCATCGCCCCCAAGAAAAAGAAATAACCACCAGGGCACGGCAGGCCTTGCGGTTATGTTTATCCACTGAATGCGGAGTATCCGAACATGCCAAAAATGAAAACCAAAAGCGGTGCCGCGAAGCGTTTCCTGAAAACCGCTTCCGGCTTCAAGCACAAGCACGCTTTTAAGAGCCACATCCTGACCAAAATGTCGACCAAGCGTAAGCGTCAACTGCGTGGTAGCAGCCTGCTGCACCCGTCTGACGTTGCAAAAGTCGAGCGCATGCTGCGCGTACGTTAATTTCGGTCAAAGATAGAGGAAGTTACTCATGGCTCGTGTAAAGCGTGGCGTCATCGCTCGTAAGCGTCACAAGAAAATCCTGAAACTGGCTAAAGGCTACTACGGCGCTCGCTCGCGCGTATTCCGTGTTGCCAAGCAAGCGGTCATCAAGGCAGGCCAATACGCCTACCGCGACCGCCGTCAGAAGAAGCGTCAGTTCCGCGCTCTGTGGATCGCTCGTATCAACGCTGGTGCTCGTAACAACGGTCTGTCTTACAGCCGTTTGATCGCTGGTCTGAAAAAAGCGTCCATCGAGATCGACCGTAAGGTTCTGGCTGATCTGGCAGTGAACGAAAAAGCGGCGTTTGCTGCGATTGTCGAGAAGGCTAAAGCCGTTCTGGCTTAAGTACCCACGACAATCATTCGCCGTCGACATTGGCGGCGAATGTTAAACGTCATAAATAGGGGAAGAGCCTGTAAGCTCTTCCCCTATTTCGTATCTGGAGTCTGTACATGGAAAACCTGGATGCGCTGGTCTCCCAAGCCCTGGATGCTGTGGAGCGCGCTGAAGACATCAATGCCCTGGAGCAGATCCGGGTTCAATTCCTTGGCAAGAAGGGCGAGCTGACTCAGGTGATGAAGACCCTGGGCAACCTGCCAGCCGAAGAGCGCCCGAAAGTCGGCGCGCTGATCAACGACGCCAAGGAACGTGTTACCGAGGTGCTCAATGCCCGCAAGGCCGCCTTCGAAGAGGCTGAGCTCAGTGCTCGTCTGGCTGCCGAATGCATTGACGTGACCCTGCCGGGCCGTGGCCAGACTTCCGGTGGTTTGCACCCGATCACCCGTACCTTGGAGCGGATCGAGCAGTTCTTCACCCATATCGGTTACGGCATCGCCGAAGGCCCAGAGGTCGAAGACGACTACCACAACTTTGAAGCGCTCAACATTCCTGGCCACCACCCGGCGCGGGCAATGCATGACACCTTCTATTTCAATGCGAACATGCTGCTGCGTACCCACACCTCGCCGGTGCAGGTGCGGACCATGGAGTCCACTCAGCCACCTATCCGCATTGTCTGCCCTGGTCGCGTCTACCGTTGCGACTCGGACCTGACCCACTCGCCGATGTTCCACCAGGTCGAAGGCCTGCTGGTTGATCGCGGGATCAATTTCGCCGATCTCAAAGGCACCATCGAAGAATTCCTGCGGGTGTTCTTCGAGAAAGAGCTGGCGGTACGTTTCCGTCCGTCGTTCTTCCCCTTCACCGAGCCGTCGGCTGAAGTCGATATTCAGTGTGTGATGTGCAGCGGCAAAGGCTGCCGTGTCTGCAAGCAGACCGGCTGGCTGGAAGTCATGGGCTGCGGCATGGTCCACCCGAACGTCCTGCGCATGTCTGGCATCGACCCTGAAGAGTACCAGGGCTTCGCCTTCGGCATGGGTGCCGAGCGCTTGGCCATGCTCCGTTACGGCGTCAACGATTTGCGTCTGTTCTTCGACAACGATTTGCGGTTCCTTGCGCAATTTCGCTAGGTCGCGCACCCGTAACGAATCTTTCAGGAGAGCAGAATGAAATTCAGTGAAAAGTGGCTGCGCGGTTGGGTCAACCCGCAGGTATCCCGTGACGAGCTGGTTGCTCGTCTGTCCATGGCTGGCCTTGAGGTCGACAGCGTCACCCCGGCAGCCGGCCAGTTCAGTGGCATCGTCGTAGGCGAGGTGCTGAGCACCGAACAACACCCGGATGCCGATAAGCTGCGTGTCTGCCAAGTCAGCAACGGTAGCGAGACCTTCCAGGTCGTGTGTGGCGCACCCAACGTTCGCCCAGGCCTGAAAATTCCGTTTGCCATGATCGGTGCCGAACTGCCGGGCGACTTCAAGATCAAGAAAGCCAAGCTGCGTGGCGTTGAGTCCAACGGCATGCTGTGCTCGGCTGCCGAGCTGCAGATCAGTGAAGAAAACGACGGTCTGCTGGAGCTGGCTGCCGATGCACCGGTTGGCCAGGACATCCGTGAGTACCTGGACCTGGACGACGCCAGCATCGAGGTCGACCTGACCCCGAACCGTGGCGACTGCCTGTCCCTGGCTGGCCTGGCCCGTGAAGTCGGCGCCCTGTATGACGCGCCCGTTACCCGCCCGGCCGTGCCTGCCGTTGCTGCGACCCGTGATGACGTTCGCTCGGTCGAGGTGCTGGCCCCAGCTGCCTGCCCACGTTACCTGGGGCGCGTTATCCGTAACGTCGACCTGTCGCGTCCGACCCCATTGTGGATGGTCGAGCGCCTGCGCCGCGCTGATGTTCGCAGTATCGACGCTGCCGTGGACATCACCAACTACGTGATGCTTGAACTGGGCCAGCCGTTGCATGCATTCGATCTCGCCGAAATCAACGGCGGTATCCGTGTGCGCATGGCCGAAGAGGGCGAGAAGCTGGTCCTGCTGGATGGTCAGGAAGTTGCGCTGCGTAGCGACACCCTGGTCATCGCTGACCATGAGCGCGCTCTGGCCATTGCAGGTGTAATGGGTGGCGAACACAGCGGTGTTTCGGCGACTACCCGTGACATCTTCCTGGAAAGCGCCTTCTTCGAGCCGATTTCGGTGGCTGGCAAGGCTCGTTCTTACGGCCTGCATACCGACGCCTCGCACCGCTACGAACGCGGTGTCGATTCGCAACTGGCCAAGGAAGCCATTGAGCGTGCTACTGGCCTGCTGCTGGAGATCGTTGGCGGCGAAGCCGGCCCGGTCATCGAGGCGGTCAGCGAGCAACATCTGCCGAGCGTTGCGCCGATCACCCTGCGTGCCGACCGCATCAATCAGATGCTGGGCATGGAAATGGACAGCGCCGAAGTCGAGCGCCTGCTCAATGCCCTGGGTCTGAAAACCTCAGGTGGAGCAGGGCAGTGGCAGGTCGAGGTGCCAAGCCATCGTTTCGACATCAGCTTGGAAGTTGACCTGATCGAAGAGCTGGCCCGTCTGTACGGCTACAACCGTCTGCCGGTTCGTTACCCGCAAGCACGCCTGGCGCCGCAAGCCCGTGCCGAGTCGCGTGGCGAGCTGCCAGCACTGCGTCGTCTGCTGGTTGCCCGTGGCTATCAGGAAGCGATCACCTACAGCTTTATCGACCCTAAACTGTTTGAGCTGTTCAGCCCAGGCGTCGAGCCGCTGCTGCTGGCCAACCCGATCTCCAGCGACATGGCGGCCATGCGTGCCTCCCTGTGGCCAGGTCTGGTCAAGGCCCTGCAGCACAACCTTAACCGCCAACAGGATCGTGTGCGCCTGTTCGAAAGCGGCCAGCGCTTCGTTGGTCAGCTGGACGGTCTGCAGCAACAACCCATGCTTGCCGGCGTGGTCTGCGGTAGCCGTATGCCTGAAGGTTGGGCCAATGGCCGCGACAGCATCGATTTCTTCGATGTGAAGGCAGACGTCGAAGCGCTGTTGGGCTTCTCTGGTTCGCTGGGTGATTTCACCTTTGCTGCTGGCAAGCACCCGGCACTGCACCCAGGCCAGACCGCACGCATCGAGCGTGATGGTCGCGAAGTAGGCTACCTGGGCGCCATCCACCCAGAGCTTGCGAAAACCCTGGGTCTGGATCGTCCGGTGTTTGTTTTCGAACTGGTCTTGGGCGATGTGGTTGAAGGCCGCCTGCCGAAGTTCCACGAGCTGTCAAAATTCCCGGAAGTACGTCGTGACCTGGCTTTAATTGCAGGACGTGATGTAGCTTCGAGCGCAGTGCTTGAGGTAATCCGTGAAAATGCAGGCGAGTGGCTTACAGACCTCAGGCTGTTTGACGTCTATCAGGGTAAAGGCATTGATCCCGATAGAAAAAGCCTGGCTGTTGGCTTGACCTGGCAGCATCCATCGCGCACTCTTAATGACGATGAGGTGAACGCTGCGACTCAAGACATCCTCACCTCGCTCGAACAAAGGTTGAACACCACGTTAAGGAAATAGCGTATGGGTGCTCTGACGAAAGCTGAAATGGCCGAACGGCTGTACGAGGAGCTGGGCCTGAATAAACGTGAAGCCAAGGAATTGGTCGAACTGTTTTTCGAGGAAATCAGGCACGCTCTTGAAGACAACGAGCAGGTCAAATTGTCCGGTTTCGGCAATTTCGACCTGCGTGACAAGCGCCAACGGCCGGGCCGCAACCCGAAAACGGGTGAAGAGATCCCGATCACGGCACGTCGCGTCGTCACCTTTCGTCCAGGGCAGAAATTGAAAGCCCGAGTTGAGGCTTATGCTGGAACCAAGTCATAACGACGAGCTTCCGCCGATTCCTGGCAAACGCTACTTCACCATTGGTGAAGTCAGCGAGCTATGCGCGGTAAAACCGCACGTGCTTCGTTATTGGGAGCAGGAATTTCCTCAACTCAACCCGGTCAAGCGCCGCGGAAACCGCCGGTATTATCAGCGCCAAGACGTGCTGATGATCCGGCAGATCCGCGCCTTGCTATACGACCAGGGTTTCACCATCGGCGGCGCGCGCCTGCGCCTGTCGGGTGATGAGGCCAAGGATGACACCACCCAGTACAAACAACTGATTCGGCAAATGATTGTCGAACTGGAAGATGTACTGGTGGTTCTGAAGAAATAACCCGGCAAAGGATCAGGAAAATAATACTTCCAAAATTCAAAAGCTTAAGGTACATTCTTCAACGTTCTCAGCAACATCGAGAGCGGGTTTAAAGCCCAGTCGGGGCGTAGCGCAGCCCGGTAGCGCACTTGCATGGGGTGCAAGGGGTCGAGTGTTCGAATCACTCCGTCCCGACCATATAATTCAATGACTTAGCCCAGCTCGGAAACGACTGGGCTTTTTCATGTGCGTGACTTTTCGGGTGACTCGGCCTTTTTCTTCACGCTGTCCCGTTTTTCTTCCGCTCAGGTCGCCTATGTATCACGCGCCGCGACCGACAGCCGCTGCGACAGCTTGCTAGCACTGCATTGAACTTACGGGGGACCTTGATCTTCAGCGGGCCTGCATCGAATGCCTTCTGCGTTTGTGCTGCGCCGCATAACCACGCTGAAGCCAGATCCAGAGGTTGGTGTAGCGCACGCCGCTTTTGGCCTACAGGTAAGCCCTGAGGGCCAGGCACGGCTCGCGCAGCGGCATTCTCGAGACATCCTGGAGCGTTCGGCTGCCCGTCATCACTCACGCTGTGATCAGGCACATTGGCAATCAATGACTATGCTATGGCGTACCCACAAAGTGCTGTGCCTTGGTATCCGTCGTGTTGTTCTCTCAGCCATCACATGGAAGAGTAAACCTATGAAGCCAATCCGTTCCCTTGCTTGCACTGTTGTTCTTGCTTCCATCATGTTCGCTACCAGCTTTACGGCCCTTGCCGCCGATGTGCCGTTGGGCGGTAGTGCGATAGAAGGCCATGTCGTTACGCATGTGCTGGCCGTTGATGCGGCGAATTATCAGGTCACTATTGAAGGCGCCGACAAAAAGCCGGTGACTATCCAGCTAACGGATCAAGCCAAGGCTTTGCACAACTTGAAGGTCGGCGACAACGTTGACATAACTGTTGTTCGCTCAATCGCCTACGTGCTCGACACCAATGTTGGGGGTGCGCCTGGTGTCAGCAATGAATCAATGACCACCCGCGCCGCCAAGGACAATCCTCATCCGGGCGGTGAGGCGGTTCGCCGGGTCAAGGTGACGTCGAAGATCACTCACATTGACTTGAAAAAACATGAAGTGACCTTGCTGCCTCCAGAAGGAAAAGTGACAGTCCTCAAGGTTGAGGATCCCGAACTCCAGGCTCGAATGAAGAACCTCAAGGTCGGTCAGACGGTCAATGTCATTTACACCGAAGTACTGAAGGTTAAAACCTCGCGCTAGCCGTGCAGGCTGACAGGCATAGGCCTGGACGCAGCAGTACGTGCGTGCCCGTACCGGACGAGGTACTCACCGGCGTGATACCTGCGTCTGGTTACGGCCTGAGTTTTTGGCAATGTAAAGCGCTTTGTCGACTCGTTCGATCAGATCCGGTAATGCTTCGTCAGGCTGGAGCTCACCCAATCCAATCGACAAGGTAATACAGCCCGCGTGTTCATGTTGGTTGTGCTGAATGGCCTTTCGGCAGCGTTCAGCCAGCGGCAGTGATTGGTCCAGGTCGCAGCCACTGAAAATAAGCAGGAACTCTTCGCCACCCCAGCGTATGACGCTGTCGTTAGCCCTTAGTGCACCAATCATGCTGCGCGACACCGCTTTTAGGACGGTGTCGCCGGCAGTGTGTCCCCAGGTGTCGTTGACGTGTTTGAAGTGGTCAATGTCGGCCAGTGCGATCGACATGGGCAGCTTGCTACCACGAGACTGCATGTAGGCCTTTTCCAGTGCCAACTCTCCAGCTGCTCGGGTTAGTGCGCCGGTCAGCCCGTCGAAGCGCACCATTTCACGAAACATCTGCTCTTCGAGTATACGAGTGGTCAGGTCGCGAAAAATGCTCACGTAATGGGTGACGTTGTCTGCCTGGTCAGTGAGTGGGGTTATTGTCTCGTCACAGTAAATCAGTTCGTTGTTCTTGCTGCGATTAACAAAGGTGCCTTTGTAGGAGCGGCCCTTTTTCAGGGTCTCCCACATGTCTTTATAGAATTCAGGGTCTTGTTCCCCAGACTTGAGCATGTTCGGATTGCGGCCGAGCACCTCCGTCAGCCCGTATCCGGTGATCTTTTCGAAGCCTTTGTTGACGAATTCGATGGTGCCACTGGCATCCGTGATAACGACGCCATCATCGGTTGCATTGAGTACGTGGGCGAACAGCTGGGTCGTATTTTGGGCAGCCATCAGGCTGCTGATGTCCTGTTGTATCGAAATGAAATGCGTGATTTCGCCGGCCGTGTTGTGTACTGGGGAAATATTCCACTCAACGGTGTAAGGGCGTCCATTCTTGCGGTAGTTGATTGTCGAGCCTTGAAAATGGGTGCCATCCCGCAGGCACTGGCGCAGCCGATCAATCACCTCGGGATTGGTCGCCGGCCCTTGGAGTATACGAGCGTTACGTCCCAGTAACTCATCTTCGCGGTAGCCAGTCATTCGCAGGAAAGCTTGATTAGCGTAGAGAATACGATGCTCGCCTTCGTCAGCGTCTGTCAGTAAAACGGCATTGAATGACTGATCAAGTGCAAGTGCAATCACGCTCGGATCGATGTGACTGGCAATGGTTTTCATATGCGGGGAACACTCCCTGTCTGAGCCGGAGCTCGATGGTGGCAGGTTGTTGGTGTTGATGCAAAATGACGCAGTCGGCTGGGCGCGTTCGATTGTTATGGGCTGATAGGCCATCGCGCTCCGGTAATGAGCTGGATAATCGATTTTTCACCTCAACATCTGCTCCAAAATGGTCAGTACCGGCCCGCGGGAGTCAGTTGCTGATACCATGCTCGCAGCTTCAATCGGGTGCCCGAGCTCAGGCTGCATCAAACGCTGGTGAGGTAGTCTTGGATGAATCTCTTGCTCAGTCGTTGAAGCTAATCGGCACCGCCCAGCAGCTCTCTAATCCGGGTGCGGCGTCTGTTGTCTGGTATTTTCCTTGGGGCATGTCATGAATGATTTTGAAAGTGCGTCCATAAGAGCGCTGGCCTTTCTGCGTCGCACGCTAGGCTTCCAGCTGTGCATGGTGACCCGAACCGAGGGCAACGACTGGACGGTATTGCACAGTGACGACCGGGGTTATGGTGTCGTTCCTGGCGACGTCTTCAATTGGGACGACTCCTTCTGCAGTGAGATGGTCAAGGGGCTTGGGCCAAACATTGCCTCGGACTCAAGCCAGGTCCCTGCTTATGCCGCTGCCGAAATAGGCCGGAAAATACCAATCGGAGCCTACATTGGCGTGCCGCTTCTGCTTGCGGATGGACGCTTGTTTGGGACGTTGTGCGGCATCGATCCTCAGTCCAGGCCCGATAGCATTTCCGAGCATCAGGAACTGATTGAGCTGGTGGGCGAAATGCTCAGCACGATTCTGCAGATGGAGCTCAGGGTCGACGAAGAAGAGAGGCGGGCTGAGCGTTATCAGGCTCAAGCGCTCACAGATGCGTTGACGGGGGTCTACAACCGTGCGGGATGGGTTCAGCTTCTTGCCAAGGAAGAAGCGCGCTACCAGCGTTATCGCCAGTCTTCTGTTGTGATTGTCGTCGATCTGGATGAGTTGAAGGCCATTAACGACCGCGATGGTCATGCCGCCGGCGATGTGTTGATCAAGCGTGCAGCGTTTGCATTGCAGAAGGCGTCCAGGGCTGAGGATATTGTTGCAAGGCTGGGGGGCGATGAGTTCGGCATCATTGGCGTCAACTGTGACTGGGGTGGCGGTCTGGCGTTGTGCGAGAGGATCAAGGAAGCGCTTGAAGAGGAAGGCATCAAGGCTTCCTATGGGCTTGCCGTGACCAACAAGACTGTCCGTATCTCCGAGGCGCTGACGATTGCAGACCGTGCAATGTATGAGCAAAAGCGCCAGCGCAAGTCTGCTGATGCCGAACGGCTGCAGGGTATGCACGGCGTGTAACAGCCTTATCCAGGAGCGTGCGCGCGCAAGGCGGGCACGCTCAGTGCGTTAGCTCAAACGCTTCAGGAAGTGATGGCAGGCAATCTGATAGTGGCGCTGCATGTAGAGCCGATGAGCTGCGCCCCGGTCAGTTCCAACACCGGAGTCCAGGTGAACGGCTGAACAGCCCAGGCGTTCTGCTTCTGCCTCTACCCAGGCAAGCAGCGCTGAACCGAAACCGTTTCCGCGCCATTGCGGGAGTGTTGCAATGTCGACGACGTAAAGCGACTTTCCTAACCAGAGGGAGTGTTGGATGCGATAACCCAATGCACAGACTGCATTGGGTGATTCATCTGTCCAAAGGCCGATCAGGTTGTAGCCATTAGGACGAAGAAACTCATCAACCTGAGTAACAATTTCAGTCGCAGAGTATCGCGGCCATAACTCGCATAGGGCCGCCGCAGCCATCGCTGTTTCACCGGCACTTACGGTTTTGATTGTGAAGGACATGAGTGTCTCCGTGGCTGTCCATGCAATTTGACGGTTATTTCCCAATCGGCCTGATTGCTAACATTTGTAGTTTGCTTCAATCAGTCTCCCCTTGGCGGCGTGAACATGCTTGATCAGCAACTTCTCCAGTTGCTCCCACAGTGCCGGTTCAGTACTGAATGCCACGTTGAAGCGCATCCAGCCCGTGGCTTGTGAGTCGACCATGAACAACTGCCCGGGGCCGAGCATGATGCCGTGTTTGAGGGCTTCGTCAACCAGCGCGGCACTGTCGGGGATGGCTGGGTGACGGGTCCAGATGTACATGCCTTCATCTGAATCGACAAACAACTCGAAGCCCAGCCGGGTGAGCTGGCGGCTGACTTCCTGTTGCGCTTCCGACAGGCGTTGGCGCATGCGCTTGAGGTGTTTGCGCCATCGGCCATCGGTGATAGCCGCATACACCACGCGTTCCATGACCTGTGAGGTGGTCAGGCCCGAGCGCATCTTCAGGTGCAGCAATTGCTGCATCAGCGAGGGGTTGGCCAGCATGTAGCCGACGCGCACGTTGGGGGAGATGCTTTTGGAATAGCTGCCGACGTACACCACCTGTTGCAGGTGATCGAGGCTGGTCAGGCAGGGCAGGGGCTCGGCGATCATGTCGGCGTAGAGGTTGTTTTCCACAATCCGAAAGCCGTGCTGCGAGGCGAGTTGCAGCAGGCGGTGCAATTGCACGAGGGGCGTGCGCGAGCAGGTCGGGCTGTGCAGGTGCGGCTGGGTGAAAAACACCGTCGGGCGGTGGTGCGCGAGCAGCCGTTCGAGGTGGTCCAGGTCATAGCCGGCCGGGGTGCGCGGCACACCGATCAGGGTGGCCCCCTGGAAGCGCAGGATGCTCATCAGGTTGGGGTAGCCGGGGTCGTCCACCAGCACCACGTCGCCCGGTTGCACCAGCGTGCGCACAGCCAGGTCCAGCGCCTGGCTGCCGCCATGGGTGAGCATCAACTGGGTAGGCGGCACGACGATGCGCAGGTCCTGCTGCAAGTTCTGGGCGGTGAGCGTGCGCAACTCCAGCAGCCCCATGGGGTCGCCATAGCCACTGAGCTCCATCACGCTGCTGGCAACCTGACGCAAGCCGCGACGCAGCCCGTCTTCGAACATCCAGTCGTTTGGCAGCCAGCCGCAGCCGGGTTTGAAGGCCAGTTGTCGGCTTTCAAAAATCTGCTGCAAGTACCACTCGGAGTTGAACGTGGGTTTGACCGGGCGCGGTTCGCTGGCTTGTGCGTTGATCCGCTCGTTTGCCGAGCGGTTGACGAAGAAGCCCGCATTGCCCCGACTGATCAGCAAACCTTGGGCGACCAGACGGTCGTAGGCTTCGACTACGGTAAACGTGCTGACCGAATAGGTGGCGGCGAAGGCGCGAATCGACGGTACTTTTGCGCCGGGTTTGAGGGTGTTGTTCTCGATCAACTCACGCAGCCCGTTGATGATCTGGTTGACCAATGGGGGCGATGCGTCGGGTCGTAATTCAAACATGGGGAAGCTGTGCCTTCAAATGAGCGTACCACCAAGCACCTGCAGGAAAACGGAGTGTGCTGCATCGGCGACCTGTACAGTGCAGTGACGATTTGTGCGCGCTGTGCATGGCTCTTGGCGTCAGACATTTTTACATTAGGTGTCAGTTATCGCCAGACCAAAGCCGTTGAAGCTTCATGAACAATCACAATCTATCCGATGCTTTTCCGACGGAGAGTGCTCCGTTCACGTCTTTTCCGCTGATGTCGTCGCCTATTGGTGCCGTTCATCCGTCCCTTGCACCACACCTCAGGCCCACCGGACGAGCCTGAGCACGATAGAAACCCTGCCCAACGCGGCCGTTTGTCGGCTCGGGCACACCATCGTGCACACAATCAGACAGCTGATGCAGAGGTGAACGCGACGACCGTCGTGCTTTCACGAGTTTCCTTAGATAAAAAGAACACGAGGTAGACTACTGATGGACGCAACATCCACATCCACTTCCACAGCGAAGGCGGAGCATGAGAGCAAGCTCAGTGCTTCGCTCAAATCGCGCCACCTGACCATGATGTCGATTGCCGGGGTCATCGGCGGCGCATTGTTCGTCGGCTCTGGCAGTGTGATCCACAGCGCTGGCCCGGCTGCCGTACTCGCCTATCTGGCCGGTGGCATCCTGGTGGTGCTGATCATGCGCATGCTTGGCGAAATGGCCACGTCATCGCCTGATACGGGTTCGTTTTCCACCTATGCCGAACGCGCTATTGGCCGTTGGGCCGGTTTCACCATCGGTTGGCTGTATTGGTGGTTCTGGGTCATCCTGATGGCGTGGGAAGCCTACGTCGCAGGCAAGATTCTGCACGGCTGGTTCCCTTCGGTGAGCATCAACACCTTCACGTTGATCGCTACCCTGACGCTGATTGGCGTCAACTTCTTCAACGTCAAGCACTACGGTGAGTTCGAGTTCTGGTTCGCCCTGATCAAGGTGGTGGCCATTGTCTGCTTCCTTGTGGTCTGTGGCATGGCCGTGGTCAATTTGTGGCCGACCGGTGAAGTGCATGGCATCAGCAACCTGACGGCGGTGGAAGGCTTCATGCCCAATGGCATTGAGTCAGTCGTTGTGGCCATGCTTGGGGTGATGTTCGCGTTCCTCGGTGCTGAAATCGTTACCATCGCTGCGGCCGAATCGAAAAACCCTTCCGAGCAGATCGTCAAGGCGACCAACTCGGTGGTTTGGCGTGTATGCCTGTTCTACGTGGGTTCGATCTTCCTGATCGTAGCCCTGGTGCCGTGGAACGATCCGCTGCTGGGCCAGTCGGGCTATGGTTCTTACCGTCGTACGCTGGAGCTGTTGGGCATTCCTGGCGCTGAGATGGTGATGAACTTCGTGGTTCTGACCTCGGTGAGCAGCTGCATGATTTCGGCGCACTACACGGCCTCGCGCATGCTGTTCTCCCTGGCGACCCGTGGCGATGCGCCGGCGATCTTCAAGATGACCCGCGCCGGCAGCGGCGTACCAGTATTCTCGATTCTCGGTTCATGCTCGGTAGCGGTGTTTGTTGCCCTGATCAACTTCAGCGACACTCTGCGGCCCAAGGATGTACTGGACGTACTGATGAACACCACCGGCATGATTGCCATGCTGGTTTACCTGGTGATCGCATTCTCGCAACTGAAAATGCGTCGCAAGCTGGAAGCCGAAGGTAAGCAGATTCGTCTGAAGATGTGGCTGTTCCCTTGGCTGACCTACCTGGTGATTGCGTTCATCATCGCGTGCCTTGTGACCATGGCTTTCGTTGATGAGTACCAGGTGCTGGTGATCTCTACCGGTATCGCGTCCATCGTCGTGGCGCTCATGGGTGTAGTGGTTCACCGTCGTGCTCTGAAAAACAAGGCTGCCTGAAGCAGCCTCCCTTCCTGGGCGACTTCGGTTCGCCCGGATCCGCGCCTGGCGTCCTGCCAGGCGCTGCGCGTAACCGGTGCCTGTCAGCTATTCAGGCGCCGGTAAACGTCGATTTCGCGCTTTTCTCAAGGCCCTGCCGGTAAAGACGCCGGACACTGCCCCAGCCAACCGCCCAGTACGTGCTGACAGATGACGATCTGTACTGCTTGTTTGCAGTGCATTGGTCATGCTGAAAGGTCGCTCTACTTTAACGTTAATTGTTGAACAACTTGGGTGGTTAACTGTCAGCGGCGAGATATTGATTTGAAATAGTCGTCTGTCTCGTTAATTTCAAGAACGTATACACCGCCTGTGGGTACTTGGGGGTATCAATTAATCTGTCAAGAATGTGACGACATGATGTTGCGCTTTATTGGATCCAATAAAGGTGGTTGATTATCAAGAAGAATGAGATTTATTGCCATCACGGTTGTCGCGGCGGCTGTATACCTCGGGCATAGACTAAGATGTGAGCTCGGCAGTTCATGGGTTGTGTTTAAACATCATGACAATGAGTTGCCGTTGGTCGGGTGCCGTTAAAAGAGAGACCTCCAGAAACTCAGCGCTACTATATTGATATCAGGCTTGGTGTTTCTTTTTACTGAGAAAATGCTTGGTATATAGGGGTTTCTATCCCTTGCGTTTGCAAGGGAGGGGGAATGAAGTGGAGCCGGTCACTCTAGCTATCCGACATCTGCGCGATGAGCAAATGCTGCTGCGGCAAGGGGGGCTTTACTGGCTGTCCATTGACCATGTGAGCGACGCCAAAATATTGGCATTTCAGTTTCTGGAAGGGCTAGGGCACATTCAAGCGGCCACTTTGGTGTGCTTCAACCAGGACCCCCAAGAGGTTGTTGCCCCGTTGGGACGGCACGCAGGCCCCGCCACGTTGAGGCTGTTTGAAGTGCCTGAGGCTTCAATCAGATCGGCGCTCGAATCGTTGAACCATGAATTGAGCCGAGCCGCGGTCAAAAAGGGCAGCCCAATCGTTTTGATGCTGCCTGCAGCCACTTGGCAGGGGTTCGGCAGCCAGAATTTGCAACGCTGGTGTGAGAGCCTGGCAACCTGGTTGGATAGGCACGGCTGCACATTGCTGGTGCTGTGTCATGGCCAGGCTCCGAAGCTTCATGCACATTTGATAAGCCTGAATGAGCGGCTGTCCGGGCTGGCGCGGCTCTATCGTCGTGACGGTGTTACCCGCTATCAACTGAGTTATTGGCACAGTCCGCTGGGCGTTTGCAGTGAGCAGGAGTTTGAGCTGGAGGCACATCCTGAGGGATTCGCGCTGGCTGTGTTCGAGCGTACCAATCCGCAACCCGCACAGAGCGAAGACCAACGGCTCTACCTGGCGCTACGCTCGGTGCTGGAAGGCATATCACCACTGTCTCATCAGTGGAGGCAGTTCGATAACTATGACGACCTTTTTCTTCAGGCAAGCCGGGCAAAAGCCGCAAGCGTCATAGTGGGGGTAACGAACAATCTGCAAGTCGAGGAACTCGCCCAGCGATTGTATGAGTTGCGCGAGCGCTGCGGCATTTCGCTGAAAATCATCGTAAGGGAATTGGCCGCTTGCTTACGCTATCGGGATGAGCGTCTTTTGGTGTCCTGTGGGGCGAATATCATCGTGCCCTATGGGGTTTCGCCAGCCTGTTTTTTCAGTTTGGTTGACAGTGTTCAGGGGCAGGTTTGGCGGCATAGCCTGAATATCAAGTTAAACGAGTTGTTTGAGCGGCTTCGGCCACCGACGGTGTGTGGTGTGGTCTCACCGCACCAATTCATCTCGATACTGGACCCGATCTATGAGCGTGACGCCGGGGAAGTCAGCCATCAATTGTTGAGGTTGCAGCCGCGCAATGACATGGCGGCTGAGCAATACCTCGACCAGATCGATCTACGTCGTCTTGGCGATATTGCATGTGTGCTCGACGGCGTGTTGTACCTGTTTCTGTTTGCGTGCAGGGCCGATGGCGTGGCCAATGCACTGGCGCGGATTTTCCGATTGCCTTGGTACGACCTGTTCAGTGAGTGCCAGTTTTTGTTTGGTATTGAGGGTTTACCACGCAAAGCCTTGTTGGATACAGCGGTTCCCCAGATGAGCGCCCGGCTGGCTTCGGTTGATGCCGATACAGGGGCGGTAGTGGATACGCAGCGCAGTAATACCTACACGCCGCGGCCTATGGTCTTGCCCGTCACGGAGTATCGCCCATGAGCACCTCCGATCTACTGCAGGTCATTGCGCTAAGCAGTGTACTGACATTGGCACTGGTGGTTTTTTTCAAGAGTTTCTGGCGTTTGCTTATGGCGTTGTTGCGAGGTTGCATGCGGCCTCGTTACCTGAAGTCAAAAGGCCTGCGTCGTCGCGTGGCGGCCACCACGGTAAAGGGTGAGTCCGATGAGCCAGCTTAAAGTCATTCCGTCTCAGCCTGTACGACGCAACACCGGTTTGGGGGTGTGGAACGTTTATTTTCTGATCAAGTTCGTCATGCTCTGGATGGGGTACCTCAACCTGCAGATACTGCCCAACCTGGTCTTTGCCGCTTTTTTGTTGGTGCCTCTGAACAGTCGAAAGCTGGAGATCCTGCGCGCTATGATCGCGCTGCCAGTGGGGGCGATGCTGTTCTATCAGGACACCTGGTTACCACCTTTGGCTAACATATTGAATCACCCAGGGTTGATGACCTTCTCCGCAGCCTATTTTCTTGAACTGGCGGGACGCTTTATCAATTGGAGCCTCTGTGGCTGGTTGCTCCTGGTGATGGTGCTGTACCGCCTTGTGCATCAGTGGTTACGGGTAACAACCTTTACCCTGATCGGTTTGGCCTGGTTGGGTGCTACAAGCTTGCTGGCCTTGCAGGCCCCCTCTGAGCAAGCCGTTGCGATGGTTGCCTCGCCAGGGGTTGCTACCAAGAAAGTAATGGTTGCCGATCCCGACAATGAAACCCTTAACCGCTACTTGCAGGATTTCTATACCACCGAAGCAACACGTCGTGTCGAGTTCAAACCGCCGATTACAGACTCACCGCCGTTCGACCTGCTGTTGATTAACGTGTGTTCGTTGGCCTGGGATGATATCGACACGGTGGGCCTGCGTGACAACCCGCTGTTCCAGCAAATGGATGTGGTATTCGACAACTTCAACTCTGTCACGTCATACAGTGGGCCGGCAGCCATTCGCTTGCTGCGTGCCAGTTGCGGCCAAGCAAGCCATACCGCCTTGTACAAGACACCGCCAGAGCAGTGTCTGTTGTTCGAAGAGTTGAGCAAGCTGGGTTTTGCCAGTGAAGTGATGCTTAACCACACGGGGGCATTCGAAGGGTTCATTGACAGGGTTCGCACTCAGGGTTCACTCCCGGCGCCTGCCGTCGATATCCATATGCTGAAGAACCCGATAATCAGTTTTGAGGGGCTGCCTATCTGGCGTGATGGTGAGGTCTTGGGTAAGTGGTGGCAGCACCGTGAAAGCGAGAGCCAGTCGCGTGTGGCGCTTTTTTACAACACCATTACCTTGCATGACGGTAATCGCATGCTCGCCGCCGACGGAAGCTCAAAGAGCGCCGACTATAAAGTGCGTGCACAGATGCTGCTCAGTGACTTGAGCGGCTTCATCAAGCAACTGGAGCAAAGTGGCCGGCGCGTGGTGGTGGTGATTGTGCCGGAGCATGGTGCCGCCCTGCACGGTGACCGGATGCAGATTCCTGGCATGCGCGAAATTCCAAGCCCATCAATCACCCATGTACCCGTCGGTATCAAGCTGGTAGGGATGGGCGCCAGTCCACGCACCGGCCCCTTGCATATCAGTGAACCGAGCAGCTTTCTGGCCCTCTCGGAAATCATCAGCCGTCTTTATGTCGCGCAGGCCCAGCCGCAGGGCCTTGACCTGACTACCTTGCTGACTGGCCTTCCGCAAACACCGGTGGTTTCAGAGAACGCTGGGACCGTAGTGCTTGAGTATGCCGGCCGACCTTATGTTCGAATCAAGGAGAATGGCGCATGGCTGCCTTACCCGCAGAAACTCAATTGAATTCGAAGGTGTTGTTGCGCTACGAGCACACTACCGACATTGCTCAGCTCAAGGTTTGCCTGCAATTACCTGATCTGGAGTATGTGGATGTTTCCGCTCAGCTTGAACTCAAGGGTGCATTGCAACGTTGGCCGTTGCTGGCGGCTGTCAGCGAGGTAGCGCAGCACGAGGAACGGGTGTTGCCGCTCGAACGCCAGGAGGCGAAATGATTTCCCTGAGCGTACGCGGCGTACGCGGCGGGGTTGGCAACAGCTCGCTGCTGGCTGCCCTTGGCCATGCATTGCACCACCTCGGCCAGTCCGTCTTGTTGGTGGATATGTGTCCTGAAAACCTCTTGGGCTTGCATTTCAACCTGTCAGTTGGCGAGCGCGGTGGTTGGGCGCGTGCGCTGCTCGATGAGCAGAACTGGGAGGATCAGGCCTGGACGCTGCAACCGCAATTGTGCCTGCTGCCTTATGGACAGTTGGATCATCCAGAGCAACAGCAGGTTGAGCATCGTTTGTCTAAGGACCCTGACGTTTGGGCACGACGCCAGGCGGCCTTGGCCAAACATTTTGACTGGATGCTGTTCGACTTGCCTCAGCGTTTGCCCGGGCATGCGGAGGTCGGTAGTTGTGCATTACAGATTCAGGTCGCCGAAGCTGACGCGGCGTGCCACGTGCTGTTGCATCGCGCTGAAGCACTGGATGGCTATTTGTTGGTTAATCGATTCGAGCCCGCCAGTTTGCTTCAACGCGACCTGCTACTGATTTGGCGAAGGCTTTTTGGCGCACGAATGCTGCCATTGGCGGTCCACAATGATGAAGCCATGCGCGAGGCATTGGCGCTCCAGAAGCCGCTTGGGCAACATTCGCCTGCCAGCCTTGCGGCTCAGGATGTGCTCAGCCTTGCCACCTGGTGCCTGGCTCAACGCCAGGAACGACCATGATCACCCGTTGGTTTCCCTACGCTCATCTGCGCCAACGGCATGGTTGCAACCCGTTGGTGGCATTTCTGTTGGCGACAATGAACGCACTGGCCTGGCTGGTGCTGCCGCTTGAGTCGCCCGCCTGGCGAAGCGTGCTTGATCAGCCTATGCGCTGGTATCCGCACCTGGCCCGCAAGACGCCGAGCCTGGGTGACCCGATACGCTACACCATACAAAGCCTCTGGCTGCTACTGATTCGTCCGTTAGGGCGGGCGCCCCGTAAAGCCCGTGAGCCGGGGTTGCTGCAACGCCTGGCTGGGCTCTGCCGGCAGGTATGGGCGAGTGTCGTCGAGGTTCTGGAGCAGTTGCCCGAGCGTGTTGTACAGCGCACGCACCTGCATCAGGGGACACATTGGTGGGGCGGGCTAGGGCGCCCTGTTCGATACCTGCTTGATGGTGTGATTGCCGTGATTGCGCTTGGCTTGGCGCTGCTGTGCATCACCGAACCGTTTGGCCTGCTCAATCAGACGATTTTCGTCATTCTGCTCTGGGGATTGGCCATGCTGATTCGGCGCATCCCGGGACGCCTCCCTACATTGATGCTGATCATGTTGTCGGTCATCGTCTCCTGTCGTTACCTGTGGTGGCGCTACACCGCGACGCTGAACTGGGATAAACCATTCGACCTGGGCTGTGGTGTACTGCTACTGATGGCTGAAACCTACTCGTGGGTAGTGTTGATCCTGGGCTATATCCAGACCAGCTGGCCGCTTGAGCGCAAGCCGGTACAACTGCCCAGCGATGTGCGCTTGTGGCCGACAGTTGACCTGCTGATTCCCACCTACAACGAAGACCTTGCCGTGGTTCGAGGCACCGTTTACGCAGCACTGGGCATCGACTGGCCACGTGACAAACTCAAGATCTATATCCTGGATGATGGCCGGCGTGAGGTGTTTCGACAGTTCGCCGAGGAAGTGGGTGTCGGTTACATCGTTCGTGACGATAATACCCATGCCAAGGCTGGTAATCTCAATAATGCGTTGGGTCATATAAACGGCGAGCTGGTAACGATCTTCGACTGCGATCATTTGCCGGTGCGCTCATTTTTGCAGCTGACCGTGGGGTGGTTCCTGCGTGACCCGAAGCTGGCGTTGGTACAAACCCCGCATCACTTTCTTTCGCCCGATCCATTTGAACGCAACCTGAACCTGTTCCGCCGCAGCCCTAATGAAGGCGAGCTGTTTTATGGGCTGGTCCAGGATGGCAATGACCTGTGGAATGCTGCATTTTTCTGCGGTTCGTGTGCCGTGCTACGGCGCTCTGCACTGGATGAAATTGGCGGTTTTGCCGTGGAGACGGTAACCGAAGATGCCCACACGTCGCTGCGTCTGCATCGTCATGGCTGGAACTCCGCTTACATACGTGTACCGCAAGCGGCCGGCCTGGCCACGGAAAGCCTGTCGGCGCATATTGGCCAGCGTATTCGCTGGGCGAGGGGCATGGCGCAGATTTTCCGCACCGACAACCCGTTGTTCGGGAAAGGCCTGACGCTCCTTCAGCGTATCTGTTACGCCAACGCAATGCTGCACTTTCTGGCCGGTCTGCCACGGTTGATTTTCCTCACTGCGCCACTGGCGTTCCTGCTCCTGCATGCCTACATCATTTATGCACCGGCGTTGATGATCCTGTTGTACGTATTGCCGCACATGGTTCACGCCAGCTTGACCACCTCCAGGATGCAGGGGGCTTATCGTCGGACATTCTGGGGCGAAGTCTACGAAACGGTGTTGTCGTGGTACATCGCCCGCCCGACCACCGTGGCACTGTTCAGCCCCAAGAAGGGCAAATTCAATGTCACGGCCAAGGGTGGCCTGATGGAAAACAATCAGTTTGACTGGCGCATTGCCAAACCGTACCTGATCCTTGCACTGCTCAACCTGGCAGGTCTGGTTTTCGCGGTCTGGCGTTTCATCTATGGCCCGGCAAACGAGTACAGCACGGTACTGATCAGTGGCACCTGGGTGGTCTATAACTTGCTCATTATTGGCGTGGCGGTCGCTGTGGCCGCCGAAGTGCGTCAGGTGCGCAGTACCCATCGGGTCCAGTCGAAACTGCCTGCGGCGGTGCGCCTGGACAGCGGTCATTGCTATCCGGGGATCCTGCATGACTACTCCGATGGCGGGGCATGCATCAACGTCAATGCCGACCTTTCCCTGTCGCCAGGCGCGCGTATCTCGGTGCTGATGCAGCGTGGTGTTCGAGAGTTCCTGTTTCCGGGCACCGTGACGCGTAGCCAGAAAGGCACCATCAGTATCCGTTTTGCCGAGATGTCGGTGCAGCAGAAAATTGACTTCGTGCAGTGCACATTCGCCCGCGCCGATGCCTGGTTGGGCTGGCGCGAGGCGTTCAAACCCGAGCAACCGTTGTACAGCTTTATCGGGATTCTAAAAATGGGTGGGCGCGGCTACAGGCGGCTGTTCAGCTATTTGCCTTCGTGGGCCTCGCGCTTGATCAATCCGGTCTTGCGTGTGTTGCGCTGGCTGGCAAGCTATCTGCCGCGCGTGCCGACCCATTCCCCCAGCACTTCTAGCGAACCGGTGACCACGCAATGAGCCGAACTCTCAGGACATTCTGCTTTACCAGCTTTCTGCTCCCGGCCCTCGGCTTCTGCCTGGCGCAGGCTGAACCTCTGACGCCACAGGCCTCGACACCGAATGAGGTGAGGTCATCACTGAACGGGCTTCCAAGTTGGAGCAAAACGCTCAGCTTCGAAAAGTTGGGGCGAAGTTCCGACAGCTTGTTGCTGGGTATTCACAACAGCGATCAGATTGTGTTCAGCATGCGTCATGACCGGATCGCCAGTGATGTTCGCTTGCAATTGGAGTACACGCCTTCACCGGCGCTGCTGCCACTGGTCTCACACCTTCGGGTTTACCTCAATGATGTCCTGATGAGTGTGGTCCCCATCGCGAAAGACCAGCTAGGGCACAAGACAACTCAAGAGCTCATCCTTGATCCACGCCTTGTCAGTGACTTCAACCGGGTGCGCCTGGAGTTCGTCGGGCACTATTCAGAGCTTTGCGAAGATCCCGCAAACAGTGCGTTATGGCTGAACGTCAGCCGTACCAGTCACTTGCTCATCCAGGAGCAGGCGCTATCGCTGCAGAACGACCTGGCCTATTTTCCGATGCCGTTCTTTGATACGCGAGGGCAGGACAAGGCGATGGTAAACATGGTGTTCGCTGAGTCACCCACGTTGGGTGAACAGCGTGCAGCGGGCATACTGGCGTCTTACTTCGGTAGTTTGGCCGGTTGGCGTGGCACACAGTTTCCGGTGTTGTTTGACCAGTTACCGGCGGTGGGCGAGCACAACAGGGCAATGCCCTCGATCGTCTTTGCCAGCAACGAACATCGGCCAAAAATGCTGGCAGACCTGCAAAAGTTCCCGCTGGTCCAGGCGCCATCCATTCAGATAATTGATAATCCCGCTGACGCTTACAGCAAGGTGCTGCTTGTGCTGGGGCGTAACGAAGACGACCTGGTCACTGCCGCGCAGACCCTCGCACTAGGGGGGGGATTGTTGAGTGGTTCGCAGATGACCTTGGACACGGTCCGGGACATACCGCGACGCCAGCCTTATGACGCGCCGAACTGGATGCGCACAGATCGCCCCGTGCGTTTCGCCGAACTGATCAAGTACCCCGAGCAACTGCAAGCCAGTGGCTTGCGGCCGCAGCCGATCAGCCTTGAAATGAAACTCCCGCCGGATCTTTTTTTCTGGCTCAATCGAGGCGTACCACTGGAAACGCGGTATCGCTACACCGTGCCATCAACCAATGATGCATCGCAGCTCAATATCAGCCTGAACAATCAGTTCATCAGCAGTTTGCCGCTGGGTAAGAACAGCGGGGATGTGATCAAAGGCTTGAGCGCGATGGTGCTGTCCAGCGACTCGATCGACGCCAGCCACAAACTGTTGGTGCCGTCGTTAAAAATCGAAGACCGCAACACCCTGCGTTTTGACTTTAACTTTGCCAGTACCTTGAGCAGTGCCCAGAAGGGCCATTGCCAGACGTCCTTGCCGTCGACCAATCAGGTGCTGATCGACCAAGAGTCGACGATTGATCTTTCCGGCTACCATCACTACCTCCGGATGCCGGACCTGGGTGCCTTCGCCCGCAGCGGTTTCCCATTCAGCCGAATGGCCGACCTCTCGGAAACCATGGTGATGGTGCCCGCTCGCAGCGATGCCACGCAGATCAGTACCTTGCTTGAAACCCTCGCATGGATTTCTGCGCAGTCTGGCCTGCCGGCCTTCGGGTTGCGATTGTCAGACGACTGGAAAGCGGTCGCTAGCATCGACGCGGATCTACTGGTGATGAGCCAGATGCCCCAGAACCTGCGCAAGAGCCAAGACCTTACTCAACTGCTCGACCATACGCGATCATCGATTCTGAATGCCTCACGCCAGCAGGTAGGTGGCGCGGGCATTGCGTATGCCGGTGAGTCTGCAGGTGAAGGCATCCCGGCATCTTCGATCGCCAATGCGCCGCTGGCTGCGGTTATCGGGTTGCAGTCGCCATTCAATGCCCAGCGCAGCATTGTTGCCTTCCTGGCCAACAGTGATGAGGACCACCAACTGTTGCGTGATGTGCTCAACGACACTGGAAAACTGGACGCGATGACCGGCTCTGTGGTGTTGATTCGTAGCAGTGGCGTTAGCGGCCAGCAGGTGGGGGACCAATATTTCGTCGGGCATCTGCCATGGTGGATGTTGGTGTGGTACCGACTTTCCGATCAACCTGCCGTACTCGCAGCTGTAACGAGTATGAGCATGCTGTTGGGGGCTTTTCTGCTGTGGCGCGTCCTGCAGTGGGTCGCACGTCGGCGTCTGGCGAACAAACCGTGAGGTTACTCAAGGACATGGGGGCGCTTGCACTGGCGTTGAGCGTTGTGGTGCCGGTCAGCGCCAGCGAATGCCTGTGGCCCGCCTGGGAGGGTTACAAACACGCGCTGTTGAGTCAGGACGGGCGTGTCATTGATCGTTCCTCGAAGCAACAAATTACGACCTCAGAGGGGCAGGGGTATGGGATGTTCTTTGCCCTGCTGGCCAATGATCGGGACAGCTTTGCTCAGTTGTTGCGCTGGACCCAGAACAACCTTGCCGAGGGTGATCTGAGCCGACACTTGCCGGCCTGGAAATGGGGCAAGGATCAGCACGGTCATTGGTCGGTGCTCGATACCAACAATGCCAGTGATGCCGACCTGTGGATCGCTTACAGCCTGCTTGAGGCCGGGCGCCTGTGGGGGCGGGAGGACTATGTGACGCTGGGGCGCAATATGCTCTGGCGCAGCGCCGCGCAAAGCCTGCGTAAACTGCCAGGTCTGGGTTTGATGCTATTACCTGGCGACACAGGTTTCGAGACTGCAGAGGGCTGGCGCCTGAACCCCAGTTACTTGCCGTTGCCGTTGCTCGCCCGGTTTTCCCTGGAGTCGCCGATTTGGGCTGAGCTGGCAGACAACACACGACGGATGTTGCTTGAGGGAACGCCCAAGGGCTTTGCCCCTGACTGGCTTCTCTGGCGCGAGGGGCAGGGCTGGAAGGTGGATGCTGTTAAAGGCAGTGAGGGTAGTTACGATGCGATCCGGGTGTACTTGTGGCTCGGTATGCTGGCGCCGGATGCCCCCGGACGAACCGATTTGCTCAAGCACTTCCTGCCGATGGTCGAGGTAAGCACTCGTGACGGCTTCCCTCCAGCGTCTGTCGACAGTGCAACCGGAGCTCACACCGGTATTGGCCCTGTTGGCTTTTCGGCAGCGCTGTTACCCTTGCTGGCCAGTGATCCGACGTCCGTCGCGGCGTTGCAGGCGCAGCGTCAGCGCCTGCATCAGGAGCCGCCTCAGGCCAATGCTTATTACAACCAGTCGCTGACAATGTTTGGTCAGGGGTGGGATGACCGTCGTTATCGATTCAACAAGGAGGGCCGGCTTGTGCCGAGCTGGGTTGATTCATGCAAAGAATAAGAACGTGGGGACTGTTGTTTAGCTGTCTATCGGGTGCAGCGCTGGCCCAACCAATGAGTAGCAATGATCAGCAGCAGTGGTTATTGGAGCAAGTCCGTATTGGCGAGGCGTCTTACCGTGAAGACCTGGTGCGTGACTCCTTGGCACGTCTGGAGTTGATCGCGCCCAACGACCCTGAAGTGCTGCTGGCCAAGGTGCGTCAGGCGTTGCAGCAAAAAAATCCAGCGCTGGCAGAGGCGCGCGTGGCGCAGTTACGCAGCCAGGCGCCAGGTTCCCCGCAACTGCAGCATGCTGAGGACCTGCTGATGCTGCAAACGCCGGAAGGGCAGAAGCGCTTGCAGGAAGCACGCTTGCTGGCGGCGGCGGGGCGCGCTGAAGAGTCGGCCAAACTCTATGAGCAACTGTTCGACAAGGGCCCGCCCGATTTCATTACAACCATGGAATTCTGGAGTGTTCGCAGCAATATCCCAGCCCAGCGCGATATGGCTATTGAGCACTTGTATGAACTGGATCAGCAGTACCCAGGCAATGTCGAATTGCAAAAGCTGATGGGCAGGCTGCTGACTGCGCAAAAACGTGATGCGGAACGCGAGTACAAAGCGCTGTTGGATATGCCGATGGGCAGTGAAAGTGCGCAGGCCTGGCAAGGCTTCATCGAGCACTACCGTCATCTGCCGATCAAGGAAGATGCCCGAAACCAACTGCAGCGCCAGCAGCAACTGCTGGGCGATCCTGCCTGGCGTGCTGGTATAACCGGCAAGAAGCTGGTTGATGAGGGGAAAAACGCCAATGCCGAAGCGGACTTGCGTCGTGCCTTGATCAAGTATCCCGAGGACCCCAGCCTGCATGGGGCCCTGGGTATTGCCCTGATGCGTCAGAAGAAGTACGAAGGCGCATATGACGCATTTTCCAGTGCGTTGAGCAAAGAGCAGGATTCCCGTTGGATCAGCAAGTGGGCCGATCTCAAGACAGCCAACTATCAATGGATGCTGTTACAGAAAGGGGATGCCGCATTAGAGCGAAAGGAGTACAGCGCCGCTCAGGGCTTTTACCAACGTGCCCATGATGCCAAGCCCGGCGATGCCGATGCCCTGGTCGGGCTGGCTGCTGTCGCCCGTGCGCAACAGCGTGATACGCAAGCTGAAACGCTGCTGCTCAAGGCACGTAAACTCGAGCCTGGCAATGGCAGTGTCGTGCGTGCACTGGTGAGGCTTTACCAATCACAATCGCCGGGCAAGGCAGAAGCCTTTCTCGACAGCCTGTCGCCGTCCGAGCAGCGAGAGTTTGCCGCCTTGCGCGATAGCTTGGCGCTGGATCGGCTCAAGGCGCAGGCCGATGCGGCGGCTCAGCGTGCCGACTGGGCACAGGTGGCTGCTTCATTGAGCAAGGCCAGGGTATTGGCGCCAGACGATCCGTGGTTGACCTATCGTTTGGCCAACAGTCAGCGTGAGTTGGGGCAACGCGCAGCTGCCGATGACAGTTTCCGTCAATTGTTGCAGCGCAAGGGGCAGGACAGCGAAACCCGCTACGCCCATGCCCTCTACCTGGCCAGTGATTCGCGCGATGCCGAGGCTCAGGATTCGCTCTCGAAAATACCCGTATCGGCATGGACCGATAACATGCACGAACTGGCCAACCGGTTGCGTCGTCGCCAGCTGCAAGCCCAGGTCTCGGCGCTGCGTGAGCGCGGTCAGGAAGATCAGGCTGAGGCATTGTTGCTGCGTTCAGCCACGGTCGACGACTACGCGACGCTGGCTGACTGGTCATTGCAGCGGGGCGAGTATGCCAAGGCTCAACGTTACTATCGGACTGTTCTGGAGAAGGAACCACAGAACGCCGACTCCCAGCTGGGGATGATCGAAACCCTGATTGCCAGCGGCCAAAAAGCATCGGCGCGTCAAGCGCTGCAATCACTCAAGCCTTCCCAGGACGTGAGTCACGATCCGGCGTATCAGCGTCGGCTGGCCAATGCCTGGGCTGCGGTGGGCGAGCGTGAAAAGGCCAATGCGGTGTTCGCCCAGTTGATGAAGACACCACAGACCGACCCCGTGATATACCGCGATGCGGCTCGTTCGATAGCCAAGGATAACCCTCAGCAGGCGTTGGACTATTACGCACGGGGCATGGCGGCTGCTGGCATGCTGACACCCGAACAAGCCGTACCGCGGGATGACCGAGCCCTGACCCTGGCGAGCCGAGAGCAAGACGGCGATGATTGGTTGGCAAGCAGCTTGCGCAGTGATGTCGACAAGCTGTACCAACAGACGAGCCCGACGATCACCCTTTACCACGACTACCTCTGGCGTACCGACAACTCAGCGTCAGGTATCTCCGATCTGGTGACCCAGACCAGCATCGTGCGGGTTGATACGCCGCTGCTTGAAGGACACGGCTTCCTGCAGGCGGAAAATATTGACCTGAATGCCGACAGCTTCAAGACCAACGCCGATGGCCGTACCACGACGGACTTCGGCACCTGTTCGGTACAGTTGCGTAGACAGAGTACGGGAGCCGTGTTGCCCAAGGGGTGCGTGAACGAATCGCAAAGTGTCAGTGGCCCTGCCATGGCACTGGGCTGGAACAACGCTCAATGGTCTTTCGACCTTGGCCGTACGCCGGACACGTTTGAAATTCCCAATTGGCTGGGGGGCGTCAGCTACGGCAGTGATTGGCACACACTCGGCTGGCGGCTGACCGCCTCGCGGCGGCCCGTTTCCAACTCCGTGGTGTCGTATTCCGGCGCTGTCGACCCTAATACCGGGATTCGTTGGGGTGGCGTTACGTCCAATGGGTTGACCCTGAGCCTGAGCCACGACCAGGGAGGGGTTGACGGTATATGGGCCAGCCTTGGCAGCTACTGGCTGCGTGGTAAAAACGTCGAGAACAACCAGAAACGCTCGGCGATGGCGGGTTACTATTACCGGCTGATCGATCGTGCCGATGAGCGCCTGCGTACCGGGTTGACCCTGATGTACTGGGGTTACGATAACAATCAGGACGAATACACCCTGGGTAACGGTGGGTACTACAGCCCGCAGAAATACTACTCAGTGAGCGTTCCGCTGAACTATAACTGGCGTAACAGCGACTGGTCGGTGCGTCTTGAAAGCTCGGTTGGCTGGTCTCACGCCAATACTGATGCCATCTCCAGTTCCAAGCTTCAGAGCTTGATAAGAAACGCAGGTTATGAAGTGCTGGATGGCGGCAGCCTGACGTCGAGCTCGGGTAGCAGCAGCGGCGCCAGCATACGCCTCCAGGGCTTGTTCGAGCGTCGACTCACGGATCACATGGTCCTCGGGTCGGGCATCACCTGGCAGCACAGCGACGCTTACGCGCCCAGTACGGTCGTTCTCTACCTGCGGTACAGCTTCGATGTCTGGCAAGGCAACCTGCCGCTTCCGATAGAGCCGGTGACACCTTACGCTGACTTCCTTTAGTCCTTGCGCTAACAGCCTCCCACCCTGGTGATCTGCGACTTTAGTCGCAGATCATTCGTCTGTATTTTTAAACGCTTCTAGCCTGCTGGTTTGTGTCAGGTCACCTGTTGCTGCAGGTGATAAAGCGTTCGTGTTCCTTAAGGAAAGTTCCCGACAGATAGGTTAATATCAAGTGAAGGCAAATTGACATCATCTAACAAAACAACCTGCCATCATCTGCAGGGAGGCCAAGTGAGTAAACGTCCTTCCAGGACAGGATTGCGCCAATGGATCTGGCAAGCATTTGTGCAAAGCGCTTTGATTCCGCTGGTGTTGGTGGAAACGATACTGATAGCTTGCTACTTGTTCAGTAACCAAGCCGTTCGCGAATCCCAGCTCGAGTACCTGGAGCACAATGCAGTCGACAGCCTCAGCGCTACCGCCGAGCAAAATGCACGTATTGTTCAGGATCAGCTCGGGTATATTGCTGGCATCACGGGCATGTTTGCTCAAATGACAGCCAACGCATTGCATACCCCTGCTCAGGGAGCAATGGAAAGCCTGGCGCGCACGTCGAGCGGGGCGCTTTTCAGCCCGCATGACCTCGGTGGAGCGGCGTCCTTCTACTCGTCTGTAACACCCCCTTCGCGCCAGGACCTGAGCAAGGTCAGGCGACTGGCACAACTTGATCCGTTGATGCGTGAAATCAAGCGTCACGAGCCGCTGGTGGCGAGCCTTTACTTCAATAGTTGGGACAGCTACAACCGCATCTACCCCTGGATTCGCGCTGACGAGCAGTACCCACATGATATGCAGATTCCTGGGTACAACTTTTACTACCTTGCCGACGCCAAACATAATCCGCAGCGCACTGCACGCTGGACCGATGTCTACCTTGACCCGGCGGGGCATGGCTGGATGATGTCGGCGATTCAGCCGGTCTACACAGGAGACTTCCTCGAGGGCGTAGTAGGCCTGGATATTACGGTGGGCGGCATCCTCGATGAAATCGGCAAGCTCAAGGTGCCGTGGGGCGGCTACCTGATGCTGGTCAGCAACGACATGAAAATCATGGCGCTACCGCCAGAGGCTGAGCATGATTTCGCGTTGCGTGAGGCCCCTTCGCAGGACACGCAGAAAGCACTGCAAGGCGATCACTTGAGGTCTGACGATTTCAGCCTGGCGCAGCGAGCGGAATTCAATGACCTTGTGGGCGCGCTTGCCCGGCAGAGCAGCGGCAATACCGAGGTGATGCTGAGCGGCCGACCGCACTTGGTCGCCTGGAGTGAAATACATCCAGCCGGTTGGCGTTTGCTGGCGATTGCCGACAAGCGGGAGGTCATGGCCGCGACCAACAACCTGGCCAGCCACTACCGCAACATCGGCTATTTGATGATTGTCGGGTTGGTGGTGTTCTATCTCGGGTTCTTCACGTTCATGTGGGTTCGTGCCCGCACACTCAGCGAACGGCTGCGGCGTCCCATCGGCGACATTGGTGAGATGTTGCATCAGATCGGTCACGGGGCATGGCATCCACAACGTGCCGTATCGGATATTCAAGAGTTGGACGACATGGCCGGCGATGTGCTGTCCATGGGCAAGCAACTTGCGTCCAGCGAGGCGCAACGTAACACGGCCCAGCAGCACCTGAACCTGGTCGTGGAGAGCATAACCGCAGGTCTGTGGGAGTATCGTCTTGAGGACGACCGTCTGTTGCTGCACGGTGAGCTCTGCCAACGCTTCAACCTTGCAGGCTCAGAGCTGACGCGAGCGGCCTTCCATCGTCACGTCCACGCTGAGGATATCCCGGCCCTGGACAAGGCACTGGATGCACTTCGCCAGGGGCATACGTCGCGACTCGATCTGGAACTGCGCCTGTTGCGGGCGGATGGAACGCCGCTCTGGTTGCTTTGCCGGGGCCGTCTGATTGATGAGAATGGCGCTGAGGCGCGTGTTGCAGCCGGAACCTTCGTCGACATCGATACCCTCAAACAGGTGGAAGAGGATCTGCGTCGCCGCACATTGGAGGCGCAGGCCGCAAGCCAGGCCAAGTCGCGCTTCATCTCCAGCATGAGCCATGAGCTGCGTACACCGCTCAATGCCATTTATGGTTTCGCCCAGTTACTCCGCATGCAGGCGGATGAGCAACAGGCCGAGGTGCAGCCACTGAACGAAATCCTTGGGGCCAGCGAGCACCTCACGCATCTGGTCAACGACTTGTTGGACTGGTCCAGCTTGCAGGCCGAGACTCAGCGCCTGCAACTGCGTGCCGTTGAGGTGACTGGCCTGATGCGCGAATGTGCCGAAATGGTCCGCTCCCAGGCCGAGGCTGCCGGGCTGCACCTGATCCTGCAGCCGACGCAAGGTTCACTGAGTGTGTTGGCTGATACCCGGCGTTTGCGTCAGGTCCTGCTTAACCTGCTGTCCAACGCGATCAAGTACAACCGCCCTGAAGGGCGCCTGCTAATGGGCGTGGAAACCTGTGGTGATCGGGTTCGGTTGTTTGTCGAGGACGGCGGGTACGGTATTGCCCCGGAGTTGCAGCATGCGCTGTACGAGCCCTTCCAGCGGCTTGGAAAGGAAAACACGGCCATTCAGGGTACCGGCATTGGCCTGGCGTTATGTCGTGAGCTTGCTGAGCTGATGGGCGCACGTATGGGGCTGTGCAGTGAGCCAGGTGTTGGCAGCCGTTTCTGGATCGACTTGGCCCATGCCAATGCCCGCCCGGCACATGACGTGTCGGCACCTGCGCCGCGGTTGTACTACGTGGGTGACGACGATGCGACCCGCCACTGCATTGACACTACGCTTCAGGGGATGGTGACGCTGGATGCCGGAAGCCTCGCCGAGTGCCTGTTACAGGTTCGCGCCCAGGGTGCTCCGGCAATATTGCTGGTCGATTGCGACCGGCAGGGCAGCGAGTTGGGCGATTCACTGCAACAACTGCGACGCATGCCCGGTGGCGATGGGATGCTTGTGATTCTGCTGGGCTCTTGCCCCAGGTCATTGGCGATGCTGGGGTGTGAGTTTCAGGCGGTACTCAAGCAACCACTCGCGTCGGATGAACTGCGAGCGTTGGTCAGCGCACTGCTGCAACAGGAGAGTCTGAATGTTTACTGATATTCCCGCGGATACTCGCATTGTCATTATCGACGACGTCGCGGCTAACCTGCGCTTGCTTGAGTCAAGTCTGAAGGCCTTTGGCCTGAAACATGTGAAAAGCTTTGCCGACTCCGGCGCGGGGCTGTGTTGGTTACAGGAGCAGCCTTGGGATCTGCTTTTACTGGACCTGGACATGCCGGCCCCGGATGGATTCGAAATTCTGCGCCAGCTCAGTGGGCGTGACCGCTCACGTTCGCCAGTGATTATTCTGAGTGCCTTGAGCGAGCCTGAGCACCGTCGTCTGGGGCTGGAGTTGGGTGCCAATGACTACCTGACAAAGCCCCTGGATCTGACCGAGTTGGTCTTGCGTGTGCGCAACTGCCTGCGCCTGTCCCAGGCAACCGAGAAGCTGCAAGACCTCAACCGAGAGCTGGAGGACAAAGTGCGTGAGCGCACCCTTCAGTTGCAAGACAGCTATTGCGCCGTAATCAGGGCCCTTAGCCGCGCTGCAGGTTACCGCGATGATGATACTGGCGAGCATACCTTGCGCATCGGTAATACTGCAGCCCTGTTGGCGCAGGCCGTCGGGATGTCGGCGCGCTGGTGCGAGCTCATTCGCATGGCGGCGCCCATGCACGACCTCGGCAAGATCGGCATTCCTGACCGGATTTTGCGCAAGGAAGGGCCGCTCACGCTGGAAGAGCGCCAGGAAATGATGGGGCACTCGCGTATCGGGTATAACATTCTGCATGAGGAGCAGGCCACGGAACTGACCGAGCTGGCTGCTGAAATCGCTCTTTGCCACCACGAGAAGTGGGATGGCAGCGGCTACCCGCGTGGTCTTGCAGGAGAAGCAATTCCGCTGGCGTCGCGCATTGTTGCCCTATGCGACGTTTACGATGCATTGCGCATGCCTCGCCCCTATAAGTGCGCTTGGAGCCCCGAGCGTACACAGGCCTATATTCTTGAGCAGGCTGGCCGACACTTTGATCCGAACCTGGTGCTGGTAATGCAACGCCATTTTGATGCGTTCGAACAATTGATAACAGAGGGTTCAGGGAAGGACGGTAATGAGAGGCGAGATGATCTCTGCTCCGTTTCATCTGGTTGATGGATAGCCTTGTCACATATTTGAAATATTTGTCGCCACAGTCATGCTGTTGTTTTTGAATTTTTTTCATTGGTGCTGCCAAACATTAACAAATCTTAATTAACTTCTTGTCTCGGGTTGGCTCGGCTTGTTTTTTGAGCATGGGCGCAGAATAGAGTGCCCCTTGCTTGAAAGAGTGATGGCACATCGCCATTTATGTATTGCAAAATCGCACCAGTCAAAATAAGCTTCAGTCAGCTGGTGCATTACAGTGATTTGGAAGTGGTACTTTTCCCCAGCGATTAGATCATGGATCGATTTTTAAATGCTTATTGGAAGCATCAGTCTCCAATAATCAATCTCGTTCCGAGAGGTCATGATCTTGAGAAGCAGTTTGCCGATTTTCCCCCACACCCTGAGCGTCCCATTAGCGCAGCGACTGAAAACGTACTTCCCAATGAGCCAGCAAATGGCTGAAGCCTCCGATCACAGGGCCAACATTACGGTGAGCTTTCCTCCGTTGCAGATGGCCTGAAGCTCACTGCGCAACAGCGCAATGTCCTGGTTGCGTGCTTTGATAGTTCGTTGCCAAGCGGCCCAGACCGCAGTGCTTCTTCTTGTAGATTGGGGTATCAGATGGCAAACCTTATGGAAACGGTGAACAGCCGCACTCAGTTGGCTGGGCAAAACCGTCTTGAACTGCTGCTTTTCCGCTTTAACGAAAATCAATTGTATGGCATCAACGTATTCAAGGTACGCGAAGTACTCAAATGTCCTCGACTGTCGGCACTGCCAATGTCCCATCGCGTGGTCTGCGGTGTAGCGAATGTGCGAGGCGCATCCATCCCGATATTGGACCTGGCGCTAGCCACTGGACTGCCGGGTGTTAAAGACCACAGTACAGCCTTTGTCATCATTACTGAATACAACACCAAGACCCAAGGGTTTCTGGTCAGTGCGGTAGAACACATCGTCAACCTTAATTGGGAAGGTATACATCCGCCACCCACGGGCAGTGGTACGCATAACTACCTTACTGCGGTAACGCAGGTGGACGGCAAACTGGTTGAAATCATCGATGTGGAAAAAGTACTGGCCGAAGTTTCGCCCGTTTCTGAACAGATTTCCGAGGGCGTAATTTCTGCCTCTATCCAGACGGCAGCTGCCAGGTTATGCGTGCTGACGGTAGATGACTCTTCTGTTGCGCGTAAACAGGTTTCCCGATGTCTGGAGGCCGTGGGTGTAGATGTGATCTCCCTCAGCGACGGGCGTCAGGCGTTAGACTATTTGCACCACATGCTCGATGAAGGGAAGAAACCAGAACAAGAATTGCTGATGATGATTTCTGATATCGAGATGCCGGAAATGGATGGCTATACCCTGACTGCGGAAGTCCGCAACGACCCACGGATGCACGACTTGCACATTGTGTTGCACACGTCCTTATCCGGCGCCTTTAATCAGGCGATGGTAAAAAAAGTGGGTGCTGACGACTTTCTGGCCAAGTTTCGCCCCGACGATCTAGCCGGTCGAGTGATTGAACGAATGCAACAGCTGGGTGCTTGAAAGCGCTTTTGAAAACCCTGATCGGCAACACGAAAAATAACGGTATAGCGTCATGTTGAAGCGCATAGCTGTCACAGATTTACGCGTGGGTATGTACATCACAGAGTTTTGCGGGGCCTGGACTGATCATCCCTTCTGGAGAGAACGCTTTCTACTGAACAGCGATAGCGATCTAAAGCGAATAGTGGACTCAGCAATACGCGAAGTCTGGATTGAAACCAGCAAGGGTTTAGATGTCGGAGCCGATGTACCGGCTGTTGGTGTGGCACAGGTCAACTCTTCTGCTGATGCAGTATTGGCTGCGGTCGCAGAGCGAAAAGTAAAAACGCTAGCGAAGGTTTCCATGGAAGAGGAAGTACTCGCGGCCCTGCGACTTTGTGAGCGCTCGAAAACAGCTATCATGGAAATGTTCAACCAAGTACGAATGGGCTGTGCGATTGATCTGCAGGGTGTCAACCAGTTGGTGGATACCATTGCCAACTCTATCGTGCGGCATCCACATGCCTTGATCAGCTTGGCACGCCTTAAAAGCGTAAACGAATACACCTACATGCATTCCGTTGCGGTCAGTGGGCTGATGATCGGGTTGGCACGTCAGTTGGGCCTCTCGCAGAGTACTGTCCATGAAGCCGGCCTCGCGGGGCTTTTGCACGATATAGGGAAAATGGCAATCCCACTGGAAATACTCGATAAACCTGGAAAACTGACGGGCGAGGAGTTCAGTGTGATCTATCAGCACCCTGAACTCGGTGCGCGTATATTGATGGACAGCCATCACGTCAGTGCCATGGTGCTTGATGTGTGTTTACACCATCACGAAAAAGTCGACGGCACAGGCTACCCGCATAAGCTATCAGGCGAACAGATCAGCATGCTTGGGCGTATGGCAGCTGTTTGTGATGTGTATGATGCAGTTACATCGGATCGACCTTACAAGAAGGGTTGGGGGCCTGCAGACGCCATGCACAAGATGGCCGAATGGGAAGGGCATTTTGACCCTGTCATTTTCCAAGCATTCGTCAAGTACATGGGGATCTATCCGGTCGGCTCCCTGGTTCGATTGGAAAGCGGACGTCTGGCGGTCGTGCTCGAACAGAACGAGTCCTCTCTGCTGACCCCCAAGGTGAAGGTGTTTTTTTCAACTCAGAAAAAAATGTCGATTCCACAAGAAGTTGTCGACTTGAGCAAAAAGAAATCGGCAGACCGTATTGTCAGTCGAGAGGCTCACGATGCCTGGAATTTCAAGAACCTGAATTATCTCTGGACAGGGCAATAACAACGTCATCGAGGTTAGCGCTGGAGCGTGAGGCCTTCTGGGTTTAACGGAGCTGCCTACGGCACTGTGCTCACTGACACCAATGCCGGGAACTCCTCGGGGGTCAGGGTTTCTTTCTCCAATAGCAGTCTTGCGCCGGTATCCAGATCGGTCCGGCGCTGTTCAAGCAACGCCTTGGCTCGACTGTAGGCATCCTCAAGCAGCGCTCTGATCGCCAGGTCGATCTCGCGCGCGGTATGTTCCGAATAGTCCTTGTCGCGTGCGGCCAGCAGGTTTTCTCCCAGGTAACTTGCGGTGTGCCGCTCCAGCACGGCCTGGCCGAGGGTTTCACTCATGCCAAAACGGGTAACCAACTGCCGGGCGATGTCGGTGGCCTTGGCGAGGTCGTCGGCGGCCCCGGTGGAGATTTGGCCATAGACGATGAATTCGGCAGCACGCCCGGCCATCAGCACGACCATACGATCTTTCAGCGTTTGGCAACTGACCAGGAAGTGATCGGCGTTTGGACGTTGCAGGGTGTAGCCCAGGGCGCCGACCGCACGGGGTACGATGGAGACCTTATGCACCGGGTCCATGGCCGGCAGCGTTGCTGCGGCCAAGGCGTGGCCCATTTCGTGATAGGCGACCACCTGGCGCTCCTGCGGCAGCAGCAAGCTGCTTTTGCGCTCCACGCCGGCAACGATTCGTTCCACTGCGGCAGTGAAGTCATCTAGCGTGACGGTCTGGGCGCCGCGTCGGGTTGCGACGATCGCCGCTTCGTTGACCAGGTTCGCCAGGTCTGCACCGGTAAAGCCCGTGGTGATGTCGGCGATACGTTCGCTATTGATCGATGGGTCAACCGTGACGTTCTTCAGGTGGACCTTGAGAATCTCGCTACGGCCTTTGCGGTCAGGCCGGTCGATGATGATCTGCCGGTCGAAGCGACCGGCGCGCATCAGTGCCGGGTCGAGGATTTCGGGGCGGTTGGTTGCTGCCAGCAAGACCACCCCCTCGCGCGGATCGAAGCCATCCAGTTCGGCCAGCAACTGATTGAGTGTCTGCTCTTTTTCATCGTTGCCACCAAAGGCACCGACCCCGCGCATTTTCCCCAAGGCATCCAGTTCATCGATAAAGATGATGCAGGGCGCGGCTGCACGGGCCTGCTCGAAGAGGTCGCGCACCCTGGCCGCGCCCACGCCCACGAACATCTCGACGAACTCCGAGCCGGAAATGGAAAAGAACGGTACACCCGCTTCACCGGCCACGGCCTTGGCGACCAAGGTCTTGCCGGTGCCTGGAGGCCCGACCAACAGGATACCTTTGGGGATGTGGGCGCCCAGGCGAGCGTACTTGGCCTTGTCTTTAAGGAAGGAGACGATTTCGACCAGTTCGGCCTTGGCCTCGTCGATCCCCGCTACATCCGCGAAGGTCACGCCCGTCTCTTGCTGGACGAAGATTTTTGCCCTGGATTTTCCGACTCCCATCAGGCCGCCCATGCCTTGTTTCCCTGCCATCGAGCGCATGATCAGGTTCCAGACAAACATCAACAACACCAGTGGCATGAGCCAGCCCAGCAACTGGCTACCAAAGGAGTTTTCCGGTATGCCGGTAAAGCGGATATCGGCTCCGGACGCACTGAGCTCAGTGGCCAAGGCCGGGTCGACCCGTACCGTCGAAAACTGCTTATGGCCGTTGATCGGTTCTTCCAGTGTGCCGGAAATCTGCTCCCGCTCGATCTTCAGGTCCGTGACTTTATGGGCCTCCAACAGTTGGAGGAACTGGCTGTAAGGAATGGGTTCTACCGGATTCCGATTGGACTGCATGAACTGCAGCATGACCAGGGCGATAAAGGCGAACGCAAAGAATGCAAATTCCCAGCGAAAGTTCTTCATGGCTGCGGCTCGTCATGAACCGCGCAGCCGCGGACGGGTTCAAGTGATGGCATGGCCCACTTCCTTTAAGGTTTTGATGCTTCAACCATAGAACAAAGCGTAGCTGGCGGAGCAGTTTGGCTATGCAGGAACATCTCGCCTACGCTTGATCTGTTGCATCAACCCTTTTGGGCCGAATGCCCAACATTGATTGCCCCGGTTGAACAAGCGGGGCATGTCGCACTGGGGGCACCCTTGAAGTCGATTCAACGGTATGCGAGCGCCGACAGCTTCTGTCATCTGCGCCTGGCGTCGCTGAGCGACACTGCGCCGGTTCGTCCACGGTTGCAATTGTGACGTGACCACTGTGCCGTTCATGTCGCAGTTGCCCTATCGAGCCCTGTTGGTAGTGTCCGCTATCACGTTGTTGGCCGGCGGGCTTCTCTACCTGAACGCGCAGGCTGCACTGGCGCATGGGCTATGGCTGGCGGGGGTGTTGCCGGTCCTGCTGGGGCTTGTCATTGATATCGTCAAAACCCTGTTGCGTCGTCAAGCCGGGGTTGATGTGCTGGCCTTGCTGTCGATCGGCCTGGCGCTGGCGCTGGACGAAGTCTTCACGGCAGCGGTCATTGGCCTGATGGTGGCCAGCGGTCGCGCGCTGGAGGATTACGCCCAAGCGCAGGCTCGCCGTGAAATGACGGCATTGCTTAACCGAGCCCCACGCTTGGCTAACCGTTATGAAGACGGTCAACTGCTGCAGGTCAGCCTTGATCAGGTGGTACCGGGCGACAGATTGTTGGTACGCAGCGGTGAAGTGGTGCCGGTTGACGGTACCTTGAGCGGCACGGCAGAGCTGGACGAGTCCACCTTGAGCGGGGAGTCCTTGCCCGCCCGGCGGCTGTCCGGCGACACCGTGCGCAGCGGGGCCATCAATGCCGGTGCGGCGTTTGACATGATGGCGAGCGCCAGTGCTGCCGATAGCACGTTTGCCGGGATCGTCCGGCTGGTTGCCGCGGCACAAGCAACGCGTAGCCCGGTCACCCGGCTGGCGGACCGTTATGCCCTGTTGTTCGTACCGCTGACGCTGGCCGTGGCAGGCGCGGCCTGGTTTTTTACCGGCGACCCGATTCGGCTGCTGGCGGTACTGGTCGTCGCAACGCCGTGCCCACTGATTCTGGCGGTGCCGGTGGCGATCGTTTCCGGCGTGTCCCGCTGCGCGCGCAGAGGGGTGCTGGTGAAAGGAGGCGGTGCGCTGGAGCGGCTCGCTCAGGCCAACATCCTGTTTTTCGACAAGACCGGTACCCTGACGGGGGGCAATGCGCGCCTCGTTGCCATTCAGTGTGAGCCAGACACCGCTGCCGAGGAGGTCCTGCGCCTTGCAGCGTCCCTGGAGCAGGCCTCCAACCACGTGATTGCCGCTGCGGTAGTGGCTGCGGCACGTGAGCGCGGCCTTGTGCTTTCAGTGCCGACGCAAGTGGCCGAGGAACCGGGGGCAGGGGTGTCTGGACGGGTGGATGGCAAGACAGTAAGCGTCGGTAGCTTTGCCTATGTGATGCGCTCCACTGCGCCGGCAGCCTGGAGCCAGTTGTTTCTTCAAAGCCTGAGGTACGACGGCGCATGTGGGGTGTTTGTCGGGGTTGAGGGCGTGATGCTCGGGGCGCTGCACCTGACCGACGAGATTCGTCTGGAAACACCGAGAGCCCTGCGCCTGTTGCGCAGAGCGGGGATAGAGCGCTTCGTGATGCTGACCGGCGACCGGCAAAACGTTGCCGAGTCGATCGGCGCCGTACTCGGTGTGAGCGAAGTCCTTGCCGAGCAAACGCCTGGCGACAAGCTCGCCGCTATCCAGGCGGCACGCCGCGATGGTGTGGTCATCATGGTGGGCGACGGCGTGAACGATGCCCCGGCGCTGGCGGCGGCTGACATCGGTGTCGCCATGGGCGTACGCGGCGCAGATGCCTCGTCCGAGGCGGCGGATGTGGTCTTGCTGGTAGACCGTCTGGATCGCCTGGCGGAAGCTCTGGTCGTGGCACGTCGAACGCGCCGAATTGCGGTTCAGAGCGTTGGTGTCGGCATGGGTCTGACACTGGTGGCGATGATCGCTGCAGCGTTCGGCTATTTACCGCCTGTCGCAGGCGCCTTGTTGCAGGAGGTGATCGATTTGCTCGCGATCCTCAGTGCGTTGCGTGCTCGCCAGGTGGGGGCGGCACGCCCAGCGGGCGTGTTGTCGAGCGAGCAGTGGGCACAGTTGCAGGTTGAGCACCAACAGCTCAAGCCCGTGCTGGAGAGTGTCAGGTCCCTGGCCGATCGCCTTAACAGTTTGTCCGGCCCGGTCGCGGCAGCTGAACTTGCTGCGTTGAATGAGCGTTTACTGAATCAGCTAGTGCCTCACGAGCGTCAGGACGACAGTGAGCTGTACCCACGCATCGCCATCCTGACAGGAGGTGATGACCCGATGGCGGCGATGAACAATACACACCGCGAGATTTTTCGTATTACCCGGCGGCTTGCACACATTGCGCAGGATCTGCCGGCAGAAGGGCCCGACCCCGCCTACCTGCAGGAAATCCAGCGGCTCTTGTACGGCCTGGATGCGATTTTGCGTATGCACTTTGCTCAGGAAGAGGAGCTTTATCACGCGTTCAGGGACAGTGCCTGAGTTGCCTGCCACACATCCGGGAGCGTCTGGAAATGTGGGCTTTTTTGATAAAAGTCAAGGCTGCCCGGGGGCATTCATGGAGGCTGTCAGAACAGGTCGGTGGCTGAACTACCCCGGAGTGCATGCTGATGGCTCACACAAAAATTCTCTTCCGTTCCGCTGCGCGCGAGAAGATTCTCTGCGGTGCGGCGCAATTGGCAGATGCGGTTCGCGTGACCCTCGGGCCCAAATCGAAATCGGTGCTGATCCAGAGCAAATGGGGCAACCCCATCGTCTGCAATGACGGTGTGACCATTGCCAAACGGGTCGATCTGCAGGACCCCGAGGAGAACCTCGGTGCGCAGATGCTGCGTCAGGCGGCCGAGCGTACGGGCGATGCAGTGGGGGATGGCACCAGTACCTCGACCTTGCTGGCCCATGCGATCCTCGCCGATGGCATACGCAACGTCGTCGCGGGCGCCAGTGCCATTGACCTCAAGCGCGGCCTGGACCGTGGGTTGGCGCTGGTGATGCAGTCGCTGCATGACCAGTCGCGTCCGGTGAGCTCCTTCAAAGAGAAGGCACAGGTGGCCACACTTTCGGCTCATAACGATGCCAGCATCGGTCAATGGGTGGCAGATGCCCTGGAAAAGGTCGGTATTGAGGGCGTCGTCAGCGTCGAAGAGTCCAAGACCACCGAAACCATGGTCGAAGTCATGGAGGGCATGCGCTTCGACCGTGGTTATGTCTCGCCGTATTTTGTGACCGATACCGAGAAAATGCAGGTGGAGCTCGATGAGGCTTACCTATTGCTCTGTGACCACAAGATCGGCCTTCTCAAAGACCTGCTGCCACTGCTTGAGAAGGTTGCTAAAAGTGGCCAGCCGCTGGTGCTGATTGCCGATGACATCGAGGGTGAAGCCCTGACCACGCTGGTCGTCAACCAGATTCGCGGCGTATTGCGCGCAGTGGCGATCAAGGCCCCGGGGTTTGGTGACCGACGCAAGGAGATGCTCCAGGACATTGCCGTCCTGACCGGTGGAACGGTGATTTCCAGCGAGCTGGGCATTGAATTGGAACAGGTCGAATTGAGCCAGTTGGGGCAAGCGCATCGTGTCGTTGTACAGAAGGACAGCACGGCACTGATTGGCGGCGCGGGTACGCGTGAGGCGATTGAGGCGCGGCTGCAACACCTGCGTCAGCAAATGGACAGCACCACCAGCGACTACGATCGAGAGAAACTTCAGGAACGCCTGGCCAGGCTGTCCGGCGGTGTTGCGGTGATCCGTGTAGGCGCACCTTCCGAAGCCGAGATGAAAGTCCGCAAGGATGCCCTGGATGATGCCATTTCAGCGACGCGTGCGGCCATTGCCGAGGGCATCGTCCCTGGCGGTGGGCTGGCGCTGCTCAAGGCCATTCCGGTGATTGCGGCCGAGGAAGCGACCAGTGAAGGGGACTTCAAGACGGGACTGCAGATTCTGCGCCGGGCCTTGGAGGCACCGGCAAGGGTGATTGCGGAAAACTCTGCGGTAGATGCCGGGGTCGTCGTCGCGCGCATGCTCGCAGAGCCCGCCAACATTGGCTTTGATGCCTCCAGCAACCGCTACGTGGACATGTTTGAGGCCGGCATCATCGACCCGACAAAGGTGGTGCGCATCGCCCTGGAAAACGCGGTGTCAGTGGCCAGTATCCTGCTGTTGACCGAAGCCACCATGACCGATATCCCGGAAAAGGAACCATCACCGTCCATGCAGCTCCCTGAGTGACAGGCCCCCGCACCTGTCGCTCAGGAGGGGGCTTTGGGTTAACCGGGCAGGGCACTCAAGAGGTCAATCATGCATCCGACGCTTATCACCAAAACCATGGGCGAGTGCCCGGTGACACCGAATTGGCTCGATAGCAGGCAAGCCCGGGAAAGGTTTTCCTGGCAGGCGCAAGCAGCCGAGTTGGCCGGATTGCCGGGCGGAGGGTTGAACCTCGCCTTCGAGGCCGTTGACCGGCATGCGCTGGGCGAGCGCCGGGAGCATACGGCATTGCGGCTGGTTGAACGTAACGGCGGTTGCCGAGACATCAGCTATGCCCAACTGAGCCTGCTGAGCAATCGTTTTGCCAGCCTGCTGAACCGCTTGGGTGTGCAGCCGGGCGAGCGCGTGTTCATGCTGTGTAACCGAGGGCTGGAGTTGTACCTCGGCGTGCTTGGCGGCTTGAAGCTTGGTTGCGTGGTGTCGCCACTGTTCTGCGCATTTGGTCCCGAGCCGATCGAAACGCGCCTGCGCCTTGGCGAGGGCCGCGTGCTGTTGACCACTGAAGCGCTCTATCGACGTAAGGTCGCGGCCATTCGTGAGCGCTTGCCCGCGCTCCGGCATGTGCTGCTCTATGACGAGCAGGGCGCCGAGATCGAGCCGTTGGCCGGCACACTCCGCTTGCAGCCGTTGCTGGACGAGTCCGATGAGCAGTTCCCGGTTGCCCAGACTACCCCTGACAGCCCTGCGCTTTTGCACTTCACCAGTGGCACGACGGGCACGCCCAAGGGGGTGCTGCATGTTCATGGTGCGGCGTTGACTCACCGGGTCACGGGCAAGTACGCGTTGGATCTGCACCCTGATGATATCTATTGGTGCAGCGCCGATCCTGGCTGGGTCACGGGTACCTCCTATGGCATCTTCGCGCCCCTGTTGCTGGGGGTGACCAGCGTGGTCGACAGCAACGAGTTCGACGCCGAACGCTGGTACTGCATGCTTGAAGCCCAGCGGATTACGGTCTGGTACACGGCACCGACGGCGATCCGTTTACTGATGAAGGCCGGCGCAGCACTGGCGCATAACCATCATTTTGACTGTTTGCGGTTCATTGCCAGCGTTGGCGAGCCGCTTAACCCAGAGGCGGTCTGGTGGGGCAAGGAAGTGTTGGGCCTGCCGATCCATGATAATTGGTGGCAGACCGAAACGGGCGGCATCATGATTGCCAACACCGTGTCGATGGACATCAAGCCCGGCTCCATGGGCAAGCCGCTGCCGGGCGTGGACGCCGCGATTGTCTCGCTCAATGCAGATGGCACCTTGTGCTTCCTGGCAGATGAAGAGGTCGGCGAGTTGGCCCTGAAACAGCCGTGGCCGGCGATGTTTCGTGCCTATCTCGGACAGGAAGCGCGTTACCGTCAGTGTTTTGTCGGTGACTGGTACCTGAGCGGTGACCTGGTGCGTCGGGATGCTGATGGCTATTACTGGTTCATTGGCCGTAGCGACGATGTGATCAAGTCAGCCGGACACCTGATCGGCCCGTTCGAAGTCGAGAGCTCGCTCATGGAGCACCCGGCCGTGGCGGAGGCGGCGGTGATCGGCAAGCCCGACCCTTTGTTGGGTGAAACCGTGAAGGCCTTTGTCTCCCTCAAAAGCGGCTTCACAGCCAGCCCGCAATTGCATGACGAGTTGCTCGGTCACGGGCGCAAGCGGCTGGGCGCGGTGGTCGCGCCCAAGGAGCTGGAGTTCGTCGCGCAACTGCCACACACCCGCAGCGGGAAGCTCATGCGGCGCCTGCTCAAGGCAAGGGAACTGGGCTTGCCCGAAGGTGACACCTCCAGCCTGGAGAACCCGTCATGAGCCCGCAGCCGTTGCCCTATGCAGACGATGTGCTGCTTGCCTTGCTCCGTGACATGCTGCGTATCCGCCGTTTCGAGGAGCGCGCCGCCGAACTCTATGGCGAAGGGAAAATTCGCGGTTTCCTGCACCTTTATATCGGTGAAGAGGCGGTGGCTGTTGGCGTCATGCATGCACTCGGCGCCCACGATGCGGTGGTCTCGACCTACCGTGAGCATGGTCACGCGTTGCTCAAAGGGGTGCCGATGCAGGCGATTTTCGCCGAGATGTATGGGCATCAGGAGGGATGCTCACGCGGCCGCGGCGGCTCGATGCACCTGTTCGATGCCAAGACCCGTTTCTACGGCGGCAACGCGATTGTCGCGGGTGGTTTGCCGCTGGCCGTCGGCCTGGCCCTGGCCGACCGCATGCAGGGAAAGACCGATGTCTCGGTGTGTTTCTTCGGTGAAGGGGCGATGGCAGAGGGTGCATTTCATGAGTCAATGAACCTGGCGGCACTCTGGCAACTGCCCGTGCTGTTTTGTTGCGAAAACAACCTCTATGCCATGGGGACCGCGTTGTCGCGCTCACAATCGCAAACCGACCTGTGCGCCAAGGCTGCGGCCTATAAGGTCGCGACTCAGTCGGTGGATGGCATGGACGTGATTGCCGTGCATCAAGCCACGAGCGCAGCCCTTGAGCATGTCCGGGCAGGGCGTGGTCCTTACTTCCTGGCGTTTCAGACCTATCGGTTTCGCGCGCATTCAATGTTCGACCCGGAGTTGTACCGCGACAAGGCGGAAGTGGAGCAATGGAAGGCACGTGGGCCGATCCACACCTACAGCGCACGGCTCAAGGCGCAGGGCGTGGTTGACGAAGCCGGTTTTCTCGCGATCGCGGCCCAGGTGGAGGCGCAAGTGGAGGCAGCGATTGCCGATGCCGAGGCCGGCAGCCTGGAGCCGCTTGAGGATCTGTACCGCGATGTGCATACCCCGCAGGCTGCGCCATGAACCCGTCCATGACCTACCGTGAAGCCCTGCGCGAGGCCTTGCGCGACGCGTTGCAAAAGGATTCCCGGGTGTTCCTGATGGGTGAGGACGTAGGGCGTTACGGTGGCAGCTATGCCGTCTCCAAGGGGTTGCTTGAGGCGTTCGGCCCCGAACGCATTCGCGACACGCCCTTGTCCGAGCTGGGGTTCGTGGGCGCCGGTATCGGCGCGGCGCTGGGCGGCATGCGCCCGATCGTCGAGATCATGACGGTCAACTTCAGTTTGCTCGCCCTGGACCCGCTGATGAACACAGCGGCGGCCTTGAGGCATATGTCCGGTGGGCAGTTTTCCGTGCCGCTGGTGGTGCGTATGGCGACGGGTGCCGGGCGCCAACTGGCCGCACAGCATTCGCACAGCCTGGAAGGCTGGTACGCCCATATCCCTGGGTTGAAAATTCTTGCACCGGCGACCGTCGAGGATGCTCGCGGCATGCTCTGGCCAGCGCTGCAGGACCCGGATCCGGTGCTGATCTTCGAGCATGCTCAACTCTACAACCTCGAAGGTGAGCCAGGTGATTGGCAACACGTGGATATCAGCAGCGCGAAGGTTCGCCGAACAGGCAAGGACCTGACCCTGATTGCCTATGGCGGCACGCTCGGCAAAGCACTGAAGGCAGCCGAGCAACTGGCCGGCGAGGGCATTGATTGCGAGGTCATCGACCTGCGCGTGCTGCGTCCTCTGGATGACGCCACCCTCATGTCCTCAGTTGGCAAGACCCATCGCGCATTGGTTGTCGATGAGGGCTGGCGCAGTGGCAGCCTGGCTGCCGAAATCATTACACGGATCGTCGAACAGGCTTTTTTCGAGCTGGATGCGCCACCCTCAAGGGTGTGCAGTGCCGAGGTACCGATTCCCTATGCCCGGCACCTCGAAGAAGCCTCGCTGCCACAAGTCGCGACAATCGTCGCCGCCGCCCATGAACTGTGTCGAGGGACGTGAACATGCATAGCGCAACGTGTCGCGCGCGCAGGCAGAACTGGGGGCGCACACCATGATCGAGTTCAATCTGCCGTCACTCGGTGCCGACATGGATGAAGGCACCTTGTTGGAGTGGAAGGTCCAGCCGGGTGAAGTGGTCAAGCGAGGTCAGGTGATTGCTGTTGTCGACACGGCCAAGGCCGCCGTAGAGGTTGAGTGTTGGCATGACGCTACGGTCGCGCAATTGTTGATTGAGGTTGGCACCAAGGTACCGGTCGGCACACCGATCGCGCTGTTGCTGGCGCCAGGTGAGCAGGCACAAAGCGCGCCACTCACCGCCACCAGCAGCACCGCCACCGGCAGCGGCCATGGACGGGTTGAAACGCCCAACGCCGTCGTCGGCCGACCACGGATTTCCCCGGTGGCCCGCAAGCGCGCTGCCGAGTTGGGCCTGGATGTCACGCTGCTTGGCGGTAGCGGACCACACGGTGTGATCACGCTGGACGATGTCGAAGCGGCCGCTCGTGCTGCAACGCCACCGGACCGGAACCAGGCCATGCGTCAAACCATCGCCATGGCCATGAGCCGTTCCAAGCGAGAGATTCCGCACTACTACCTGTGCGAGACCCTTGAGCTGGGCCACGCCATGACCTGGCTGCAGGCACACAATGCGCACTGTCCGTTGCAGGAGCGCTTGTTGCCCAGCGTACTGTTGCTAAAAGCCGTGGCTCTGGCCCTGCGCACGTACCCCCGGCTCAACGGCTTCTGGCGCGACACGAATACCTTCGAGCCTGCAACCGGCAGTGACCTTGGGGTGGCGATCTCGCTGCGCCAGGGCGGCCTGCTTGCGCCGGTCTTGCACGATGTCGCTGACAAGTCATTGCCCCAGTTGATGAGTGAACTGGCCAGCCTGGTGGAGCGTACGCGCAGTGGCTCCTTGCGCAGCTCCGAGCTCAGCGGTGCGGGCCTGACAGTGACGCTGCTTGGCGATCAGGGGGTGGACACCGTCATTGGCGTGATCTACCCGCCCCAGGTGGCGCTGGTCGGCTTCGGGCGGATCAGTGAGCGGCCCTGGGTGCGTGAGGGGCAACTCTGCGTGATGCCCACCGTCGTCAGCAGCCTGTCTGCCGATCATCGGGCCAGCGACGGCCACTATGGCGCGCGGTTTCTCGTTGAGCTTGGTCATTTGCTACAACAACCCGAGAACCTTTGAGGCATGCACACATGGATCGACAATTGATCAGCAGTGAGGTTCTGAACGCCTTGAAAGGCATCGCGCCAGAGCTGGAGGTCGAGCACCTTCGCAGCGATCGGTCACTGCGCGAAGAGGTTGATCTGGACTCCATGGACTGGCTTCGCTTTATCGAAGCCTTGAACAAGCGCGTCGGCATCGCCATTCCCGAAGCCGATTACCAGCAGGTACAAACCCTGGATACGCTCGTCGACTATTTGTTGCAAAAGGGCACGACGAGCGCGGATCCGTCCTTGATAAGCCCTTAGGAAGGTGTCAGATGAACCCTAGTCCTTCGTTGCAAATGACCTTGCGTGACAGAACGGCTGCCGGCCAAAGCCTGGTGGAGCCGCTGCTGCAATTCGCACAACGGGATGATGTCATTGTTCTCGGCCTGCCACGCGGTGGTGTTCCGGTTGCCTACGAAATCGCCACCGCTCTTGAGGTTCGCCTGGACGTGATGCTGGTCCGCAAGCTGGGCGTGCCCTCTCATGAGGAATACGCCATGGGCGCCATTGCCAGTGGCGGTATACAAATCGTCAATGAGGACGTGTTGCGAGCCAATCACATCGATCAGGTTACCCTCGACGCTGTGGTCGAACGGGAAACCCGTGAGTTATCACGCCGCGAGCACGCCTACCGGGCAGGGCGACAGCCCTTGAACCTCAAGGATCAGGTGGTGATTCTGGTCGATGACGGGCTGGCCACCGGGGCCACAATGATGGCTGCGGTACATGCCGTACGGCGACACAACCCGGCGCACATTGTCGTTGCAGTGCCTGTGGCGGCACTGGACTCTGCCGAGGCCTTGCGCAGTGAAGTGACCGAGCTGGTGTGTCCACTCACGCCTGAGTGGCTGGTGTCGATCGGGCAATGGTACCTGGACTTTTCCCAGACATCGGACGACGAGGTCATCGACCTGCTGCAGCGTGCCTGGCAGCGTGAATCTGGCGTGTGAATGGCACCGTTTTATGGGGAACAAGCCGCTGTTGAAGCGGCTGCGTGACCCCTACACGCCAAACGGATAGGTCTCGTCTTCCGGTTCCAGCTTCTGGGACTTCGGCAGTGGCAACGCTGTGACCGGAAGCGTCTTTTCAAACCACACCATTGCGTCGAACTGGTCGGCCAGTACTGCCTGAAAATAGTGGCTTTCGCGTTCACTCTGCGGGCGGTAGATGACACCTATGGCCCGTTCGAGCAGCGACATGGACAGCGCGTCGCGCAGATCCTCTCGTTGCGGATCACGCCAGTCGGTCAATGAGCGGGCCACGCCGGCCTTGAGAAATTGCTGTTCCCAGCTATCGGCACGTGAGGGGCGCACATCCTTGATGTGCATGTCGCCATCCCAATCATCGGCCGCCGCTACCTGACCCTGATCGGTGCTCATGCCGATCAGCACCACGTCCCGACCATAGGCGCTGCGGCACAGTTGGCCAATGTTGAATTGTCCCTTCCAGCCCATCTCCGTGGCACTTGCATTGCCGATATGGGAGTTGTGCGCCCAGACCACGGCTTTGGCTTCAGCACCCCGATGTTCGAGCAGCGCCTGCAAGGTGTCGAACATATGCCGGTCGCGCAGGTTCCAGGAGGCGCTCGAACCACGATAGATGGCGCGGTAGTACTGTTCCGCCGCCCGGATGACTTGTGCATTCTGCCGGGCATCGAAAAAGGCTTCATCGTCCTTTACCAGCCCGGCCAACTGCTTGGCCAACATGACGTTCAGTTGCTCGACCACCGCTTGCTCACAGGGCATTACACCTGCACGTTCGACAAAGTGACCATACAGGGTCGGATCATCCTGCCAAGGGGTCAGACAGCCGTAGCGTTGCCGCGCTTCATGGGCCAGCAGCGGGTCGACACCCTCCAGATAGTGCAGCACCTCCCGAATGGAGTTGCGCAAGCTGTAGACATCCAGCCCACGGAACTCGACACGCCGCTCCGGGGCCATCGAGTGGTTGTACTGGTGTAGCCAGTGGGAAAAGGTTTTCACCTCGGTATTACGCCACATCCAGGTAGGAAAGCGGCTGAAGATATGGCGCTTCCAGGCCGTTGGTGCCAGCCCGCGCACATAGCGGTCAACGTGGCTGGCATCTGGCCAGTCTGCTTCGACGGCAATGATGTTGAAGCCGTGCTGGGTTATCAGCCGTTGAGTAATCGCCGCACGGGCCCGATAGAAGTCCGAGGTGCCATGACTGGCTTCGCCGATCATGACCACCCGCGCATCGGCGTAGCGGTCAAACAGCGCGCCGAAGGCTTCTGTCTCCAGCGCTGGCAACGGTTCAGCGTAATGGCGTAGCAACGGCGTAATAGCGGCCTGGGCGCTGTTGGCGCGGTAGGCATAGGGTTTCTTCAACATGCTGTAGGTACTCCCGGACGTGGGCTTTCGTCATTCAGGTAGCCCTGTGCCTGACGCAGCAATTGCCGGGCTTTATCGGCTTTCAGTTGCTGCAAGGCACAGTCCTGCTGGCGCACTGAGCCGTTGGCGAGGGAAAAACTGCGAGTCGCGGCCCTTAATGAAAGAAAGAATGCCAAGGGGCGGCAGTCTTCCTTCATGTCACCGTGTTGCAGATAGCTGTTCAACAGGCACACCGCCAGAGGGTGCAGGCCATGATGGTCCAGGTCCATTAACACGAATGCCACGTCGTAGAGCCTGTCGATACAGGCGATTCGCTCGCTGAACTCAATACCGTCGAATAACGTCGGGTGCCCGTTGTATAAACAGATGTTGGCCAGGCGCAGGTCGCCATGACAACGCCGCACCCGTCCCTCGCGTCGGCGCTGTTCCAGGCATTGGGTCAAGCCGTCGAGTGTCGAACGGCTGGCACTGTAGAGGTCGTTGACCGCGTCCATCGCCAAGAGCTGCGGATAGCGGCACATTTCCCGATGGTTCTTTTCAACCTCCCAGGCCAGGTCATCCACGCGACCGAAGGCTGGGGTAACCTCGGCGCTGGCATGAAACCTTGCAATCTCCGCTCCCAGTTCAGTGATCAGCGGCTCGCTCAGTCGACCCTCAACGGCCATGCGGTCGAACAGCGCTTCCTGAGGAAAGCGCCGCATGACCACCAACCAATCCACGACTTGGCCGTCACCGTCGAATGCCAGCTGGCCATCTGATTGGCGTGTGATCGGGCATAGGCGCAAATACAGGTCTGGGGCTGTCCGGCTGTTGAGTCGCAACTCAGCCCGGCAGGCCTGCTCGCGGCGTTCCAGGGTCAGGAAATCCAGCGCAGCATAAGCCACTGCGAGCTTGAGCTTGTAGGCTCGATCCGCGTGGAGAAACACTCTGGAACCGTGGCTCTCTATGCAGATGACCGGCTGCTCAGGCCCTGGGTAGTTGCCGGGGCATGAGAGAAAGGCGATGACCTCGTCCTGCGAGTTGCTCATGGTCGTCTCGATGGGTAGGTAGCCGTTGCAACTACTCTATCCAAGACAGGTCCGGGCCTTTTGACATTTGTCAGAAAGGTGGACTCGGTGCCGTCTACAGGACACCAGACGACAAAAAGCCCGCGCAAGGCGGGCTTTCTGCGACGGGTCGCTGATCCATCAGCTGAAGGCAGTGTGCGCTTGCGCTGCTGACACCACCATGGGCAAAAGGTCGTACTGTCAGAGCGTGCGCTGCAGCTGCCGCACTCGCGCAGGGCCTTCAGGGGGTGAGGGTGGTGGCGGGGTAGAACAGGATATTAAGGACGAAGAGCATTACCCAGAAGCCGATTTCCAGGGTTTCGGTGATCGGTTGGATACGCTTCAGTGCGCCATAGACATGCACGGCGAACATCAGGCCGAAGACCATGAACAGTAGGTCGAAGGCGTAGCTGTAACTAGTGCCGGTCATGACCGAACGCAGCATGGCGGCTTCAATGACCAGAATGAATGCGCCAAGGCAGCGTCCGAAGTAAATGGCCAGGTGCTGATGGTCCGGGATCGTCCAGCGCATGGCTTTGGCCCAGGCAATAGGCGCAATGAAGATCGGCAGCGCGAAGAAAAGCGTGGTCACGATCATCAGGGTGGCGATGTATTCCTTGCTGTATTGCGCATAGTAGCCAAGCATCGACGAACTCCTTGTTCCGATGGCGCAGTGAAGCGCCACTCAATCGCTGTTGTTGTTATGGAGGGCCTGTTCTGCGCGGCAAGAATTGCGATCGGCCTGTCGGGCTGTCAAGCACACGGGGGCTTTCCAGTACCAAAGAGGCAGGGGGTACGACTTAAGGTGTGGGCGGCAACAGGGTGACCAGATGCGCGATGGGCGTACCGAAGGCAGAACCTACGGAAACGCTGCGCTGATGGTCACCCTGGTGGCCCTGAAGGCGCTTACTTCAAGGTTTTCAGGTAAGCGATCAGGTGTTGGCGGCTCTGCGCGTCTGCCTGGCCGGGGAACATCATCATGTTGCCCGGCAGCAGGGTGGCAGGGCTGCTCAGCCATTTGTCCAGGTTGGCTTCATTCCACTGCAGCTTGGCGCCTTGCAGTGCGGCAGAGTAGCTGAAGGCGGGTGCTTGGGCGCTGGCACGGCCGAACACGCCATGCAGGCTTGGGCCCATGAGATTCTTGCCCGCTTCGGGGCTGTGACAGAAGCCGCACTGGGCGGTGAACAGGGTTTTGCCCTGGGCGGCGTCGCCCTGAGCCAGGGCCAGAGGGGCAGCCAGCAGCAAGGCACTGGCAGCGAACAGTTGCGCGTAGTTCATGGTATTTCCTAGCGGTAAAAACCGCCCCGCCGAGAGGTGCCGGCGGGGCATCAAGAGCAATCAGAACGGGTTGGCGAGGTCGATGCCCGACTTGCCTGGCGCCAGAATGTTGTTCGGGTCCAGGGCACGCTTGAGTGCATGCTCAACCTTGCGCTTCACCGGGCCGTAGCTCTGCGCCACACGCTCCTGGAAGGCGGTGTTGACGCGGTACACGGCGTAGCCTTCGCTCTCGAACACATCCAGCAGTTCGGCGAAGCAGGCGTTGGCGCGCTTGGTCTCTTCCGGGTTGGTGCGGTCGTACAACACGTCGATGACGTGGTGCATGTCGCGCCAGCCGACGATGAACTCGCCGACATAGTCCAGGCCATGCTTGTTGAGGATCTTCTTGGCCAGCGCCTGCTGCTTGTTGCACTCGCTGCCACGGGCCTGGCTCACCGGGGCGAACCACATCGAACCACCGCCGCCACGCCAGTTGTACAGGCCGAATTCCTGCAGGTTTGGCACACCCGACATCAATTGCGCGCGGTACTTGAACGGCTGGGTGTCACCGGCTTCTTCCTGGGTGACGATGCGGCCTTTGCCCAGCTGTTTCAGGGCGCCGGTGACGATCTTCCAGTTCACATCGACCTGTTCCTGAGTGCCGTAGAGCGCGGCGTACACGTTCCAGGCACCGAGGTTCTTGTCTTTCTGGATCTGCTTGAGGATCGCGTCGGAGGTCGCGCCCGGCTCAGTGGTGTAGTCGGCACGGCGGGTGTTGCAGGTGGAGGCTTCCCAGAGTACGCCGGCGATGACCACCGAGTTCGGGATGACCTGGGCAATACGCAGGGGGCGGATGAATTCGACGATCTCAGCGATGTCCGACTCGTTCTCGAACTTGATCTCGAACGGCTTGAACACCGGTGGTTTTGGCATCAGCCAGAAACCCATCTTGGTGCAGATACCATAGTTGGCCTGGGTGAACATGCCGTCCAGGGTTGGGCCGTAGCCCCATTTGAACACCTGCCAGGCCTTGTCGCCCTTAACGCCGCCCATGCCGGTACGGTAGACGTCACCGTTGGCCAGTACCACTTCCATGCCGCATTGCATCAGGAAGTGCTCACCGTAGGGGGTGTAACCCACGCCACGGTCCATGGTATTGCCCAGCGGGCCGGCGATGGCCGACGGCGCGGAGAACGACAGCATAAGCGGCAGGTTGTTTTCCTGCAGGTAGTCGTACAACTGCTGGTAGGTCACACCCGGTTCGACCAGTGCCGTACACAGCTCTGGGTCGACATGCAGGATCTTGTTCATCTTCTTCAGGTCGAGGATCACCTGGCCGCGTTGGCCTGGCGCCGCAGAACCGTAGCCGAAGTTACGGCCGGTGGAGATGGTCCATACCGGAATCTTGTGTTCGTTGCAGATCTTCACCACGCCTTGCACCTGCTCGACGGTGGTGGCGGTGACGGCGGCGGATGGCGTGTGTTCGGCGTTGTCCACGGCCATCATGATCTTGGTGTAGGGGATCAGTTGATCGTCCTTGACCAGAACATTGTCCTCGCCCAGCAGCTTACGGAACTTGGCGATGGCTTGTTGGAAGTTGGCAGCATCGACGCCGCGCGGGAGCAGGGTGTTGTTGGTTTGCTCAGTCATCTGTTAGCTCCTTCAAGCTTCGATCGAGAACGAAACGAAATTGCCGGTCAACGGCGATGGGCGGCTGGCCACCAGGGGTGCCTGTCCGCTGTCGGCGCTGCCCATTACTGCCAGGGCGTAGCCGAGCGTGGCGGCCCATTGCTCGGAACCGGCGCGGTTACGGCTGGCGGCGCCCATCTGCAGGGGGGCTTTGTTGCCATGCAGGCGCTGCTCGCTGAGGCTGAACCCGGTGCCACAGGCGTTCAACTGCAGGCCCAGCTGCGGGGCGCAGCCGCTGGCCGCTTGGGCGCTGAGCAGGCGGTGCTGCGAGGCGGTGGCCGTTGCGTTGTGCTGGCCCAGCCATTGCACCCGGGCACCTGTGCTGCGCGCCAGGTCTACGATCAGCGCGGCGCTGGCATCGTCGACCAGGCCAATGATGCGTTGCGGCTGGCCACTGCGCAGGCGCTTTTCCAAGCCAAGGATGAAGTCCAGGCTGAGGTCGGTGCGCTGCACACTGACCTGCCTGGCGGCTGGGCTGGCGTTGATCCCCTGGAGGAAGGCCGACTCAGCGACATTGCCACTGACCAAGGCCAGGGTTGGCAGCGCCGGCCGGGCCTGGCCGCCGAGCATGGTGTTGGCCATGGCCAGGCTGGAACTGCCCATGGCAACACCGGCCAGGCCGCCCAGGGCCATACCCTTGAGCAGGAAACGACGTTCGACGTTCATGACGCGCTCCTTAAGGTTTGGCCGCTGGCGCAGACGCTTTGGAAATGTAGTCGGCGACCTGTTGCAGCGAGTTGTCGTCGATGAACGAAGCGGGGAAGGCCGGCATGGCGCGGAAGCCGTTGCGCACCACGGCGGTGATGTACGCCGGTGGCAGTTGGCGACCCTTGATCACCGGGCCGACCTTGTTTTCATGGCAGTGGCCGCAAACCTTGGCGTAGACGTTTTCTCCGCCTTTCCAGACGCCATCACCATCGGCGGCGGCATTACCGGCAAGCACGACAAAAGGCAGGGCGAAGCAAGCAGCGAAAGTCCGTTTCACAGCTGAACTGTTGAGGAGTGATGACATTTCGTACTCCATTTTTTTATTGGTAGGTTGGTTCATAGGAGCCTTGGGCCGGATCAGAATGGATACGGACGAGGGGCGTGTTGCAGGGTGATCCAGTGATCAGTGGTGAACTCTTCAATGGCCCAGTCGCCATTGAAGCGGCCAAGGCCGGAATTCTTCTCGCCACCGAACGGTGCGTTGGGTTCGTCATTGACCGGGATGTCGTTGACGTGGGTCATGCCGGCATGAATACGCTGGGCGAACTGCACGCCGCGCTCCAGGCTGGAGGTGAACACCGCGCTGGACAGGCCGTACTCGCTGCGGTTGGCCAGCTCCAGGGCATGCTCGGCATCACGGGCGGACTGAATGCCGACCAGTGGGCCAAAGATTTCTTCCCGGGCGATCTCCATGTCGGCGGTCACGTCGCCGAACACATGCGGTGGCATTACATTGCCCTGGGCTTGCGCGCCGACCAGCAGCGTGGCGCCCTCGGCGATGGCCGTGTTGATCTTCTCCTGCAGGCCGGCCAGTTGCTTGGCGTTGATCACCGGGCCGACCACGGTTTCGGCCTTGCTCGGGTCGCCGTAGGGAAGGGCTTCGACGCGCTCGACGAAGCGGCGGGTGAAGGCTTCCAGCAGTGGCTGTTCGACGATGATGCGGTTGATCGCCATGCAGATCTGCCCCTGGTGCAGGAACTTGCCCACCACGGCGGCATTGACGGCCTGCTCGACATCAGCGTCGGCCAGGACCACGAACGGGCTATTGCCGCCCAGCTCGAGGGCAACGTGCTTGAGGTGTTCGCCGCCGCTGGCAATGCGGCCGATGTTGCGCCCAACCTGAGTGGAGCCGGTGAACGAGATGAACGCCGGTACCGGGTGCTTGACAAAGGCATCGCCGATTTCCGCGCCGGAGCCCACGACCACGCTGAGTACGCCAGCTGGCAGGCCGGCTTCTTCGAAAATACGCGCCAGCAGCAGGCCGCCGGTGACCGGGGTATCGCTGGCCGGTTTGACCACCACAGCGTTGCCCAGGGCCAGGGCGGGTGCCAGTGAGCGGGCGGTCAGGTGCAGGGGGAAGTTCCACGGGCTGATGACACCGATCACGCCCAGTGGCATGCGGTAGACGCGGCTTTCCTTGCCCGGGATGTTCGACGCAATGATGCGCCCGTGTACGCGGCTCGGCAGGCTGGCCGACTCCAGGGTGATGGCACGGGCGGCGCCCCACTCGATCTGTGCCTTGATGCGGGTACTGCCGGACTCCCGGATGATCCAGTCGATGATTTCTTCGCGGCGTTCGTCGAAGATCTTCACCGCATTAAGCAGCACCTGGGCGCGCGCGGCGGGCCCTTTGCTTGCCCACTCGGCCTGGGTTTCGCGTGCCTTGCGGTAGGCCACGTCCAGGTCTTCGCGATTGGCCAGGGGAATGTCCAGCAAACGCTGTTGGGTGAAGGGGTCGAACACTTCCAGCGAGCGACCGGCGCTGCCGGCACGCCATTCTCCGGCGAGCGGCTGCAAGTCAAGGTTCTGATAGGCAGGGCGAGTAGCGGTCATGATGTTCTCTCTTATAGAACCGAAAGGTCATCCATCAGCGGCTTGAGCGCCGCTGGCCGAAGGCTTCCGGCTGGTCGTGGTACGCAGGGTTACGGTTCAGCCTTGCAGCTGATGGAGGGCACCGAGGGCACTGTCCGGGAGGTTGCACAAGGAGACTAGCCGCACCGGCAAGGTGCAGCGGGTGTCAAGCGCGAAGTGGGCAGTGGTCATGTCGGGGTCACCTGTATTTTTTTTATCGATGTGCACGTGACCTGTGACTAACAATTATCGTGCCACGCGGCTTAAAATTAATTTATCCCTTTTAAAACAGTAGCTTGCGAGAAATTTAAGACGCGGCAGGATGTCGCGGGCAGGAGGGTTTGAAGCGGCAGGTGCGGAAATTTATGCAGAGAAGTCGCAAGCTGTCGAAAGCTCGGCAGTGCGCCGAATGAAGAGAAATTGTGCGGTTATCGGACGAAAGTACCTGAAGAGGGTGGCTAGTCGTCTGCCTGCCGATTGACCCGACGGGGGGGCTGGGCATACTGAAAGGCTACTTATCTGCCTTCTGTTGATTGCCTATGACTCGTACAACAACAACCAGCAAGACCGGCCGTCCTGCGGATGAGGATTTTCTCAAGCAGTTACTCGGTCGACAGAAGCGCCTGATCGTTGATCGGGCCAGCCAGTTCGGTGCCAGTGGTTTGCCTTCCGCTGAACAACTGGCTGAAACCGTGGCATTCGCCCCACAGGATGGCAGCATATGGCTGTGCGGCCAGCGCATGATGCTGCTGCAGGGCTCGGCGTTCGGGGCTATTCGCCGTGAACTGATTGACGCGCTGGGGTTTGACAAGGCGCGTGGCTTGCTCACGCGTATCGGCTGGCAAGCCGGTGCACGCGATGCTGCGCAGGTCAGCGAGCAATGGCCCGAGGGTGATCACGCCAGCCTCTACAGCGCTGGGCCGCGCCTGCATATGCTTGAGGGCATGGTCAATGTCGAGGTCGTGCGTTTCGAGATCGATTCCAGCGCCGGGCACTTCTACTCCGAATTCCTCTGGCACAACTCCCTGGAGGACGACGAACACATTGCGGTCTACGGCTTGGGTGGCGAACCGGCCTGTTGGATGGAGATCGGCTATGCCAGCGGCTATGCCTCGTCGCTGCTCGGGCGTCTGGTGGTCTTTCGCGAGGAGGAGTGCCGCGCCATGGGGCACCAGGCCTGCCGCATCGTCGGCAAGCCGGCCGAGCAGTGGGAGGATATCGACGTCGACCTGGCGTATCTGGACGCGGGTGACTTCCTGAGCCGCAGTGCCTACAGCTCAGGTACCGAGACTACCCTTGCCGAGCTCGACGTACCGCCTGAGGGTAAACAGCTGGTGGGGATTTCCGCTGCCTTTGTCGCGGCCAGTCAGCTGTTGCAACGCGTAGCACCGACCCAGGCCACGGTCCTGCTGACCGGCGAGTCTGGCGTGGGCAAGGAGTTGTTTGCACGTACCCTGCATCAGGCCAGTTTGCGGCACCACACGCAACTGGTGGCCTTGAACTGCGCAACCCTGCCAGAGAATCTGGTGGAGGCCGAGCTGTTTGGTGTCGAGCGCGGGGCCTTCACCGGGGCTGACCGTTCGCGGCCCGGGCGTTTCGAGCGGGCTGATGGCGGTACCTTGTTCCTTGATGAAATTGCCACGCTCAGCCTCAGTGCGCAGAGCAAGATTCTGCGTGCCTTGCAGGAAGGCGAGATCGAGCGGGTAGGGGGTACGGCGCCAATCGCGGTTGACGTACGGGTGATCGCCGCCACCAACCTGGACTTGCGCCGTGAAGTCGAAGCCGGACGTTTTCGTGAAGACCTGTTCTATCGACTGAACGTCTTCCCGATTCACCTGCCGCCGCTGCGTGAACGTCGAGAAGATATTCCGCTGTTGATGAGCTACTTCCTGCGTATCTTCAGCCAGCGTCATGGTCGTCAGTTGGCCGGTTTCAGCACGCGCTTGGTCAATGCACTGCTGACCTACCGTTTCCCGGGCAATATCCGCGAACTGCAGAACCTCATCGAACGCGGTGTGATTGCTGCTGGTGATGGCGAGGTGATGGACGTTGTGCACCTGACCGAAGCCGGGGCGCCGCTGATGGCGACGGCGATCGGCCTGACTGCCGAGGGGCGTCTGTCGGCGACGCGAGCCGCTGAGGAGGCTGTACCGCCCGCCTCGGAGCCTACCGTTGAGCCTGTGGCCGATGGTGCGGCCGAGGAGCCGGCGTTGGCGAGCCTGCAGGACTTTGTCTCGGGACGCCAGCGGGTCTTGAGTACCTCGCTGGAAGAGATCGAATTGCGCCTGGTGCGCCTGGCGCTGGAACGCTCCGGTGGCAATGTGACTGCGGCCGCACAGATGCTCGGCATGAGCCGAGCTCAGGTCAGTTACCGCCTCAAGGGTGGTTGAAGCCCTGTAGTGCGATTAAAAACGCCCCGCAACCTGTACGGTTCGGGGCGTTTTCATTACGGCCTGCGGGGGCGGCTCACAGCGCGGTGGTGAACTTCAGCCAGTATGTCTGGCCTTCGGCGCGGTTGCGCACGCCCGATTCGTCCTGCCACTTGGCACTCAGCGACCAGCCGTTCTTGCTGGTGTACTGCACTGCAGGGCCAATCGAGAAGGAGCGGCCACGGTTGCCGTCGTTGGCGTCAACCAGGGCTGCGGCTGCGCAGTTCGAGGCGCTGCATTTGTCATCGCTGATCTGCTGATAGGCGTGGCCGCCGACACCGAGTACCCAGCCGTTGCCCAGGCCCCAGCCGAGGGTGTAGTCCGCATGCAGTTCGCGGCCAGACTGGTAGTGGGTGTCCTTGTTCTCGAAGTTGTAGTCGTGCATCAGGCGCACGTCGGCATTGAAGCCGTTGGGGTCCATGTAGGTCATGGCATACACGGCCTGCACTGTGTAGTAGTTGTTGCCCAGGTTGACCAGGTCGTTCTTGTCGTACTCGCTACCGGTAGGCAGCACGAAGTCGACGCCCACGGCAGTGTGGAACTTGTCACTGTGGTGGAAGCCGATCACCGGGCCGAGGTGCGCGTCACCGATGCCGCGCTTGTGGTCGTGCGGACCATTCTTGACGTTCAGGCGGATATCGTTGAGTGGCAGCAACGCATGAAAGCCGAGGTTGCCACCCAGGACCTTCTGCTCGGTAACCCAGACAAAACGTGGAACGATGGTGGTCACGCGCAGGTCGATGTCAGCCGCTTTGTCGCCGGCGTTGTCGCGCAGGGTGTCGGCCAGGTAGTTGCCGACGAACACCTGACCGTACGTGCCAGGTGGCGGCAGGATACCCATACCGTAGTTTTCGATGCCCATCGGCCAGGATGAGATACCGCCTTCAGTGGCCTGAACCTGTGAAGCCGTGCTGGCCAGCAGAAGGGCAGCAGTGAGCGCAAGGGGTGTGGCGAGGGTGAATTTCTGATGCATGAGAGGGTCAGCCTTATTGTTATGAGTCATGCGCAGAGGGTTTTATGCCGCTGCGCAAGGGGGACGCCTCTCAACTACCGTGCCAGTTTTTAATTTTATTTTTTAGCCTTTAAAATCAATAAGTTATGTTTTTAAGGCCTAACGTTTCTGCGCCTTGCATGCCTGAAAGTGGCGGTATTTATTAAGAAAATTCGGCTGACTGCGAAAAACTCGCGGGTGTTCAGGCGCCGCTTTCGTGGTGCCCGGCCGCTTGGCGGAATGCGTTAGGGGTCTGGCCACTGAGGCGGCGGAAGAAGCGTGAGAAGTAGGTCGGGTCGCTGAAGCCCAGGCTGTCTGACAACTGGCTGATGCTCATGGTGGTGTAGATCAGGCTGCGCTTGGCTTCCAGTAGCAGGCGTTGGTGAATGATCTGCAGCGCTGTCTGCCCGGCCAGTTCTCGGCACAGGGTATTGAGGTGCACGCTGGAAAGGCCGACACGGTGGGCGAAGTGCTCCACTGAGAGATGCTCCCGGTAATGCTGTTCCACCAGTTTGATAAAGCTGCTGAGCAATTGCTGGTTGCGTTCGCCACGGCTACTTGGTTGCCTGTTCTGCAGGCCTTGGCGGCTGATCCAGACCATCAGCACATTGACCAGGGAGTGCAGCAGCAGGTCGCGTGCTGGCGCGCTGCCTTCATACTCCTGGTGCAGGGCTGTGAACAGGGTATTGAGGGTACGGCGATCACGCCCGACCGGGTAGCAGCCGGACGATGCCAGGACGGTCAGTGGCGCACCCAATTGTGCCTCCAATTGCGCGACCAGTGGCGCACCAAGGGTGAGTACGTAGCCCTCGATATTTTCTGAAAACTGAAAGCCATGCACGGTCAGCGGCGGCGTGACCTGGATCGACGCTTCCAACACCTTTGTACGCCGTCCCTCGACCTCGACCATCGCTTGGCCACGCTGTACGTAGAGCAACTGGAACAGGTCGGCGTGACGGTGTGGCTTGATCTCCCAATGGTGCAGGCTACTGCGTTTGGGGATCGACTCGCAGTGCAGCAGGTCCGGGGTTGGCCATGCCTGGTTTTCACCGTACAGCTTGAATACGGGGATGCTGGGAAGGCTGGTTTTCATCGTGCGAAGCGACCTGGCGGGTGTGGTTAGAGGGGTGTATTGGTTCGTTCGATAATCGAACCGTATTTTCAAAAGTGCAATTCATGGGCGAAATATCACCTTTTTTTCCAGTTTTTGTAAGTAAAAATGCAGGGGCCAAATAAAACAATAACCTCCAGTCGTTGCCCGAAACCGGCTGGAGTGCCCATGTGAGATCACAGTAATGAAAACTCAGGTTGCGATTATCGGTGCCGGCCCTTCTGGACTTCTGCTGGGTCAACTGCTGCACAAGGCTGGCATCGACAACATCATTCTTGAACGTCAGACACCGGACTATGTGCTCAGTCGCATTCGTGCCGGTGTACTGGAGCAAGGCACGGTGGACATGCTCCGTGAAGCCGGTGTTTCCGAGCGTATGGACGCCGAGGGCCTGGTTCACGACGGCGTCGAGTTGCTGGTTGCCGGTAAGCGCATTCGCGTTGACCTCAAAGCGCTGACCGGTGGCAAGACCGTGATGGTCTATGGCCAGACGGAAGTCACCCGTGACCTGATGGACGCTCGCACTGCCAGCGGTGCGCCGATCATCTACTCGGCCGAGAATGTGCAGCCGCACGAGATGAAGGGCGAAAATCCTTACGTCACCTTTGAAAAAGGCGGCGAAACCTACCGCATCGATTGTGACTACATCGCCGGTTGCGACGGCTTCCACGGTGTTGCCCGCAAGAGCATCCCGGAGGAGATCCTCACCCAATACGAGCGCGTGTATCCATTCGGCTGGCTGGGCCTGCTGTCCGACACCCCACCGGTCAACCATGAACTGATCTATGCCCACCATGACCGTGGTTTCGTCCTGTGCAGCCAGCGCTCGCTGACCCGCAGCCGTTACTACCTGCAAGTACCGCTGACCGACAAGGTCGAAGCGTGGTCCGATGAACGCTTCTGGGATGAGCTCAAGGCACGTCTGCCGCAGGAAGTGGCCGACAAGCTGGTGACCGGTCCATCGCTGGAGAAGAGCATCGCCCCGTTGCGCAGCTACGTGGTTGAGCCGATGCAGTATGGCAAGTTGTTCCTGGTGGGCGACGCGGCTCACATCGTGCCGCCGACCGGCGCAAAAGGCCTGAACCTGGCCGCCTCCGACGTGTGCTACCTGTACCGCATCCTGGTCAAGGTCTACAAGGAAGGCCGCACCGACCTGCTGGAGAAGTATTCGGAACTGGCGCTGCGCCGTATCTGGAAAGGCGAACGTTTCAGCTGGTTCATGACCAACCTGTTGCATGATTTCGGCGACCACAAGGACGCCTGGGACCAGAAGATGCAGCAAGCCGACCGTGAGTACTTCCTCAACTCCCATGCCGGCCTGGTCAATATCGCCGAAAACTACGTCGGCCTGCCTTACGAAGACGTCGAGTAATCAGCGTGTTGGGCGCCCGCAACCTGGGTGCGGGCGTTGCACTGTGCAAACGGAGACTGAATCATGGGTGTGTTTGACTGGAAACACTGGCTGGTAGTGTTGGTTGTGGCGGTGCTGCTGTTTGGCAGCAAGCGTCTGAAGCACCTGGGTGCCGACCTGGGTGAATCGATCAAGGGTTTTCGCCGTTCGGTGAACAGCGAGGATGATGTACCGGCGCCGGCAGTCGCGTCGGTGCGGGTTGAAGGTGAAGCCCGTGAGGCTCAGCACGCCGCACGCGAGGAACACCCTGGCAACCGCTGACTGACGCCTCGCTGAAGCCATCGCAAGCTGTAGGAGTCGGGCTTGCCCGCGATGCAGGCGCCGCGCACTCGCGGGCATCCCACCGACGCCATCGCAGGCAAGCCAGCTCCAACAGAGCCTGCACAAGCTGTAGGAGCCGGGCTTGCCCGCGATGCAAACGCCGCGCACTCGCGGATACCCCGCCGATACCATCGCAGGCAAGCCAGCTCCAACAGGCCCCGCGCAAGCTGTAGGAGCCGGGCTTGCCCGCGATGCAGACGCCGCGCACTCGCGGATACCCCACCGACGCCATCGCAGGCAAGCCAGCTCCAACAGAGTCCGCGCAGCCTGTAGGAGCCGGGCTTGCCCGCGATAACGCCGGCAGGCGACGTCTTTGTCCTATTGGTTTTCAACACCCGCGAAAGCTGGCAAGGCATACTCGTGTGGCATGTGGCTTACTTAACCAATGAGGCAAGGATGAGCGATATTTTCACCACTCAGGAGGCCGGCGTCCTCACGATTGCTTTTAACCGTGAAGCAAAGAAAAACGCCATTACCGCGACCATGTATGACGCGCTCAGCGAGGTGCTGGTCAGTGCAGCGGTTGACCGCGAGGTTCGCGTGGTGCTGATTCGTGGCAGTGAGCAGGTCTTCTCTGCCGGCAATGATCTTGGTGACTTCATCGCGCATCCGCCCGCGACCGAGGATGCCCCGGTCTGGCGTTTCTTGCGCACCTTGAGCGCATTTCCCAAACCGATTGTCGCGGCCGTCTGTGGCGTGGCGGTCGGTGTCGGCACGACGCTGTTGCTGCACTGCGACCTGGTCTATGCGGGCACCAACGCCCGTTTCAGCGTGCCTTTCGTCAGTCTCGGCCTTTGCCCGGAAGCCGCGTCCAGCTTGCTCTTGCCCAAGCTGTTTGGTCATCAGGGCGCTGCCGAGGCGTTGCTGACCGGCGAGCCGTTCGATGCCGAGTTTGCGCTGCAGTCGAAGCTGGTCAATCGCGTGCTGCCACCGGAAGCCGTCCTTGACTTCGCGTTGTCCCAGGCACGCAAGATTGCCCAGCAACCGTCGAGTGCTGTCATGGAGACCAAGCGCCTGCTGAAACTGGCAGATGCCGGTGACGTGCTGGCACGCATCAATGAAGAAGCGAAGCGCTTTGCTCAAATGCTTGACGCAGAGGCCGCCCGAGAAGCGATCGCAGCCTTCACCGAGAAACGTAAACCGGATTTCAGCCGGTTCTGATCGAGGGATGGGCAGCCGTGTTTGAACAGGCTGCCCATCGAAGAAAACACGCGTGGTTCAAGGCTTACAGCGCGTGGCTATAGGCCGTTCTGGAGGCGTGGGTCGAGGTCCGGATCAGCAACAGTACGGAGCCAATGACCGGCAGGCTTACCAGCAGTAGCGCATAACGCAAGGACTGCTGGCCAAGCAGGGGTTGCAGCATGTCGCTGAACAGGCCGGTCACCAGCGGCCCGATGCCGACACCGAGCAGTGTGCTGACGATGGTTTGCAGGGCCATGGCCGTACCGCGCCGGTTGGACGGTACCAATTGGGTGACAAGGTTGTAGGACGGCGCTACCCACCAAACGGCGAAGAAGCTGTAGAGCGCACACCACACCATGGCCGTTGGAATCGGTACGCTGCCGAGCGTGACCAGCACGGTGTCGGGCCAGAGCAGGTAGGTGCTCAGGGTGGCGATGGCGGTCAAGTGACCCAGCACCGGAATCGAGAGCTGCCAGTGCGGGTTGCGTCGGCTCAGGCGGTCGCTCAACCAGCCGCTGAACAGGCCCCCGACACCGGCGGCGGTGCCGCAGATGACCCCAGCTAACAGGCCGGCATGTTGCAGCGAGAGGCCGTGGGAGCGTACCAGGAAGCTGGTGTTCCACATGCCAATGGCGTAGGAGCTGAGCGTGGTCAGGCCGCCCGCCAGTATCAGGCAGCGATAGGCAGGCAGCGCCCATAGCTTGCGGGCTTCAGCGCCCATGCCGAGCAGTGGCGCGTGGGCATGGGCGGGAGCAGGGCTTAGGTCCCAGCGCCCCCGTACCGGGTCGCGCACCACGATGGCCATGATGGCGGCAAACAATAGGGCGGGCAGGCCAAGGGCAATGAATGCTGTACGCCAGCCATACACTTCGACCACCCAGGCACCGATACTCAAGCCGATGATCGAGGAAAACGTTGGCGCGGCGGTGAAGCAACTGATGGCGAGTGAACGTCGATGCGGTGGATACAGGTCGGCGATCAAGGACAGGGATGCCGAGGTCGTTGGTGATTCGCTGACCGCGACCAGCATCCGGGCAATGGCCAGTACCAGAAAGCTGCCGGCCAGCCCGCAGGCCATCGTTGCCAACGCCCAGAGCAGGCACGACAGTGCGAGCAGGCGCGTACGCGGCAGACGATCCACCAGACGTCCCGCCGGCAAGCCCATCAGCGCATACACCGCCGCGAAGGCCAGCCCGGAGATCAGGCCCATGGCCGTGTCGCCGACCCCGAACTCCGACTTGATTGGCTCAATCATCACCGCAAGTATCTGGCGCCCGACAAAGTTGTCGGCGAACACCAGTGCCAGCAGCAACAACAGGCCGTGGCTGCGCCAGCCGACCGAGGTGGCCGGCATGACGGTTGCGCCGCTCGTCATCGCGGCGCCCAGAGATCGGGCAAGCCGGGGTCGCTCACTACAATCAGGCGCTTGAGCAAGACCTTGAGGGCTTGCGCGTCGGCACTGCCGAGCTTGGCCGACAGTTCTTCCTCCACCACCTTGGCCAGCGCCAACTGTTGCAGCGACACCTCGCGGCCGTTTGCCGTGAGCACGAAACGCAACTGATCGGCATCGCCCTCGATCGCCACCAGGTGCTGGCGCTCGAGAAAGCGCATGCCGGCCAGTGTGACCTCATGGCCGGTGTAGCTGACAAAGGTGTTGATTTCCTCAAGGCTCAGGTTATCGCGGATACACAGCACCGAGAGAATGAAAAAGGCCTGTTCGTCCAGCTGCTGGTTGCTCACCATGCGCCGCAGGGCATTGAGCACCTGGTAGTGCCCGCGCCCGAGCAAGTAGCCGAGCAGGTCTTCGGTGTAGCTGCATTCCGGTGGCGGCGGTGTGGTTGCCAGGCGCAGCTCGCTGCGCGGCTTGCGGGTGGCCAGCGCATACTGGCCGCTCTGGAACGCCAGCGGCGCCCGGTCGCTGTGATCGAAGGCCAGCACTTCCCCGACAAAGATCACATGGTCGCCGCCCTCATACTGGAAGGCAGTACGGCATTGAAAGCGTGCGGTGCAGTCTTGCAGCAAGGGCGCCTCGCTGACGCCATTATCGAGTTGGACTTCGGCAAACTTGTCTTCGCCCTGGGTGGCGAAGCGCCCCGAGAGTTTTTCCTGTTCGGTAGACAGGACATGCACATTCCAGTGCTTGCCGTTGCTGAAAACCGGCAGGCTGCGGGCGTTCTTCGACAGGCTCCAGAGCACCAGTGGCGGGTTGAGCGATACCGAGTTGAAGCTGTTGGCGGTGATCCCCACCGGTGAGCCGTCTTCGGCCTGGGTCGTGATGATCGTGACCCCGGTAGTGAAGGTACCGAGCGCGGCGCGGAAGGCCTGGGGATCGAAGCTGGCGTTTTGCATAGCCATGATAGACCTCATGGAGTGGAGTTTTCGTGTGGCCAGTATTGGTCGCCGCAGGGCGCTGTACATCGTCTCAACGGACTAACGCTTTTGTTCGATTCTCGTCCGATCGGACGAGGCGCCGGGCGTCGCCCCGCGACTAGTGTGGCCCCATGCGCATCCGGCGCTTCCGGGCCTTGGGGCCAGCATCAGCGAGGGGACACGAATGAGTTCAGCCACGTCATCCGTACAAGCGCTTTCGAGCCTGTTATCCCGGCAGAAACAAGCCTTTAACAGCGCCGGCGCGGTCAGTGCCGACACACGTCGTCGGCGTATTCAGCAGGTGATCGACCTGCTCGTGCGTCACCACGGTGTGTTGACCGAAGCGATGGATCAGGATTTCGGCGGCAGGCCTGCAGGCTTTTCCCTGATGAACGACGTGCTGGGTTCTCTCTCGTCGCTCAAGCATGCGCGGGACAACCTGCACCTCTGGATGCAGGACGAGCCGCGCCCGGCATTCGCGCCCTACGACCAACTGGGCGCCAAGGCCTGGGTCATGTATCAGCCCAAAGGGACCGTGGGCATCATTGGTACCTGGAACGCCCCGCTGTTTACCTTGTTCAGCCCGCTGGCTTGCGCACTGGCGGCGGGCAACCGGGCGATTCTCAAACCGTCGGAGGTGGTTCCGCGTACCGCTGAGGCGGTAGCGCAGTTGTGTGCTGAGCACCTTGACCCGCTGGAGATCGCCGTGGTCACGGGGGGCGCTGAGCTGGCGGAAGGCTTCACCGCCCAGCCGTTTGACCACATGGTGTTTACCGGCAGTACTGCGATTGGTCGCGCTGTGATGCGTAATGCTGCGCAGAACCTGGTACCGGTGACGTTGGAGTTGGGCGGTAAGTCGCCAGTGATCATTGCGCGCAGTGCCGACCTGAACAAGGCGGCGTTCAGCATCGCCGCAGCCAAAGCCTGTAATGGCGGGCAGATCTGTATCAATCCCGACCTGGTGTATGTACCACAGGCGCACCTTGAAACTTTCCTCAGCGCCTTGCGCAGTGCCTATTGCGAGCTCAACCCCTCGGTTGCCGGCAACCCGGATGTGGTGGCAGTGGTCAATCAGCGGCATCTGGCCCGTGTCGAAGGCTATGTGGACGAGGCCCGGGCCCTGGGGGCTCGCATCGAAAGCCTGCCGGAGGCGTTGGCGGTTGATGCCGAGGACCGTCGCCGGCCCCTGCGTGTGGTGGTCAATCCGCCGGGTGACAGCCAGATCATGCGCGAAGAAATCTTTGGCCCGGCCATGGTGGTGCTCACGTATGAGGACCTTGATGGGGTGATCGCCGACATCAACGCCCGGCCACGTCCGCTGGCGCTGTACTACTTTGGCGAGGATCAACAGGAGCAGCAGCGGGTACTGGAACACACCCTGTCGGGCGGCGTCACCGTCAACGACGTGATGATGCATGCGGCGATGCACGATGCGCCGTTCGGCGGCGTGGGCGCCTCTGGCATGGGGCATTACCACGGCCGTGAAGGGTTTCTTGAGTTCAGTCACCTGCGCACCGTGTTCAAGGCGCCTGCGCATGACCCGCGCCGTGAATGGGGCCTGCTGCCGCCGTATAGTGAGCATTACCTCGCGGCCATGATGGCCATGGTCACCGCTGACTGACTCATTGTGCATGGGGCGCTCGGATGAGCGCCTTGTCGCCTCTACGGGGTTTACCGTTGCTTATGTTCAACGCGATCACTATTGCCCAGCGCCTGTGGTTCTGGGCGTTGTTGGCCACACTGTTGTTTATCGTTGCGGTCGGTTTTGGTGGCTATGGCCTGCAACAGGCCCGTGACAGTCTGCGTACCATCAATGAAGACAATCTGGCGACGCTGCTCACTGTCGGTGAGGTTCAGCACCGTCTCGATGAAAGTCGGCGGCTGGTGTTGCTTGCTATTCAGCATGACCCGGAAGGCCCGCTGGTGGCGGCGTTCGACCGCTCGATCGATGTGACGCTAGCGGCCATCGAAGCCAACAATCACGCGCTCGCGCAGGTGTGGGCCAGCTACCGCCAACGCCCCTTGTCCAGCCATGAACAGCAGGTGGCCGAGGCCTTTGATGGCCATTACCAGGCCTGGCTGGGTGAGTTGGAGCTTTTGCTGGAGTCCTTGCGCGCGGGTGACTATCGCCTGTCCGGCATCATTTCGTTCCTGCGCATGGCCGAACCTGCTGGCGATGCGGCGGGTATTGAACTGGGCAAGCTGCAGACGTTGCAGAAGGAAGCGGCTGCGCGGGCATACGACCTCGCCCAGCAACGCTATCGCTCGACCCTGCTGGCGTACCTGGTGCTGGCGGTGGTGGGGGTTTTGGCTGGCAGCGTTACCGCGTTCTCGACCTTGCGTCGCCTGAAACGGGCTTTTGCCCAGGCGGGCGCCAGTGTGCGCGCGATTGCCAGTGGCGACCTGTCGCAGCCCATCGAGGTCAAGGGGCGCGATGAGTTTGCCCGGATGCTGGGTGATATCGCGACGATGCGCGACAGCCTGCACGGGTTGATCTCGCAGATGCGCGCGTTGGTGCAGCGTGTCAGTCACGAGGCGGCGCACATGGCCGAATCGGCAGAGCTGGCCTCGTTGGCTGCGCAGCAGCAGGCTGACGCCGTGCGCGGCATCTCTTCTGCAGTTGAGCAACTGTCGGGTTCAATCAGCGAAGTCGATACCCAGGTCGGGGTTTCACGCAACATCACACAGCACTCGGCGGGGCGCTCGGGCAAAAGCGAAGGTTTTATCCGCGATATGGCCCATGGAATGAACCGTATCAGCGACGTGATCAGCGACACCGCCGTGCATATCCGTGAGCTGGAAGTCTTCTCCGGCGAGATCAGTACGGTGCTGAATGTGATTCGCAGCATTGCCGAACAAACCAATTTACTGGCGCTGAACGCCGCCATCGAGGCCGCAAGGGCAGGAGAGCAGGGCCGTGGTTTTGCCGTGGTGGCCGATGAGGTCAGGCTGTTGGCACAACGTACGGCCCGTTCAATCGGTGAAATCGACCTCACGGTACAACACATCCAGGAGGGGACCCAGGCGGTGGTTGGCGGGATGGACCGGGTGATCAGTCGGGTGCGTGATGGGGTCGGGCTGGCAGAGGAGGCCGGCGACTCGGTGGCGCAGATCCGCAGTGGTACTGACGATGTGATTCGAAGCGTCGACACCATTGCTGTGGTGATCGCCGAACAGGTACGGGTCACCCAGGAGATGGTCGTGCGCGTCGAGAGCGTTTCGGCCGGCACCGGCGTGCTCTCGGCCAATGCCGGCCGCAGTGCCGCGGCGGCGTCTGACCTGGAGCAGTTGGCGCGTGCACTGGACCAGTTGTCCGCCAGGTTCAATGTCGTCTGACGGGTCTAGTCCGCTTTGACGATGAGAGCGCCCCGGTCAGCCGTGATCATGGGATGCACACCGCCAGCGTCCCCGTATCGTCGTCGGCGGTCTTTCCTGACCTCAGCTAATGGCATAACAACAATGACGGCTCAAGTTCAGTCTCAAACCCACTACGACGTGATCGTCGTTGGTTCGGGTGCAGGTGCGATGACGTCGGCGGTCTTCCTCGCCGACCAGGGTTTCAGCGTGCTGATCGTGGAAAAAAGCGACAAGTACGGTGGTACTTCGGCTATTTCCGGCGGTGGGATCTGGATCCCGAACAATCACTACTTTGCTCGCCAGGGCGGTAACGACAGCTTCGAGTTGGCGATGCGCTACCTCAAGGCCGCGGCTGGCGAGCACGTCGATGATGCGCGCCTGCAGGCCTACCTGGACAATGCGCCAAAGATGATCGAGGCGCTCACCCGTACCAGTCGGGTACGTTATGCGGTGGCTGCCAAGTACCCGGACTACTACCCGCATTTGCCTGGTTCGCTGCCCGGAGGACGCACCCTCGACCCCGAGTTGTTCGACACCAGCCTGCTCGGTGAGGAACTGGACAACCTGCGCAAACCGTCACCCTCGACCTTGCTGATGGGGCGTATTGCCTGGACTGCCCGGCATGCGCACAAGGCCATGGCCCGCAGCTTCGGCTGGCGCTGGCTGATCATGGGCCTGATGCTGCGTTACAAGCTGGACTTCAAATGGCGGCGCAAAAGTAAATTCGACCGCCGCGCAGCCCTTGGCAGCGCGTTGGTTGCGTCACTGCGTCGTTCTCTGATGGACCGTAACGTGCCGTTGTGGCTGAACACCGATTTTCGTGGGTTGCTCACGGAGCAGGGCCGGGTCACCGGGGTCACGGTGCAACGCGATGGTCAGGAAAAGCAGCTGCATGCGCGTTACGGGGTGATTCTGGGCTCCGGTGGCTTCGAGCAGAACCAGGCACTGCGCGAGCAATACCTGCCCAAGCCGACTCGCATGGCCTGGAGTGCGACGCCACCGGGCAACAACACCGGTGCCGCGTTGGAAGCGGGGATCGCCCAGGGCGCGGCGACCGCGTTGATGGGCTGGGCCTGGTGGGCGCCGACCATTGCCGTGCCGGGCGAGGAAAAACCGCGCGGTATTTTTGCCGAGCGGGCATTCCCCGGGGCAATTGTGGTCAACAGCGAGGGGCAACGCTTCGTCAACGAAGCGGCTCCGTACCTGGAGTTCGTCGATGCCATGCTCCGCGACAATCAGCGTACAGGCGGAAAGTCCGTACCGGCCTGGGTGATTTTTGACGGGCATTTCCGCTTCCACTACGCCATGGGCCCGTTGATGCCGGCCCAGGTCATGCCTGACAGCCGTCTGCGCAAGGAATGGTTGAACACCTTGTACTGGAAGGCCGACACCCTGGCGCAACTGGCCGAACAGATCGGCGTCGATGCAGTGGGCCTTGAGCGCACAGTGGACAAGGTCAACGACTATGCGCGCACCGGCCAGGACCTGGACTTCGACCGTGGCGGCAATGTGTTTGACCGTTACTACGGCGATAGCAATATCAAGCCCAACCCGTGCCTGGCGCCCCTGCGCAAGGGGCCGTACTACGCCATGCGCCTGGATGCCGGTGACATTGGCACCAAGGGCGGCTTGCTGACCAACGAACATGCACAAGTGGTGCGCGACAACGGTACGCCCATCGACGGCCTGTACGCGATCGGCAACTGCTCCGCGTCGGTAATGGGTACCAGTTATCCGGGGGCGGGCGGCACCCTCGGGCCGGCGATGACCTTCGCCTATGTCGCTGCCAACCACCTCGCCAGCCAGCGTTAGGAGCCGTCATGGACATGTCTGATAACAGCACCTGTACGGCGATTCAGGCACCATTGCGCGTTGCCGACAGCAGTAGCGTGACATGGGATGAGCAGTGCGATGTGCTGATCATCGGTTGGGGCGCGGCCGGGGCCTGTGCGGCACTGGAGGCCCGCGCCAATGGCGTCGATGTGCTGATCGCCGACCGTTTCACAGGTGGCGGCGCCAGTGCCAAGAGCGGTGGCGTCGTGTATGCCGGTGGGGGGACCCGGTATCAGTACGCCGCAGGCTTCAGTGATACCCCCGAGGCCATGTTCGACTACCTCAAGCACGAAACCCAGGGCGTGGTCAGCGACGAGACCCTGCGGCGCTTTTGTGCGGACAGCGTGGCCAACCTAGATTGGCTGGAAAGCCACGGTGCGCCTTACGGGCACCAGATGCCCCCAGGTGGCAAGACCTCCTATCCACCCGACGGCTACTTCCTCTACTACTCCGGCAATGAGCTGGTACCGCAGCACAGCGGCCCGTTGCCTCCGGCGCCACGCGGCCACCGTACGGTCGGCAAAGGCCAGTGTGGTGCGGTGCTGTATTCGCACCTCAAGGCGGCTTGCCTGCGCGCCGGGGTGCGGCCACTGCTGCAATCAGCCGCCAAGCGCCTGGTGCTTGACCAGGAGGGCCGGGTGATCGGTGCCGAGCTGTGGTGCCTGCCGCCGGGCAGCAAGCAGGCGAAGCTGCACGCCCGTTGGGCTGCCCGTGCCGAGCGCTTGCAGAACTTTTCCCCGGTCTACTGTGACAGGTTACGCCTGCGGGTCAGCCAACTGGAGCGCGAGTTCGCCCGGCCACGCCTGGTCAGGGCCCGGAACGGGGTGATCCTCAGTACGGGCGGGTTCATCTTCAACCGCGAACTGATCAAGCAGCATGCGCCGAAATTTCGCCGCAACTTCAAGGTAGGCGCCACCGGCTGCGACGGCAGCGGCCTGCGCCTGGGCGTGAGCGCTGGTGGTGAAGGCGCTGCGCTGAATCGGGTGTCGGCCTGGCGGTTCATCAATCCGCCCTACAGTTGGCACAAGGGCATCGTGGTCAACAGCCAAGGCCAGCGTTTCTGCAACGAAGAGGTCTATGGCGCAACGCTGGGCCAGCCGTTGATGGAGGAGCAGGGCGGCAAGGCCTGGCTGGTGCTTGATGCCCCGCTGCGCAAGAAGGCGATCCGGGAGGCACTGTTCGGTGGGTACTGGTGGTTCCAGAGCGTGCCGGCGCTGGCATTGATGCTGCTCAAGGTGAGCAAGGGCAAGTGCCTGGAGCAACTGGCTACGGTCACTGGCATGAAGGCCAGCGCATTGCGCCAGTCGCTGCAGGCCAACAATGCGGCTGCGCGTGGTGAGGCGCCCGATCCATTCGGCAAGTCGCCAGGCGGTCGCCAGGTGCTTGAGCAGGGCCCGTTCTACGCCTGTGACATTTCCGTGACCAACCCGGTCTTCCCGCTAGGGGCGTTGACCCTGGGCGGTTTGCGGGTGGATGAAGGCAACGGGGCCGTGCTGGATACCCAAGGGCAGCCCATCGCTGGCCTTTACGCTGCCGGTCGCACCGCCCTGGGTATTCCCTCACACCTGTACATCAGTGGTCTATCACTGGCCGATTGCGTGTTCTCCGGGCGTCGCGCCGGGACGGCAGCCGCAATCAACCCTGCACAGCCACTGCAACACAACCGCGCACACGAGATGAGCTGATGACGATCAAGGAGAACAACATGCCCGGACGGGTTCATGGCAAGGTGGCGCTGGTGACTGGCGGTGCCAAGGGTATTGGCCGTGCCAGTGCACGGTTGTTGGCGGCTGAAGGCGCCCAGGTGCTGATCAGCGATATCGACGTCGTTGCCGGTGAGGCACTGGCTGCCGAAATCGGCCCGGCTGCGGCGTTTATCCGCCATGACGCCAGCAGCGAGGCAGAGTGGAAGCAGGTCATGGCGCACTTGCGTGAGCGCTATGGCCGCCTGGATATCCTGCTCAACAATGCCGGCATACTGCTGAGCGGTTCAGTCGAAGAAACCTCGGTGCAGGACTGGCAGAAGGTCATGCGGGTCAATGCCGACAGTGTGTTTCTCGGCTGTCGCGAGGGGATTGCGCTGATGAAGGAGGGCGGTGGTTCGATCATCAACCTGTCGTCGATTGCGGCACTGGCCGGGCGTGATGATTTCATGGCCTACAGTGCTTCGAAAGGCGCTGTGGCGGCCTTGTCGCGTTCAGTGGCGGTGCTCTGCCGACGCCGCAAGTACCGGATCCGCTGCAATACCCTGCACCCGGACGGCGTACTCACCGACATGACCAGTGGCGGCTTCCCGCAGGGTGTCGACCCGGTCCGCCTGACCATCGACAGTGACCCGATGAACCGCATGTGCTTGCCCGAGGATGTGGCGGCCAGTGTGCTGTTTCTTGCCAGCGATGAGTCCCGGGCCATCAACGGCGTCGAACTGCGCATCGACAGTGGGCAGATGGTGATGAGCATCTGATCATCACGTTAGTGCTTGATTGCACAAGGCCGCTTGCCTGTTGAAACGGGCAAGCGGCCTTGTGCTGTGTTGCAGTGCTGCGTTCTTCCGAGTGGATGCCGTTCAATGCCCCTCGAATTGCGCCGGGCGTTTTTCGATAAAAGCTTGCATGCCTTCTTTTTGGTCCCGGGAGGCGAACAGCAGGGCATTGGCCTTGCGTTCCAGTGCCAGGCCGGCCTCCAGCGGCGCATCCATGCCGGCGAGAATCACTTCCTTGATCTGTTCGGCGGCCAATGCCGGCATCGCCGCGATGACGCGGGCCAGCTCCAGGGCGTGAGCCTGGACCTGGTCATCGTCCACCAGGTCACTGACCAGGCCGGCCACCCAGGCTTCTTCGGCGCTGATCGGTTGCCCGGTCAGGGCCATGCGCATGGCCTTTACCTTGCCCACGGCGCGGACCAATCGCTGGGTACCGCCAATGCCCGGCATGATGCCGATACGAATTTCCGGTTGGCAGAAGCGTGCGCTGCGCCCCGCGACGATCAGGTCGGCAAGCATCGCCAACTCGCAGCCACCGCCATAGGCGTACCCGCAGATCGCCGCGATCACCGGTTTCGGGCAGTGCTGAATCGGCGCCCAGACCCGTTCGGTATGGCGCCGGTAGATATCGATAGGGCCGACGCCGGCCATGCTGTTGATATCGCCGCCTGCGGCAAACACCTTGTCGCCGCCCGTCAGCAGGATGCAACGCACCTGCGGGTCGGCGCTCAGTTCGCTGAAGTAACGCGACAGCAAGGCTTGCAACTCCAGGCTCAGGGCATTGGTCGCGTGCGGACGGTTGAGCCGCAGCAGGGCTACGCCAGGCAGCGGGCGTTCGAGCAGAACCGGTGGAGCGGATGAATCAGGCATGAGCGTCCTCGTGAGCCAGGCGTCAGGTGAATGCCTGCCAGTGTCACGGCCGGACGGTGATGATTCATCGTCCGTTCAGACGAAGAATGGGCCTGGCTTTGTCCCTAGAGTGAACCCTGTCAGCAGAATTAAGGAGCGCGACATGGGGCTGCATTCGGGGCTTGATTACAGTGGCAAGGTGGTGCTCGTCACCGGCGGTACCAAGGGCATTGGCGCAGGTATTGCGCGTGAGTTTCTGGCGGCCGATGCGCAGGTGATCGTCTGCGCCCGCTCAGCGCCTGAGCAGGTGCCGACGCTGGAGGGCAAGCGCGCCATCTTCATCCCGACGGATGTGCGCGACCCGGACTCGCTACAGGCGCTGTTCGACACCATCAGTCGCGATTTTGGCCGCCTTGACGTGGTCATCAACAACGCAGGCGGTAGCCCGGCAGCCGAGGCCGCCAGCGCATCGCCACGTTTTCACGACAGCATCATTCGTCTCAACCTGATCGCGCCTCTGAATGTCGCCCAGCACGCCAACCGCCTGATGCAGGCGCAAGTGCAGGGCGGTTGCATCGTGTTTATCGGCAGCATCAGCGCCTTGCGCGCCTCACCCGGGACTGCGGCCTATGGCGCGGCCAAGGCTGGCGTCCTGTCGCTGGTGCAGTCGCTGGCGGTGGAGTGGGGGCCGAAGGTTCGTGTGGTCGCGGTCAGCCCGGGCCTGGTGCTGACTGAACAGGCTCACCTGCATTACGGCAACGACGCCGGTATCGCCGCCGTCAGCGCCGGTATCCCGGCCGGTCGCATGGCCGTGGCGGCGGATGTCGCCAATGCCTGCCTGTACATCGCCTCGCCGCTGGCCAGTTACGCCAGCGGCTGCAACCTGCTGCTGCATGGCGGTGGCGAACGTCCGGCGTTTCTCGGTGCGGCGCAGGTTCTGCCCACCTGATCGACCCATGGTGGCGGCCGGGTCCGGTTGCCGCCCTCAATTTGCAGGAGACGACTTTGGCTGATCCACAATTGCTATCCAATGTGCGCGCCCTAGTGGGGCGCCAATACGGTCGTGTGTATGCCTGGGATGAGGTCAATGCACCGATGATTCGTCAGTGGTGCGAGATCATGGGTGTCGAAAACCCGCTCTACACCGATCCTGCGTTTGCCCTCGGCACGCCCCATGAGGGCTTGATTGCGCCGCCGGCGATGTTGCAGGTGTGGACCATGGAAGGCTTCCATGCCAACCACTATCCGCCAGGTTCCACCGACGAAAACCCCTATGAAGTGCTCAAGCTGTTCGAGCAGTACGGCTATAACTCGGTCGTGGCAGTGAACTCCGAGCTGAGCTTCACGCGCCCCTTGCGCCTGGGTGAAAAGCTCTACTACACCACCCGCCTGGATGCGGTGGGCGATGAGAAAACCACCGCCTTGGGCACGGGCTTCTTTGTCACCCTGGTGATGAGTCACTTCGTCGAAAAGGCCGGTGGCGACGAACCGGTAGGCGAGTTGCTGTTCCGCGTGTTCAAGTTTCGCCCGGCCAATGCTCAGCCAGCAGCGCCTGCGCCGACCGTGGCCGCTGCACCTGCCAAGGCCAAGCGCCCGCAACCGGGCATCAGTGACGACACCCGGTTCTTCTGGGAGGGCTGCGCACAGGGCCAACTGTTGATCCAGCGCTGCACGGCCTGCGCCACCTTGCGCCATCCACCCGCGCCGGTATGCATCCAGTGCCACAGCTTCGACTGGGACACCGTCCAGGCCAGTGGTCGCGCCAGCCTCTACTCGTTTGTGGTCATGCACTACCCGGAGGTCGCGCCGTTCGATCACCCGAACCCCATCGGTCTGATCGAGCTGGAGGAGGGCGTACGCCTGATCGCCGGGTTGGTCGGCATTGAGCGTGAGCAGTTGCAGATCGGCCAGCGTTTGCAGGTCGAGTTCCAGACCTTCGATGACGCGCTGACCTTGCCCCTGTTTCGGCCCGTCGGCGCGTAGGAGTTGACCCCATGAATTTTGAATTGACCGAAGACCAGCGCGCGATTGCGCAGATGGCTGACAGCCTGTTTGTCGACCACTGCCACGACGACTACCTGCGTCGCTGGGATACCAGTGGTGAGCCGCTGATGGCTCCACTCTGGGCGCTCTGCATTGAAACCGGGCTGCACGCCTTGGCGATTCCTGAATCCCACGGTGGCAGTGGCCTGGGCATGACCGAGCTGATGCTGGTGTTGCAGGCTCAGGGCAAGGGCTTGGCACAGGTGCCGCTGTGGCGGCATCAACTGGCCGCAGCGACCCTTGCCGCGTTCGCATTGCCCGAGGTCGCGGCCTGGGCCGAAAAAGCCGCGTCGGGTGAAGCCATGCTGACCCTGGCCATCGATGCTCTTGGCAGTGCCCGCGGCATCGAGCTTCAGGCCCGTCCGTGTGCCGACGGCTGGGAAATCAATGGTCGGGTCGCGGCCTTAGCCCTGGGCGAACAGGCACAGGCGGCACTGGTGCTGGCAGACGTAGACGGCCAGCCGCGGTTGTTGCTGCTTGACCTCTCGGTCGCACAGGTAACCCGTGTACCAGCGGTGCTTACCCACGGTGAAGCCGTTACCGATGTGCATGTCGAGGGCCTGCGCGTTGCGGCCCCGCAGTTGCTGCCCAGTGCCGCCCTGGCCTGGCTGGAGCCGCGCAGCGTGGCAGCCTTGGCCGCGTTGCAGTTGGGTGTCAGCGAGGAGCAGATCCGCCGCACCGTGGCCTATGTCAGTGAGCGTCAGCAGTTCGAGCGGCGTATCGGCAGCTTCCAGGCGGTGCAAATGAGCATGGCCGATGCGCATATCGCCCTTGAGGCCCTGCGCAGTGTGCTTTGGCAACTCTGCTATCGCCTCGACGCCGGTTTGCCGTCGCCGTCGGAAGCGCTGGCCACCGCTTATCTGGCGTGTGAAGCGGGACATCGCATCGGCCACATCGCACAGCACGTGCATGGCGGTATCGGCGTCGACCTGACGTACCCGATCCACCGTTTTCTCTATTGGAGCCGCGCCCTGGGCCTCGCCCTGGGTGGTTCGGCGGCAAGCCTGGAACGTCTCGGCGATTGGCTGAGCGATAACGACAAGCTGGGATGGAAATATGACCTCGAAGAACACCAAGCGCTTTGAAGACGTGCGCCCCGGCGAAGTGCTGCCTGAACTGGCGGTTCCAATCACGGTCGGCCTGATCACCGGTGGCGCGATTGCCACCCGGGATTATTTTCCGGGGCACCATGATCTGGAGGCAGCCCGCGCACTGGGCTCACCGCATATCTTCATGAACATCCTGACCACCAACGGGCTGGTGCAGCGTTATGTCGAAGGCTGGGCGGGGCCGTTGGCCACGTTCACCTCACTGAAAATCAAGCTGGGTGCACCGAACTACCCCGGTGACTGCATGACCTTCAGCGGCAGCGTGACCCGCCAGGATGCCGACACCCGTACGGTGGAAGTCACCCTCAGCGGCAAAAATTCCATGGGCAACCACGTGACCGGTACGGTCGCGCTGGTCCTGCCCTGACAGCCGGAGACACAGACATGACGACTTCGTCGATATCCGGACGCGCCGCGATAGTTGGTTTGGGCGCGACCGAGTTTTCCAAGAACTCCGGGCGCACGGAACTGCGCCTGGCCCTTGAAGCCACGCTGAGCGCGCTGAAGGATGCGGGCATTGACCCTTCCGAAGTTGAGGGCTTCAGCTCTTACTCGGTGGACAAGGTTCCGGAATACGAAATTGCCCGCCTGTTGGGTTGCAAGGACGTTAAGTTCTTTTCGCAAGTGCCTCACGGCGGTGGTGCGGCGTGTGCGCCGATCATGCACGCGGCCATGGCGGTGGCCACCGGCGTGGCAAAAGTGGTGGTGGTCTACCGGGCCATGAACGAGCGGTCCTGGTATCGCTTCGGCACCGGCACTTACGGTTTCGCCTCGACGCCGATCTTCGAGAACGTCAACTACGGCTGGTACATGCCCCACGGTTTCCATACGCCGGCGGCCTGGGTGGGCATGTTCGCTCAACGCTACATGCACACCTATGGGGCCACGTCCGAGGATTTCGGTCGGGTCGCAGTGGCCGTGCGTGATTTTGCCGCGACCAACCCCCAGGCGTTTTTCTACGGCAAGCCGATTACCCTCGAGGAGCACCAGGCCTCGCGCTGGATCTGCGAACCGCTGCACCTGCTCGACTGCTGCCAGGAGTCCGATGGCGCCGTGGCCATGGTGATCACTTCGGCGGAACGTGCCCGTGATCTGCGCCAGAAGCCGGTGATGATCAAGGCCGGTTCCCAGGGCATTACTGACGGTCAGCAGATCATGACCTCGTTTTACCGTGACGACATTACCGGGCTGCCGGAAATGGGCGTGGTGGCCCGTGAGCTTTATCGCCAGTCAGGGCTGGGGCCGGAAGCGTTTCAGACAGCGGTGATCTATGACCATTTCACCCCGTTCGTGCTGCCGCAACTGGAAGAGTTCGGTTTCGCCAAGCGTGGTGAGGCCAAGGAGTTCATCCGCGCGGGTCATCATGCCCGTGGCGGCAAGTTGCCGATCAACCCCCACGGCGGACAACTGGGCGAAGCCTACATTCATGGCATGAACGGCGTCGCCGAAGCGGTACGGCAGGTGCGCGGCACCGCAGTCAACCAGGTGCCGGCGGTAGAAAACGTGCTGGTCACTGCCGGTACCGGCGTGCCGACCAGCGGCCTGATTCTCGGCGCGGCCTAAGGAGGCGTTATATGTTCGTTGATCTGACTCCTGAACAACACGCCCTGCGCCACAAGGTGCGGGACTACTTCCAGGCGCTGATGACCCCGCAGCTGCGTGAGCAGTTGCGGGGCCAGGAAGGCGGCGAGCTGTACCGGCAAACCATCCGGCAAATGGGCCGCGACGGTTGGCTGGCTGTTGGCTGGCCCAAAGAGCATGGTGGCCAAGGCTACGCGGCCACTGAGCAGTTGATTTTCTTTGAAGAGGCCAACATTGCCGGTGCGCCATTGCCGTTCGTGACCATCAGCACTGTTGGCCCGGCCCTGATGACCCATGGCAGCGCGCTGCAAAAGGAGCGCTTCCTGCCGGGCATCGCTGCGGGCGAGATCATGTTTGCCATCGGCTACTCCGAGCCGGACGCCGGCAGTGACCTGGCGGTTCTCAAGACCAGCGCACGCCTGCAAGGCGATGAGTTCGTGGTCAATGGCAACAAATTGTGGACGTCCGGTGCCGATGCGGCGGACTACATCTGGCTGGCGGCGCGCACTGACCCCACGCAAGCGCGTCACAAGGGGATTTCGATCCTGATCCTCGATACCCAGGCGCCCGGGTTCTCCACGACACTGATCCCGACCACCAGCATTGCCACCACCGCCACCTATTACGACAACGTGCGGGTGCCCAAGGACATGCTGGTAGGGGAGCTGCACGGTGGCTGGAAGCTGATCACCGAGCAACTCAACCATGAGCGGCTTGGGCTTGGCTCCTGGTCGGACAAGGTGGTCGCCTTGTTCCGCCGTGTCTACCTGTGGGCGCGTTGCCGTGATGAACAGGGCCGACGGGCCATGGACAAGGGCTGGGTGCGCAGTTCGTTGGCAGAGTGTTATGCCCGCCTGGAAGCGATGCGCCTGATCAACTTGCGTATCGCTGCCGACCTTGAGCAGCAGCGCATGGATGTGGCCCTGAGTTCGACCACCAAGGTGTATGGCTCCGAGTCGGCCATCGAGATACTGCGCAAGCTCGCCGCCATTCTCGGCGCCAACGGTTCGTTGCGCAGCGGCTCCTCAGCGGCGTTGTTGCAGGGCGAGCTGGAGTACGAACTGCGCTCTTCGGTCACCCTGACGTTTGGCGGTGGTACCAACGAAATTCAGCGTGAACTGATCGCCCAGTTCGGCCTGGGCATGCCACGTACCCAACGCTGACAGCGCCCCGCGCCGCTCAGCCAATACAACAAGAACAGTACCCGCTCCGGACTGAGTCCGGGGCCAGGTCGAGGGTGAATTTCATGAGCACGATTGAGCAATTCAGGCACGAGACCCGTGCCTGGCTGGAGGCCAACTGCCCCTTGTCCATGCGAACCGCTATGGCGGAGGGCGAAGTGGTGTGGGGTGCCAGCCAGCCGCAGTTCCCCAGCGAAGACGCCCGGTTGTGGTTTGAGCGTATGCGTGACAAGCGCTGGTTCTGCCCGGAATGGCCCGAGGAGTACGGCGGTGCGGGCTTGAGCGAAGAGCAACTGGCGGTACTTGAGAGCGAAATGCGCAGGCTCAAGTGTCGTCCGCCCCAGATCAACCTGGGCATCTGGATGCTTGGGCCGGTGCTGCTGGCATTTGGCAGTGAGGAGCAGAAGCGGACGTTATTGCCGCCCATGGCCCGGGGTGAAGTGCGCTGGTGTCAGGGCTTCTCAGAGCCTAACGCGGGTTCCGACCTTGCCAGCCTGAAAATGGCGGCCCGTGATGCTGGCGACCACTTTGTCGTTGATGGCAGCAAGATCTGGACGTCCTACGGCGATAAATCCGATTGGATGTACGCTCTGGTACGAACCAACCCCACGGTGCCCAAGCATGAAGGTATCAGCCTGATCGTGCTGGATATGCGCAGCCCTGGGGTCAAGGCGGTACCGATTGACCTGATCAGCGGCAAATCGGCGTTCTGCCAGGTGTTCTTCGATGGGGTGAAGGTGCCCAAGCAGCAACTGATCGGCCCTTTGGATGGCGGCTGGAACCTGGGCAAGTACCTGCTGCAGCACGAACGCAAGGCCATGTCGAAGTTTGGCGAGATCAGCCTGCCCTCGCATTTCCATTTGCTTTCGCTGCTGCGTGAGTACCTGCCGCGCCCTCAAAGCCAAGGCGAACAGGCGCTGCATGCCCGCGCCGTGGCCTGCGCGATGAATGAACACGCCTATGGCCTGACGGTTCAGCGCATGACCGAAGAAGCCAGGTTCGGTGACGACGTCAGTGGCCTGATGTCGATCATGAAACTGGTGCACACCGAGCAGGAACGCGACAAGTTCGAAGTCCTGCTCGATGCCATGGGCGGGCATGCCTTCGGCTGGCAAAGCGAGGCTTTCAGTGCCCAGCAACAGGCGATTACCCGGGCCTGGTTGAACAGCTATGCCCTGACGATTTCCGGTGGTGCCTCGGAGATCCAGCTCAATGTCATCGCCAAGCGCGTGCTTGGTCTGCCCGATGCAAAGAAAGGAGTGACGCCATGAACCTGCGCTACAGCGAAGAGCAGCGCTTGCTCGCCGACAGTGCCCGGGATTTTCTCGCGGCGCGCAGCCCGGTCGCGGCCCAGCGTCGGCTGCGCGACGAGGGCTCGGTGCTCGGTTTTGATCCGCAGCTGTGGCAAGCCGCCGTGGACCTGGGCTGGAGTGCGATTCCATTTCCGGAAAATTACGGGGGCCTGGACTTTGGCTGCATGGGGCTTGGGCCGGTGTTCGAGTCTATCGGTCACAACCTGGCGGCCACGCCCTTGCTGTCGAGCGTGGTGCTGGGTGGTTCGCTATTGCACCTGGCGGGCAACCCGCAACAGCAGGACCGCTGGCTGAATGCCCTGATCAGCGGCGAGAAACGCCTGGCTCTGGCGCTGGATGAACAGTCACGTCATAACCCGTTGGGTACGGCCCTTGAGGCGGTGGTCGAGGGCGACGGTTTCCGTTTGCGGGGTGACAAGTACTGGGTGGTCGACGGGGTTGGCGCCGATGCGTACCTGCTGGCTGCGCGTACCTCGGGGCATGCGGGTGAGGCACAGGGGATCAGCCTGTTCCTGGTACCTGCCGATACCCCTGGCCTGAATTGCAGCGCCTTGCCGTTGATCGACTCGCGTAACTGTGCGCGGTTACGGCTGGACGGTGTGCAACTGGGCAGTGACGCACTGTTGGGCACGCTCGGTGATGGCTGGGCCGCGCTGGACACCGCGCTGGACCGCGGTCGTGCGTGCCTGGCCGCAGAACTGTTGGGCATGGCCGAGCAACTGTTCCAGACCACCCTCGACTACCTCAAGACCCGCGTGCAATTCGACACGCCGATTGGCTCGTTCCAGGCCCTGCAACACCGTGCCGCCCAGTTGTACGTCGATCTGGCCCTGGCCCGCAGCGCAGTCATGGCCGGGCTGGCGGCCCTGGACGACGCCAGCCTCAGTGTCGCCGAACGTGGCCGACTGGTCAGCCTGGCGAAGTGGAAGGCCGGTGATACGGCAATCAAGGTCAGCAATGAAGCCGTACAGATGCACGGTGGCATCGGGGTCACCGATGAACTGGATGTCGGCCTTTACCTCAAGCGTGTGCGCGTCGCCCAGGCTTGTTTGGGCGACCGGGATTTTCATTGCGAACGCTATTCGGCCCTCGACGAGGCCTGCGCCTGAAGGCGCGACGTCTCGGTTGCCCTGGAGAACGACACATGAGCATTGAACGATGGCAATCCGCCTGGCACCAATTGATTGCACCGGGCTCGCCTTTTGAAGTGGTAAGCCCGGCGGAGGGTGGTGCACGTTTTTTTCGCCATACCGCATACAACCTGGTGGAAGCAATTGATGCCGGTCGTGTGCACGGTGAGCGCGAGTTCCTGGTGTGGCAAGCACAGCGGCTGACCTTTGCCGAGTACTTCGATCAGGTTGACCGGCTGGCGGGGCAGATGGTCGCCTGTTTTGACCTGCGCCCCGGCGAGCGGGTTGCCATTGCCATGCGCAATCAGCCGGCCTGGCTGGTGGCATTCGCCGCGATCCAGCGATGCGGCGCGGTGTGTGTACCGCTCAATAGCTGGGGGCTGCGTGACGAGTTGCTGCATGGCATGCAAGACAGCGGTGCCCGCGTGCTGCTGTGCGATGAACCGCGGCTGAGCGTGCTGCAAGACGACCTGGCCGGCGACCAGTTGCCAACGATCGTTGTGGGAACGGAACGTCAGGTACAGCTGCCCGAGTACTGTCTTCGCTATGAAGACCTGTTGGCCGACGCACGCTTGCCTGTTCCAGTGGTGACTATTGACCCTGACGCACCGGCACTGATCCTCTACACCTCCGGCACTACCAGCCGGGCCAAGGGCGTGGTGTCCAGCCACCGCGCGATCTGCCAGGCCCTGGCCGCACTGGAGTTCCAGAGCGCATTCTGCGCGCTGAGCTCACCTGAACTCATCAGTGGGGTGATCCAGAGCGGCTACCCACCCACCACCCTGATGGCGGTTCCACTGTTCCATGTCAGCGGGTTGCATGCGCAGTTCCTTTCGGCAATGCGCAGTGGCCGGCGCTTGCTGCTGATGTACAAGTGGGACGTCGAACGCGCCCTCGATCTGATCTGTGAGGAGCACTGTACCCAGTTCAGTGGCGCACCGGTCATGATGCAGCAACTCCTCGCATCGCCACGCTTTGGCTCCGAGCAGACCGCCAGCCTGTTCGGGCTGGGCCTTGGGGGCGGTGCGTCCTCCAGTGGTTTACTGGCCGAGATGATCGCGCGCAAGCCCGAGGCCATTTGTGGCAGCGGTTACGGCCTGACGGAAAGCAACGGCATCGGCGCGGCTATTGGGGGCGATCAGTTCGTCTACAAACCGGCAACGGCCGGTTGGCCATTGCCGATTGTCGATGTGCGCATTGGCGACGACCCGCAGCAGCCGTTGCCCAACGGTTCCAGTGGTTTGATCTGGCTGCGTTCGCCAACCCTGATGAGCGGCTATTGGAACCTGCCGCAGGCCAGCACCGAGGCCTTGCATGACGGGTGGCTCGACACGGGGGATATCGGCTACCTGGACGAGGAGGGGTTTCTTTGCATTACCGGGCGGCTCAAGGACCTGATCAACCGCGGTGGCGAGAAAATCTCGGCGGCCGAAATTGAAGCCTGTGTCAGTGAAATGCCCGGTGTTGACGAGGCGGCGGCATTTGCCATCCCCGATCCGGTACTGGGTGAAGCCGTGGCGTTGGTCATTCACGGCAATACCGGGCAGATGCCCGACCAAGAGCACATCTGTGCATTCATTGCCCAGCGGCTGGCGGGCTACAAGGTCCCGGCGCGGGTGTACTCGCAGGCTGAGCCACTGCCACGCAACGCCACCGGCAAAGTGCTCAAGAGCGCGCTGAAAGAAAGGTGGAAGCACCTTGATTTTTAGTCTTTCCGGACGATGTTGGCGCCGTCAGAACACGAACAATAGGCCCATACCCGCAAGCCTTATCAGCGAAGGAGGCAATACATGAAAATAACAAGAACAGGTGTCATGCTCGCAGCCGCATTAACCGCCAATGCCGGGATTATCGGTAGCGCATACGCCGAGGTGTCGCCTCAGGAAGCCGCCAAGCTGGGCAAGGAACTGACCTGCGTCGGTGCCGAGCAGGCCGGTAATGCTGCAGGAACCATTCCCCCGTACACCGGCAAATACCTGGGGGAGGTCCCCGGCTGGAATCACGTGAAGTTCTCGGGTGACCAACCTGTGGACCCTTACGCGTCGGAGAAGCCGATCCTGGTGATCACCGCACAGAACATGAGCCAGTACGAGGCGCACCTGACCGAAGGCCAGAAAGCCCTGCTGAAGAAGTACCCGACCACCTACAAGATGAACGTCTACCCTGGGCATCGGGATTTCCGTTACCCCGATTATGTGTGCCGGCGGGCGATGCAGAATGCGCTGACTGCCAAGCTGGTCAATGACGGCCTGGGCATTGAAGGGCTCGGCCAGATACCGTTCCCGATTCCGAAAAATGGCATGGAAGTGCTTTGGAACCATCAGTTGCCGGCGCGCGCCTACACCGAGGAAAAGATCAGCGACCTGGCGTCCGTATTGCCCAACGGCAGTATCGGTTGGGGCCGTGCCCATGCGCGCAACCTGTCGCAGGCCAACTCGCCAACGGTCGAACCCAAGACCGAAAACAAGGTTCAGGCGATGAGTTACAACACCACGCTGAAACCGGCCCGTGACAACGGCGTGATCAGCATTGCCCATGAACCCTACAACTTCGCCACCGAATCCCGCCAGGCCTGGGCCTATAGCCCGTCGACCCGACGCGTCCGGCAAATGCCGGGCTACGGCTATGACCAACCGATGATCGGCACCAACGGGACCATGACGGTCGATGAGGACCGGTTGTTCAACGGCGCGCCGGAACGCTACACCTGGAAACTGATTGGCAAGCGTGAAATCTACAGCCCGGCCAACGCGTTCAAACCGAATGCGGGGAACATCAAGTACGCTGACATGCTCACGCCCAACCACCCCAATCCTGAGTTCATGCGTTATGAGCTGCGGCGTGTCTGGGTGGTGGAGGCTGACCTGAAGGAAGGCTATCGCCATGTCTATGGCAAGCGGGTGCTGTTCATTGACGAAGACACCTGGAACGCGGTCATGGCCGATAACTACGATGCCCGTGGGCAGCTGTGGAAGCATGCAATGATCAACTACTACTACCATCCGGACATGAGCGGCTGGCAGGCAGGTTCACAGTTTTTCATGGACTTGAACTCGGGCCAGTACACCGGCTACGGGATGACCAACGAGGCGAAGAAGGGGCCGATCCTCAACGAGAGCAAGTTCACGCCGGACATGTACACGTCCGACGCGGCGCGGGCTATCGGTCGCTGATCGTTACACTGTAGTGGCTGCACCTTGAAGCCCTGCCGGTCTCCGGCAGGGTTTTTTTCTATCGCTGCAGATGCCAGCGTTACGCCATCGGCGTACACAACTCCACAAGCAAGCCATCGGGACAGCGCAGGTACGACACGGTTTGCCCCCAGGGCTTTTGCTCGGGGGCCTTGAGCTCGGTTGCTCCGCAGGCCAGTGCCTGGGCGTGGGCGACCTCGACAGTATCGGTGGCGAGTGCGATTTCCATGCCCAGCGGCCGGGCTGATTCAGCCGCCACGACCAGCCCCTCTGGCAGGTTGGCCTGGCCCAGCGCCCGTGAAGCGAAAGCCAGGGTGGTGGCACCGGTGTCCAGTTCGCCATAGTCGCCAGACTCATGCAAAAAGCGCCGGTTAATGCCAAAGGCCTGTTCAAAGAACGCCAGCGATGAGGCGACATCGGGTACGTAAAGAATGGTGTAGGCAAATTTCATGGGCAGTCCCTGACCTTGAGTTGATCCAGTTGATGTGTGTACACGTTTTCAGCGGGCCTTTGGCGCCGCGGTTTTCTTTGGACGTTTGGCGCTGCTCGATGGTTTACGCGCTGCGGCCTTGCGTTTCTTTTTCCAGGGGGCGCTGCTACCCCCGGCTGGAACTGCCGGGCCGCTGATGTTCAGGCTGAGCCCGGCACATCGCTCGACCTGCTTGCTCATCCATGCCGATTGCTTGGCAACGAACGCCTCCAGGCTCATCTCGCCGGTTTGCACCATGTCCAGTGCCTGCTCCCAGATAGCCGTAGTGCCTGGGTCGGCAATGGCCCGAGGTACGGCGTCGATCAGGCTGCAGGCCGCCGGGGTGGCCGACAACGCCTTACCGTTCTTCACCAGGTAGCCTCGGTCGAGCAAGCCCTGGATGATTCCGGCACGGGTCGCCTCGGTACCAATACCGGTGGTGTCCTTGAGCTTTTGCTTGAGCCGTGGATCGTCGACCAGTTTGGCGACGTTCTTCATGGCCTTGATCAGGTCGCCCTCGGTGAACGGTTTGGGCGGCTGGGTCCAGAGGTCCTTGAGATTGACCCCGGCCACGGTGCAGTGCTGGCCTTTGCTCAGTGCCGGCAACACCTGCGCTGCCGGCGCTTCGCGACCTTTGCCTGGGGTCAGGGCTTCGGGCAGGGCGCGGCGCCAGCCGGGTTCGACGATACGCTTGCCAACGGCGCGCAGGGCCTGACCGGCACAGTCGAAGTCGGCCTCGGTGCGGTCGTATTCGTGGTTGGGCAGAAACTGCGCCAGGTAGCGTGCACGGATCAGGCTGAACACCGCCTTGTGCTTGCTCGGCAAGCGCCCCAGGTCGATGGCCGCAGCGGTAGGGATGATGCCGTGGTGGGCGCTGACCTTGGCATCGTTCCAGGCGCGTGAGCGGCGCTGCGGCTCCAGATAGGGTTGCAGTGCGGCCAGGCTGGCGTCGGCCCGGCCCAGTGCGGCGAGAATGGCCGGGGCCTCGCTGTGCTGGCTCAGCGGCAGGTAGCCACAGTCACTGCGTGGGTAGGTGATGACCTTGTAGGTTTCATACAGCGCCTGGGCGATGTCGAGGGTTTCCTGGGCGCCCAGGCCCAGCTTTTTCGAGCAGAGCTCCTGCAGGGTGCCGAGGTCGAAGGGCAACGGGGCGGCCTCGCGTACCCGTTCAGTGCTGACATTCACTACCTCAGCGCTGGCCGCGCCGCCAATGGCCTCGGCGGCCTGCTGTGCCAGTACCGGGTTGAGGCAGCGGCCCTGATCGTCACAGGCGTCTTCCGGGGCGCGCCACTGCGCGGTAAAACTCGTATTGGCGCTGCTCAGCGTCACCTCGATGGCCCAGAACGGTACCGGCACGAAGTCGGCGATGCTGCGGTCGCGGTCGACCACCAGGCGCAGGGTAGGGGTTTGCACCCGGCCAACCGGCAACACGCCCTGGTACCCGGAGCGACGGCCGAGCAGGGTGAACAGGCGACTCATGTTCATGCCGATCAGCCAGTCGGCCCGCGAGCGACCCAGGGCCGAGTGGTAGAGGCTGAACGTAGCGGCACCGGGCTTGAGCGCTGCCAGCGCCTTGCGGATCGAGGCATCGTCGAGTGCCGATAACCACAGGCGCTGAATCGGCCCACGGTAGCGGCAGTGCTCGACCAGTTCACGGGCGATCATTTCACCTTCGCGGTCGGCGTCGGTAGCGATGACCAGTTCACGGGCTTCGCTGAGCAGGCGTTTCACCGCCTTGAACTGGCTGGCGGTTTTCGGTTTGACCAGCATCTTCCACTGCTGCGGCACGATGGGCAGGTCTTCCAGTACCCAGCGTTTATAGCGGGCATCGTAGGCGTCAGGTGGTGCGGTTTCCAGCAGGTGGCCGATACACCAGGTTACGCAGAGGTCGTTGCCGACCCAGCAGCCATCACCGCGCCGGTTGGCGCCGAGGACTTTGGCGATGTCCTTGGCCTGGGAGGGTTTTTCGCAGAGAAAGAGGCGCATGGCCGATGATGAGTCTGGCGGCTATAGAAGTTGCATAGCATGCGCAGGGTGGCGGCGAGAGGCAAGCATTATCTGTATGGATGTACAGTCAATTGTGTCTGCGGGTTTGCCAGGGGCTGGGCAATCCGCGGGTGCGGTCTTGCCAGCTGCCTGATCCTCGCAGGTTGTGGGAGTGAGCCTTGCCCACCAGTAGCAACCCTGCTAACGCTAAAAAAACCGACTTAGCCTTGTGCAGAGGCCTTCAGCGCCTGCGCCAGGTCGGCCAGGATGTCGTCGCTGTGCTCGATGCCAATGGACAGGCGCACCATGTCACGTGGCACTCCGGCCTTCTCCAGCTCTTCGTCGTTCAACTGGCGGTGGGTCGTGGAGGCCGGGTGGCAGGCCAGCGATTTGGCGTCGCCAATGTTCACCAGGCGTACCACCAGTTTCAGCGCATCGATGAAGCGCGCCCCGGCTTCCTGGCCGCCCTTGATGCCGAAGGAGAGGATCGACGCCGGCTTGCCACCGGTGTAGCGCACGGCCAGCTCATGCTCGGGGTGGTCCGGCAGGCCGGCGTATTTCACCCAGGCGACCTGTTCATGCTCACGCAGGTAGTTCGCCACTTTCAGCGCGTTCTCGGTATGGCGCTCCATGCGCAGGGCCAGTGTTTCCAGGCCTTGCAGGATCAGGAAGGCGTTGAACGGCGACAGTGCCGCGCCGGTGTTGCGCAGGGGTACCACGCGGCAGCGGCCGATAAAGGCTGCCGGGCCGAAGGCTTCGGTGTAGGTGACGCCGTGGTAGGACGGGTCAGGGGTGTTGAGCAGGGCAAAACGCTGCTTGTATTCAGCCCAGGGGAAGTTCCCAGAGTCGATCACGATGCCGCCGATGCTGGTGCCGTGGCCACCGATGTACTTGGTCAGCGAATGCACGACGATGTCGGCACCGTGCTCGAACGGGCGGCACAGGATCGGGGTGGCGACGGTGTTGTCGACGATCAGCGGCACGCCATGGCGGTGCGCGGCGTCGGCCAGTGCTCGGAGGTCGACGATGTTGCCCGCCGGGTTGCCGATGGACTCGCAGAACACCGCCTTGGTCTTGTCGTCGATCAGTGCCTCGAGCGCGGCAATGTCGTCATGGGCGGCGAAGCGGGTCTGGATGCCGAAGCGCGGCAGGGTGTGGGCCAGCAGGTTGTAGGTGCCGCCGTACAGTTTGGCCACCGAGACGATGTTGTCGCCGGCCTCGGCCACGGTCTGGATGGCGTAGGTGATGGCAGCCATGCCCGAAGCCACGGCCAGTGCGCCGACGCCACCTTCAAGCGCGGCCATGCGTTTTTCCAGGACGTCGTTGGTGGGGTTCATGATCCGCGAGTAGATATTGCCAGCCACCTTCAGGTCGAACAGGTCGGCACCGTGCTGGGTGTCGTCAAAGGCGAAGGAGGTGGTCTGGTAGATCGGTACGGCAACAGCCTTCGTGGTTGGATCGGGGCTGAAGCCCGCGTGAATGGCTAAAGTTTCCAGCTTCATACAGTCGTTCCCTGAGCGTTCGGTTGGAGGAGCGTGAGCATGGGCCGCAGTGTCTGCGCCGGTCAAGAGCCGCCAGCCTGCTGAAACGCTCCTCCTGTGGCTCACTCGCCTGGTGTGTGCATGCCTGCGCGTCTGAGCAGTTGCCTGCAGCGTTCAGACAGGTGCAGCACGCGCAGGTGCTTGCCGGCATTGGCATAGCGTTCGCGCAATGTCTTCAGCGCGGCGATTGCCGAGTAGTCGACAAAGCTCAGGTGGCGGCAATCGAGCGTCACCTGGGCCGGGTCGTTGGCCGGGTCGAACTGGTTCAGGAACTGGGTGGTCGAGGCGAAAAACAGCGTGCCATGCAGTTGGTAACGCTTGCTGCCATCGGCTTCCAGATGGCCGTCTGCGTAAAGCTCGCGGGCTTGCTGCCAGGCAAAGTTCAGGGCGGCAATGATGATCCCGCACAGCACGGCGGTGGCCAGGTCGGTGAACACCGTGATGACGGTCACCGAGATGATCACCAGTACGTCGTTCAAGGGCACTTTGTTGAACACCCGCAGCGAGGCCCAGGCGAAGGTCTGTTGCGAGACCACGAACATCACCCCGACCAGCGCGGCCAGCGGGATGCGCTCGATCAGCGGCGAGAGAAACAGCACGAACAGCAGGATCATCACCCCAGCGATCACGCCCGAGAGGCGACCACGGCCACCGGAGCTGAGGTTGATCACCGTTTGGCCGATCATCGCGCATCCACCCATGCCGCCGAACAGCCCTGAAACCATGTTGGCTGCACCCAGGGCGACGCACTCGCGATCCGGGTAGCCACGGGTTTCGGTGATTTCATCGGTGAGGTTCAGTGTCAGCAGGGTTTCCAGCAGGCCGATCAAGGCCATCAATATCGCATAAGGGGCGACGATGCCGAGGGTTTCAAGGTTCCAGGGTAGCTGGGGCAGCGCAAATACTGGCAGGCCGCCGGCGATATGGGCCATGTCGCCCAAGGTGCGGGTCGGCAGGTCAAGCAGGTACACCGCAAGGCCGACACCCAGAATTGCAACCAGCGCCGGTGGCACTGCGCGGGTGAGGCGCGGCAGCAGGTAGACGATGGCCATCGTCAGCGTGACCAGCCCGATCATCAGGTAGAGCGGGGCACCACTGAGCCAGGCTTCTGCGCTTTTGAAATGCTCCAGTTGGGCAAGGGCAATGATGATGGCCAGGCCATTGACGAACCCCAGCATCACCGAGTGCGGCACCATGCGCACCAGTTTGCCCAGCCGCAGCAGGCCGAAGGCGACCATGATCAGCCCACCCAGCAGCACCGTGGCGAGCAGGTACTGCACGCCGTGCTGCACCACCAGCGCCACGATCACCACCGCCATCGACCCGGCAGCGCCGGAAATCATGCCTGGTCGCCCACCGAACAGGGCGGTCAAGGTGCAGATAATGAACGCACCGTACAACCCCATCAGCGGGTTGAGGTGCGCGACCAGCGCGAAGGCGATGCATTCGGGCAGCAGTGCGAAGGACGTGGTAAGGCCGGCCAGGGCCTCGGCGCGTAGGCGAATGGGTTTCATGGGGTACCTGAAAAAAACCGACCGGCGAAACCGGCCGCGGTCAACGGTGTTGGCAAGAAGGGGAGCGGATCTTACGCAATTGGAAATGTCACGGCCAGCCTGCTGGTTGGCCGTGTTGTCTTGAGGGCCGCGTACCGTGGCGGCTAGCCCTGTTTCTTGATAATCACATCGGCGATGCTGGCTGGCGCTTCTGAATAGCGAATGAACTCCATCGAGTAACTGGCCCGGCCCTGGGACATCGAGCGCATGTCGGTGGAGTAGCCGAACATTTCTCCCAGCGGCACTTCGGCACGCACCACCTTGCCCGCCGGGCTGTCGTCCATGCCCTGGATCACGCCACGTCGCCGGTTGAGGTCGCCCATCACATCACCCATGTATTCTTCCGGTGTGACCACTTCGACCTTCATCACCGGCTCCAGCAGTACCGCACCGCCTTTTTGCGAAAGCTGCTTGGTGGCCATCGACGCGGCGATCTTGAAGGCCATCTCGTTGGAGTCGACGTCATGGTACGAGCCGTCGAACACCGCCGCTTTCAGACCAATCAGCGGGTAGCCGGCCAGTACGCCGTTCTGCATCTGTTCTTCGATGCCTTTCTGGATGGCCGGGATGTACTCACGGGGGATGACCCCACCGACCACTTCACTGGTGAACTCCAGGCCTTCCTTGCCTTCATCGTTTGGCGAAAAGCGAATCCAGCAATGACCGAACTGGCCGCGACCGCCCGACTGGCGGACAAACTTGCCTTCGATCTCGCAGGTATTGCGGATTTTCTCGCGGTAGGCCACCTGGGGTTTGCCGATGTTGGCATCGACGCCGAACTCGCGCTTCATGCGGTCGACGATGATGTCCAGGTGCAACTCACCCATACCGGAAATGATGGTCTGTGCAGTTTCCTCGTCGGTCTTGACCCGGAACGACGGGTCTTCCTGGGCGAGTTTGCTCAAGGCGATGCCCATTTTTTCCTGGTCGGCTTTGGTCTTGGGCTCCACGGCCACCGAGATCACCGGGTCGGGGAAGTCCATGCGCTCAAGGATAATGGGCTTGTTGATGTCGCACAGGGTATCGCCGGTGGTGACATCCTTCATGCCGATCAGTGCGGCGATGTCGCCCGCGCACACGGCCTTGATCTCGGCACGCTGGTTGGCGTGCATCTGCACCATACGCCCGACCCGTTCCTTCTTGCCCTTGACCGAGTTGAGTACCGCATCGCCTGAGGACAATACCCCGGAGTAGACCCGTACAAAGGTCAAGGTACCCACGAACGGGTCGGTGGCGATCTTGAAGGCCAGGGCCGAGAAGGGCTCGTTGTCGTCGGCGTGACGCTCCAGGTGTTTGTCTTCGTGTTGCGGGTCGGTGCCGTTGATGGCCGGGATTTCCGAAGGGGCCGGCAGGTAGTCGATCACCGCGTCGAGCATCAGCGGCACCCCCTTGTTCTTGAACGACGAACCGAGGATCGTCGGCACGATCTGGTTGTCCAGGGTACGCTGACGCAATCCTGCCTTGATTTGCGCCGTACTCAGTTCGACACCGTCCAGGTACAGGCTCATCAACTCGTCGTTGGCTTCGGCGGCGGCTTCGATCATGTGGGCACGCCATTCTTCTGCCAGTGGCCGCAGCGCGTCGGGGATCTCCTCCTCGCGGTAGCTGGTGCCCTGGTCATCGTCGTTCCAGTAGATCGCTTTCATCTTCACCAGGTCGATCTGCCCGACAAAGTGCTCCTCGGCGCCGATGGCCAGTTGAATCGGCACCGGGTGGTGCCCCAGGCGCTTGTCGATCTGTTTCACCACCCGCAGAAAATCGGCGCCCTGGCGGTCCATCTTGTTGATGTAGGCCAGGCGAGGCACCTTGTATTTGTTGGCCTGGCGCCAGACGGTTTCAGACTGCGGCTCGACGCCATCGGCGCCGCTGAAGACCACCACCGCACCGTCGAGCACGCGCAGCGAGCGTTCGACTTCAATGGTGAAGTCAACGTGGCCGGGGGTGTCGATGATGTTGAAGCGGTACTTGTTCGGGAACTGCTTGGTCGAGCCTTGCCAGAAAGCCGTGGTGGCTGCCGAGGTGATGGTGATGCCGCGCTCCTGCTCCTGGGCCATCCAGTCCATGGTCGCGGCGCCGTCATGCACCTCGCCCATTTTATAGTTGACCCCGGTGTAGAACAGGATGCGTTCGGTGGTTGTGGTCTTGCCGGCGTCTACGTGGGCAACGATGCCAATGTTGCGGTAGAGCTCGATGGGAGTGGTGCGCGCCATGATGGGTCACCTGTACGTGTGCGTGCTGGGTATTCCCAAAGTAGCAGAACAATCGACACTCGGCGGGCGCCACCCGGACATACGGCGCCTGTCAGACCTCAACCTTGTAGTTCAACCCCAGCTCATCTCCCGGTAGGCCGCGAATACCCCAGTTCTCCCGCGGGGTTTCAGACAGGGTAATTTCCACATCCTGGGCGCTGATGCCGGTGCGTTCGCCGATGTACAGGAACAACAGGCGAATGAGTGCTTTCTTCGCCTGTACCGAACGGCCCTCGAACAGGCTGATCTCAATGATGGTGTACTGGTGTGAGCGGTCGTCGGGGTAGAGGAAATCCGCCGGGTCCAGCGCAATGAAACGTTGGAAACGTTTCTCGACCGGATACGCCAGTGCAGCCATCACTGCGGCATGAATCGCCTCCGACAGTCCTGTGCGGTGGCGCTCCAGTGTCGAGCGCAGGCCATAGACCTTTATTTGTGCCATGGGTAGTCCATCCTTGGAAATGTGCAGGGTCAGATTGTGGTGCTGGTTGCGAGGTAAAGGTCCTTTTGCCACTGCGCAAAGCGTTCATCCAGGCGTGGTTTCAGCCTGTCGAAGTTGTCCCAGGTGTCGGCCACACTGCTGGGGCGATCACCCTTTGTCGCCAGCAGGTCCTGGCAGTCGGCGGCAAACTGGCCGTTCTCGATGGCCAGGTAGTGGGCGACGAAGGCATTGCCCTGGCGGTTGAGGTCTTCAGCGTTGAGCCTGCTGTCGCAGCACTGGCGAAAGAACAGGCCGGGCGTGAGGGTACGTTCAACCAGCGAATTGATCTCGTAGTCGAAGTCTGCCTGAAAGTTACGGCTGGTCAGGGACCGTTGCACGGCCCAGGCGACGAACAGGGCGGTGTGGGGCAGTGTGGCAAGGGCTCGCAAGGAGGCGTCATCGTACGTCATGGGGCTCATCCTTTTTTGAATCATTATTCTTCCAGGGCAGTTAGCCTACACCACAACGCTGCCTGCTCGCAGCCAAGGCCCCATGTATCACTATGACGAGTAGGGGTGGGCAGGCGCAGTGCTTGCAGGCGGATGCCTGGACGCGGGTCCGCGAGCTGCGGGTTCAGGTGGCACGAAACTCCCAGACAATCTCTACCACACGCACCGCCAACAGCATGTAGACCAGGCACAGAATGACCTGCAGGAGCAGCGGATGGCGGGCCTTGGACAGCTTGCGCAGGCCGTCGGCCATGTTCAGCAGCATCAGAAAAACGGCCAGCGCTATCAGCCCGACGCCGGCCATGTGCGCTGCGAACAGGCCGAAATACACTTGGCCATCACCGGTGAGCGTGCTGCTGCCAGCCGCCAGCAGCAGCGAGCACATGAGAAAGTTGCGCAGGTTGTCGAAGACGTCCTTGTTCAGCCCATTGTCCAGCAGACGGCAGATGTGGCGCAGCAGTTCAGCCATGGCAAGGCTCCGCGAGGTGGCGAGGGTGCCTTGAGTATGGCTGCTGTTTCAGAACACCTGGCGCAGTAACCAGTACAGGCTACCCGACAACACAATCGCCGCCGGCAGGGTCAGTACCCAGGCCATCAGCAGGTTGGCGATGGTCCGTAGCTGCAGGCCCGAGCCATTGGCGGTCATGGTGCCGGCCACGCCAGAGGACAGCACATGGGTGGTCGAAACGGGCAAGCCGTACAGGTCTGCCGCGCCAATGGTGAACATCGCGACCAGTTCGGCGCTGGCGCCCTGGGCGTAGGTCAGGTGGGTCTTGCCGATTTTCTCGCCGACGGTCACCACGATCCGCCGCCAACCGACCATGGTGCCCAGCCCGAGGGCGATGGCCACGGCAACCTTCACCCAGAGGGGAATGTAGTGCGTGGCATCGTCGATCTGCCGTTTGAAGTCGTGCAGGGTGGCCTGGGTCGCTGGATCAAAGTGGATCAGCTTCTGCTTGTCCATCAGGCGAATGGCTTCGCTGGTCAGGTACATGTCGTTGCGCACATTGGCCATGGCCTCGGCCGGTACGCCGGCAAAGGAGCCATATCCCTTGACCTCTTGGCCAATCAGGCCGGCGAGCGCGGCCAGGGCGGGTAGCAGATCGGCATTTGCCTGCTGGCTGCGAATGAAGGTGGTCAGGGTCTGTCGCGGATCGTCGGGTGCCGGCTGTGGCGCCGTGCGCACCAGCGCCTGTTGGGTGGCCTCGGCCACGAAGGCGAATTGCACGGATTGTTCAGCAGGCATGGTGCGGTTCAATGCATAGGCCATCGGCAGGGTTCCGACCAGAATCAGCATGATCAGCCCCATGCCTTTTTGCCCGTCGTTGGAGCCATGGGCGAAGGACACACCGGTACAGGTCAGGATCAGCATCCCGCGAATCCACCAGGGCGGTGGTGCGTTGCCGACGGGCGCCTGGTACAGCGCCTTGCGCTTGACCAACAGGCGCAACGTCAGCAGCAACAAGGCCGCGCAGACAAAACCGACCACCGGTGACAACAGCAACGAGTAGCCGACCTTGCTGGCCTGGGTCCAGTCTATGCCGCTGGTGCCGTTGCGACCGTGCATCAGGGCATTGGCCACGCCAACGCCGATGATCGAGCCGATCAAGGTGTGTGACGATGAAGCCGGCAGCCCCAGCCACCAGGTTCCCAGGTTCCAGACAATCGCCGACAGTAGCAGGGCGAAGACCATCGAGAAGCCGGCTGACGAGCCGACTTGCAGGATCAATTCCACCGGCAGCAACGCGACGATACCGAAGGCTACTGCGCCACTTGAGAACAGTACGCCGAGAAAATTCCAGCAGCCCGACCAGATCACGGCGAACGAGGCCGGGAGCGAATGGGTATAGATGACCGTGGCCACCGCGTTGGCGGTATCGTGGAAACCGTTGACGAATTCGAACCCCAGAGCGATTACCAGGGCTACGCCCAGCAGGACAAAGGGTGTCCAGGTGGTAATCACCGTGCCACTGGCACTGACATCGCGAAACAGGCTCCAGGCGGTGTACACCAACCCGGCCAGCAACAAGGAGAAAAACAGGGTCAGCGTGGCGCGGCTGGGAGTTTGGCTAACGCTTGAAAGTGCAGAGCGTGTCGCCAGTGTCGGGGTGGTCATGAGAAGGGGTCCAGGTAGCGTTTGCCATGAAGGAACGAGCCTTGCGTGACCAGCATAGAAACAAATAGTTAATACGATCTGATCTTGATCAAGTAAACCTGGAAGTGCGTACGTTTTACTGACCAGCGTTGTATCGTCCACAGCGTCCGTACAGTCGCTGATACGCTGTTGATCCCTTCGTCGGCAAGGCCGGCATTTTTGGTTGATCGTTTAATGACCCTGCAACTGATTCGCGCTACTGACCAGCACTTGCCTTTTGCTCGCGCGCTGACGTGCGACAACATGCTGCCGTATTACCGGGAGTACGACCTCCTGTGGATGGATGAAGCCTTTGATCAAGCCTGGACCTGGCGTGAGCAATGGCTGATCGTCGAGGGCGAGCAGTTACTGGGTTTTTGCAGCCTGAGCCAGGATGCCCGGGCGCTGTTCATTCGCGAGCTGCAGGTGATTGCAAGCGCCCGGGGGCGGGGCGTCGGTTCCTGGGCGTTGGAGCAGTTGGCGGCCTGGGCGGCAGCGCGGCGCCTGCCGTTGTTGCGCCTGACCGTATTCAAGAGCAACCCGGCGCAGGGGTTGTACCGGCGCCGGGGCTTTGAAGCGGTGGGTGAGGACGATTGCTTTGTGCGCATGCAGCGCGTTATTGCACGGCAGCCACCTGGCTGACGCGGATCACCTGGTGCTGACGCAGGGTGGCGTCGAGCAGTAGGCTCTGTACGGGCAGCAAATCGCCGATCAACAGGTTCTGTAGCAGGGGTGTACCGTTGAAACGGTTAGGCCCCAGGTCCACCTGGTTCAAGCCTTCGACCCGCACCACCGCCTTGCCGACCTGGCCCAGGGTGTTGCCGCTAAGAATCAACGGGCCGGGCAGGGCGCTGGCATTGCGCAGGCTGACGGCATATTCCGGGGTGTTGCCAATACGGTTGTTGATCAGCGTTGCCGCGGCGACTTCACTGGCATCTATCGCGCTACCCTGGCTGCTGCCGATCAGGTTGTCGTCAATCAGCAACGGTGCAGTGCCCGTGGGTTGCAGGCTGCGCAGCAGGATACCGTTGCCCCGGCTGGCGCCGATGCGGTTGCGGCTCAGTACGAGTGCACCGTGTTGTTCGCTGACCTCGATGGCAGCCTTGTTGGCGCCAAGGATCAGGTTGCTCTCGACCAGCGCCCGGGTGTTGCCACGCAGGCGGATGGCGCTGTTGTTGTCGACGCCGCGGATCTGGTTCTGGCTGATCAGTGCCTGGCTGTCGCGGATATCCAGGGCGTATTGCTGTGAATGCTCAAAGCGATTGCTGTCGAACTGGGCCAGGGTATGTTGCAGCTCTACGGCACTGAGTTCGTTGAACTGGCTGTTACGCACCAGCAGCGTCGCCGGTCGGCTGTTGGCGGGTTGCTGCACGCTCAGGGCGGTACTCAGGCCACGCGACAGGTTGGCGTTGTAGCCCAGGCGGTTGAGGTTCGAGTTCAGCACCTGGGTGTGGCTGCCAGCCCAGGCCACCACAAACGGCCGCCAGGCCCGGTCAGTACTGCCGGGTTTGTCGCCCGCGACGCTCTCCAGGCGAGACTGGTTCAGGCCCAGCCAGCCTTGGTTGATCAGCGCTGTACCGGAGTGGCTGTACAGGTACAGGCTGGTGCCTTCGAGCACCAGGCCACCGTCGCTGGCGATCATCAGTGGGTAGCTGAGCAGGTAGCCGTCCTTGTAGCGCTTGAGGATGCGCTCGTCCTTGAGGGCGTCATGCAGTTGCGCAAGGGTGACGCTGCCACCGCGAATCAGTACGGCGTTCGGGTGGTGCGCCTGATAGCCGGCAATCGCTCGGAAAAGGCCGTTGTTGACGAACGGCTCGAACGGCCAGCTACCGCCCTGGGAAGAGAACATTGGTTGCAGGCTGACACTGCCGCGTCCGGCAGGGCGCGGGCGTTCAGGCGTTTGCATTTGCACGGCCTCACGGGCCTGGGCCTGCAGCTGTTGCAGGTGTGCTTGGTGCGCTGCCGTGGCAACGGTGCTGAGTGACTGCTGCAGCGGCAGGCTCTGGCTGGCGGCGTGAGCGCTGCCAGCCAGCAACAGCGCCAGGCAGGGAAGGTAGAGGTGACGGGCAAACAAGGCCATGGCGGTTCGTCCTTGGGTTACGGCAGTTTGGGGTATAACGGCTTGAGCGGGCCGCCGAGCTGGCTGTAGTTGTCGACGTCGCCGTCTTCGCTGTCATACAGCTGACGCGCCAGGCGGTTGTCCGGGGCGCGTTGCAGGAACGGGATCAACCAGGCCAGCTTGTACGGCGCGACATCGGTCTGTGACTGGCCCTTGAGTTCCGGCAGGTTGCCGGGGTCAAGGATGCTGCGCGCGGCAAAGTTGGCCAGCAGTTCCAGGGTTTGCTGATCCTCGCTGCTCCAGGGCAGGTGGTTGGCCCGCGCCGACTCGGCCAGCAGCACCAACGGCACCAGGGCGTATTGGCTGTAGGTCGCGGCCAGCTTGCTGCGCGCCACTTCCAGCGGCAGGTAGGCATAGCTGCCGTCGCTGCTGCGCACGGCCTGCTGCAGGCCTCGGCGCAGGTTGCCGTCGGCCCACTGGATGAAGTCGTCGCGCTGCACCAGCATGCCGGTCGCGGCGACTGCCCAGGCGGCCCAATAGTCATGGTTGTTGAACCAGGTGAAGTCCGGCGTCTGGCGCGGCTGGTACTCACGGATGACCAGCTCGCCAAGGCGCTCGAACCAGGCGTTTTGGGCGGGCGAGAGCTTAACCTTGCCATTGCTCGCCGCCTGGGTCAGCAGCAGGTTCGAGGCCATGGCGGCGACCGCCCATTTACGTGCGGCCATGCCGGTGCTGCTGGCGTCGGGGTTGAGCAGCGCGCCCGCCTGGGCCCAGCGTTCCAGCCACTGGTCCTGGCAGGCCAGGGCCATGTTGGCTTCTTGTGGGGTTTTGGCCCGCAGGAAGCGTTTGTTGGCGTAAATCAGCCCACCGATGAACGCTTTGACCTGCTTGCCGACCTTTTCCGTGCCAGCGTCCGGGTCGCTGCGCAAGGTCGATTTGCTGGCGTCGCTCTGGTCGTACTTGCTCTGCAGTTGCAGGTTGCCGGTGTAGGGCGGTGGCGGCTCTTTACTGCAGGCCAGGCTGCGGTAGTCGGCAATCATCGCCGACTGCGCGGTGGCCTGTGCCGGCCAGATCGAGCTGGCGGCCAGGCTACTGCCCAGGTGCAGCGCGGCGCACAGGCCAAGCCCGGCGACGCTCCAGCGTTTTACAGGCATAGTCGGGTTTCCACTTCAGTGGCAGCAGTGCCGGGTTTGGTGGGTTCAAGAAACACCGAGAGCAGGTTGGCGCCGGCGAATTCCTTGGCCTTGCTCAGTTCCAGGTAGTACTGCCCACCGGTGACGGCTGCTTCGCGGCGGAACCAGACCTTGTCGCGGGCGCCGTTGTCGTAATAGACGATGACGTAGAAATCCTTGACGTTCTTGTCGCTGATCTTGATGTCGAGAAAGCCCTGGCCACTGCTGAGGTTCTTGCGTGCCTCACCGGCATTGCTGAGTAACTCGATGCGGTCACTGACCTTCAAGGCCGGGCGCTGTACGTGGTTGCCGAGCACTGCGGTAGAGGTCGAGCAGCCGCCTTTGATTGCCGGAATCAGTTGCCGATACATGGGTTCGGACTCTAGCTGATAGTTGGCGGGCAACTCCCAGATGATCAGCTTGGGCGGCGCCTTGGGCTTGTAGTTGTCCGAGAGCAGGTATTCCAGCAGCGAGCCATCCTGGCCAACGCCTGGCAGGGCGTAGTTGAGGATGTCCACTTCCAGGTACTGCTTGAGGTAGCCGTCGAAGTTGAACTGCTTGCTCTCGTCCTCACGGGCGGCCGAGTTACTGTCACCGACCAGAATCACCTCTGGGTCCGGTGCTTCGTCGAACAGTGCGTTGGCGTCGTCGGCCATGGGGATGGTCTGGTAGCCACGCACGTACTGGAAGCCATAGTTGTTGCCGCAGATATAGCTCATCGCCAGGTTCAGGGTGCCGTCCTTGGGCACCATGACGCCAGGTTCAGTGCGGTACTGCTTTTTGCTCAGTTCGGCATAGAACGGCTGCCGGCGCACCTCGTCGGCCAGCAAGCGTGCAGTTGCCTCGGCACCACTGGGGGTCCAGTGGTGGTCACGACGAAAGAAGTACTCGCCCTTGGGCGGGGTGTGCACCAGTTGCATCATGTCGGGTACCACTGCGCCGGCACTGCGCAACTGTTGCAGGTAGCTGCTCAGATTGCCGCTGGCCCGGGCGAAGTCGAAGCCATGCAGTTGGTCGGGATAGAGCTTGTCGCGGTGCATCAGCCCACGGGTGGGCTGGATCGCCATGGCGACATGGATACCTTGTTGGCGGAACGCAGCCATCAGCCGGGCAAACTCTGGACGCATCGGCGCCGGGATACCGAAATCGTTGGTCAGGTCGACCATCGAGCGGAACAGCCAGCGGTTTTTGCCCGGGACAATTTCACGCATCAGCTTCATGCGCCCTTCGGCGTACTTCTGCGGGTCGCTCAGGGCGGGGCAGGTCATGCACTCAAGGCTCTCGCAGGCAGCACGTTTGCCGGTTTCAGTTGCCGTGGCGGGCAGGCTGAAGCAGGCAAGGGCGGCGACAAGGCCCAGGGGGAGTAAAGTCTTCATGTGCGCGATTCATCATCCTGTTGAACAAGGGCAGTGGTCATTCACTCGCTGGGGTCAATGCTGTTGGCCAGGCTCAGGCTGCGGTAGCCGCTGCCTTGAGGCAGCAGCACGTAGCTGTAGGAGCGACCCTTCTTCAGGAACAGTTCCTCGAACCTGGCCACGTTCTGTTCCTCGACATAGGCGGCGAAGCCGATCTTGATTTCGTTGACCATGCGGCTGCCGGTCTGGTCCTTGCCCAGCGGGTCGATGATCACGTGCTTGCCGTCGACGGTTTTCAACGCCGCCTTGGCCGGCGTCAGGTTGTAGAAGGCGACCTGGGCCTTCTTCGGTTCGTTGACGTATTTGTCGGCAATCAGGGTGAGGCTTTTGCCGTCATAGACCACGGTACTGGCGGCGTTCTTGATCAATTGCGGCTCGATCGACTTGCTGCCGACCGCGATCTTGTGTGTGCCGGCAGGGGTGAAACGGTAGCCGCTGAGTTGCCCGGGGGCGACCTTTTGTGGGGTTACCTTGCCGCTCAGGGTCACCTCGATGTTGCTGTTGCTCAGGTTCAATACCCGAACAAAGGCCGAGTCGGCCGGGGCCACGGCGTCATACAGGTCGGCGTTGCCTTCGGCGGCGAGAACAATCGGCGCGTTGAGTACGCCAAGGGCCAGAGCGCTGGCGGCCAGGAACTGCTGCAAGGTACGGGTCATGGGGATCTTCCTTTAAAAGTGTTGGGGCTGGGCGGGGCGGCTCAGTGAACCGATCCGGTGGGCAAGCAGGGTGCGCAGCGGGAACTCCCAGACCACGGTGTCGATCTGGGGATTGGCCAGTTGGTCGCTCTGCAGGAATTGGCTCATGGCTTCGAATGGCCCGCGGGCCTCGACGGCAACACTGAGCAGGTCGCGGTTCAGTGCTTCCTTGAGGAAACCGACGAAGTTCCAGTCATCGATCTTGCTGTAGCTGGTGCCGACCAGCAGCAGGCTCTGGTGTTCCTCGGCGAACAGCTCATCGGCGTTCTGGCTGGCCTTGAGGGTTTCGTAGACAGCGATCGAATTGGCACCGAACTGCGGAGCCAGGGGGCTTTGCCCGAACTGGATGTAGTTCATCAAATCGCCCTTGACGATTTTTTCCGCCACCTTGTTCGACACGTAACGTTCGTCACCGAGCAACTCAGGCCGTTGGCGGGCCAGTTCATAAGCGGCCAGGCGGGCGCCTTCCGGGCTCCAGTGGGTGTCGGACTTGAGGAACAGTTCCGGCCCTTCCAGGTGCTGCAGAAAGCTTGAACGCACCGGTGTGACGACGATTTGTCGTGCCTGGAGCTGGCCGACGAAACGGTCATACAGGCTCACTACCCGCGGGTCGAAGGGGTGTTGGGTGTGGGCCGCATAGATGTCCAGCTTCATGGGCAACGGCAGTACGATCAGCTGCTTGTTGTGCTGTTTGAGTTGCTGCTCGACTGCGGCAATCTGTGCCAGTTGCCCCTCAATGTTGGCGTCCAGGTCGTTGGGTACGCGGTACTCCTGGTTGGTGTAGAGCCAGCCGTCCTTGCCCAGCACCACACCTTTGGTGCCTTCGCCAAACAGTTGGTACTGGGCGTTGGCCCACAGGGCTACCGAGGGTTCGCGCAGGAAGAAACGCTTGTCGTAGGCCTGCTCGAACTTGCGCAGCAACTTGCCGTCGACGAACAGCGTCCAGGCGTCGCTCTGGTTTTTTGCGAAACTGAAAACGGGCGGTAGCGAGTAGATGAACATGCCCGCCAACACCAGGCAGAACAGAATGCCGTTGACCTTGCTTGCCGAGTTGAACACCGGGTACATGGCAGTCTCCTAGAACTGGAAGTACAAGAAGGGCGAGAAGGAGTGCGCCGCCAGGCTGCTCAGCGCCAGGCCGAACCCGCACCACAGCAGCACGGCCTTGAGGCCGCCGACGTGGCGCATGAAGTAGTGCTCCTTGTTGCCGGCGTAGTAGCGCACGTTGTTGCTCCCGGCCAGGATCAGCCAGCACAGCGCCACCGCGGCGAAGGACATAGCCATCTTCGACGCGCCGAGGACGTACAGCTCCAGTGAGCCGAGGCCGTTGAAGCCGAACAGTGCCTGGTAGATGGCCAGGCTATGGCGCAGGTCGTTGGTGAAAAACAGCGGCATGCTGAGGATGATCAACAACGCCGTGCGCAGGTTGCGGCCCAGGTGGTAGGGCGTGGTGATCTTGGTCGCCAGGTCGAATTTGCGCTCGATCACCATGCCGAAACCGAAGAACAGCCCCCAGCAGATGAACGCGAAGCTGGCGCCGTGCCACAGGCCCGACAGCAGCATGGTGTAGACCAATGCGGGCAGGGCGCCGGCAATGCGTTTGCGTACCAGCGGCATGTACACGTAGTCACGCAGGAAGTGCGCCAGGGTCATGTGCCAGCGGGCCCAGAACTCGGTGATGCTCTGCGAGACGTAGGGCTGGTTGAAGTTCTCCGGAAAACGAAAGCCCATCATCAGGGCCAGGCCCAGGGCCATATGGCTGTAGCCCGCGAAGTCGAAGTACAGCTGCAGGGTCGAGATCACCAGGCCGAACCAGGCATCGCTCAATTGCAGGGTGCCTTCGCTGACGAACAGTACGTTGATCGGCGCCAGTTGGTCGGCGATCAGCACTTTCATGATGAATCCGAGCATGAACCGGCACACGCCCAGTGAGAACAGCTCCAGCGAATGGGTCCGCTGGCGCAGTTGTGGGGCCAATTGGCTGTAGCGCAGGATCGGCCCGGCAACCAGGTGAGGGAACAGTGCAACGAACGCAGCAAAGTCGATGAAGTTGTTGGTCGGCGTGGCGTCCTTGCGGTAAATGTCGACGATGTAGCTCAGGGCATGGAACACATAGAAGGAGATGCCCAGCGGCAGGAAAATCGTCTCCAGGGTAAAGGTATTGATGCCCAGCGGTGCGAGCAGGGCGGCCAGCACTTCGGCGCCGAAGTTGGCGTACTTGAAGTAGCCCAGGGTCGACAGGTTGCCGATGATGCCGATCCACAACAGACGAAACGCCCAGCGTTTGTCGCCGGCATCCAGGCGCGCCTTGATGCGCAGGCCGAACCAGTAGTTCCAGTAGGTGATGGCGACGAACAACAGCAGAAAGTCCGGGCGCCACCAGGCGTAGAAGATGTAGCTGGCGGCCACGATCACCGTTGAACGCCACTGCGGCCGGGCAAGGAAGTACACGGCCAGGAACAGCGGCAGGTAAAGGAACAGAAAGACGTTGGAGGCGAAGATCATCTCGGGGCCCGTCCTTAGTAGCTGATCACGACGCCGAGCGTCAGCTGATAGTCATCGCCGGTGTCCAGCGCGTTACCTGCATTCAGGTAGCTGGCGCTGACCAGGGTGTTGACGTCCAGGTGTTTGCCGTCGATGGCCACGGGAAACATTTTCCAGTAGTAGTTCAGGTCGAGCATCTGCCCGACGGTCTTGCCACCGGTATGGGTGCCTTGGGTGATAGCCTGATTACGCGCACTGCGCTGATCACCGTCGATGCGGATCGGCAGGGTGCCTTCGGCGTCGCGCAGCTTGAGCTCGGTGAGCCTCAGGTCCAGGGCACTGCGTGGGGTTGGCTGGGTTTCCAGGGCAAAGCCGTAGTAACTGAGGTTGCGCAGGTCCAGGCTGACGAACGAACTGGTCAGACGGGTGCTATAGGAGCCTTGGCGGGTGATACGGTCAGACTGGATGGTGTTCAGGCGAAAGCCGTCGTTATCATCGCTGGGCTTGTCGGTCAGGCCACCGCGCAATGCCAGGCGTGGGGTCCAGGGCAGGTCGTGGAAGCGCTTGCCAATCTCGCCCAGTGCCGCCCAGCCACGGGTACTGTTGCCGGTGCTGGTAATACCATTGCCGTCGGTGTTGTCGATCTTGCCATCAAGCCCGGCCAGCTCCAGGTGGTAGTCGCTGAACAGCGGGCTGACCTGCAAGTCATCGGCCTTGAAGAACAGCCCGTAGCGCATGCCCTTGAAGTCGTAGCGGTCTTCAGGGTCGTGGCCGCTGTGGTCGTCCTCATGCATCAGGCGTACGCCCGCCCAGTTACGCTCGCTCCAGCGGTAGGCATACTCACCCATCAGGTAGGTGGTGCGCTCTTCGCTGTCGGCCAGGGTGTTGACGTCACTGTTGTAGTTGTAGAACTTCTGCGCCACGGCGAGGAAGCCATGGGAAAAGGTGTCGTTGTAGTTGAAACGCAACGACTCAAGGCTGTCATCCCACCAGATCCCGTAGTCGTCAAAGTAGCGCTGGCGGCCTGCCGACAGTGAAAAACGCGGGTCGTCACCCAGCAGGTTGCGTTTGACGTAGAGCTCGCGCAGCTCGGCGTACCAGCCTTCGGGCTGCTCGCGGTCGAAGCTGTTGGCGTTTTCATTTTGCACGCTGATTGCCTGGCTGGAGTCATAGTCCAGCCACAGGCGGCCGTAGACCTGCCACTTGGCCCAGCGCTTTTCCGGTGAGTACCAGGCGAACGAGGGCTCGTAGCGCAGGCTGTAGAACATCTCGCGACTGCGGCCGACCTGGGAGTTTTCCGGGCCGTAGCCGGTTTGCACGGTGAGCTTGTTGAAGAACTCGGAGGTAATCAGCGGCTCGCTGCCATCGCTGGCGGCAACCCGTACCGGTTCACTGCTGTCGGCTTCCGGGCCGGTGATTTCTTCGGCGGCCAAGGCTGCGTAAACAGGGGTCAGGGCGAGCAGGGCGCCGAACAGGGAATGGTGCGCTTTCACAGGGTAGCCTCCTTCAACAGATCGTTACGGGCCACCAGGGCGCGTTCGATGTCATCCTTTTTCAGGGTTTTTTCCAGGCGTTTGAGCAGGCTGCGGGCGCCGTTTTCGCCCAGGTCCAGAGCGACCCGTGCATAGGTGTAGGCCTTGACCGGGTCATGACAGATCGCCCGGCCATACGCATGCAGGGTCGCCATGCGGTACCAGGCCGCGGTGGAGCCGTCTTGTGCCTGTTGCTGGAAAATCGCCAGGGCTTTTTCCTGGTCGGGCTCGTCCTCGACCCCCTTGCTGTAGTACTCGCCAAGCAGCAGTTGGGCATCGGGGTAGTGGCTGGCGATCAGTTCATCGATCAGTGCACGGGCTTTGTCCGGGTCGAGGGTGAGCCAGTTGTTGACCATGTAGAACGAGGCTTGCAGTGCCTTGGCCCGGGTTGGCTCCCGGGTCTTTACCTGGTCGATCAGGCTTTGGGTTTCCTCGGCGTTGTGCTCGGTCGGGTTGGAAATCATGTAGTTGGCCTTGGACACCATTGCCGGGACGAAACCGCGCTCCACCGCGTTGTCACGCCAGCGGTGAGCTTCGGCGGTGGCAAGATCAAGGGCTTCGGCCTCGGCCTTTTCCTGGGCCAGTTGCTGTGGGCTCGGTTGGGCTTTGTCCGGGCCCATGCCGTTGGCCTGGCGCTCGTAGCGGTCGGCGTCCTGTTCGGCGCGGCGCACGCTGGTGATGCTGTCGAGCAGCGAACCGATACGGTGAACGATGTCCACCGGCAGTTGCGGCCGCTCGGCCTCCAGGGTTCGGGCGAAGGCCGGGAAGGCCGTGTCCTGATCCTCGCCAAGGAAGCGGTAATAACGGTCGATGGCCCGTATGTCGGTCCGCACCGCCTGTTGATAGCCTCGCTCGGCCGCGGCACGATCGCCCTGGCGCTCGGCCAGAACAGCGCGGTACAACGCCGGGCGGCAGTTGAGCAGGCACGACTGCTCATACAGGCCAAGCACCTGCGCCGCTTCATGGGTTGGCACCAGTTCCGGGTACACCAGGAACACTTCCAGGGTTGTGCTGGCGTTACGCGGGTCGAGGTTGCTCGGGTAGCGCGTCAGCGCCTGTTCAACCCAGGCGCGCTGGCCCTGGCGCAGGCTCGGGCTGCGGTCGAGCAGGCGCGCCAGTGAAGCCAGCGCCGGGACCAGCCCGCGCCCGTCGGCAAAGGCTTCGCGGTACAGACGAATCACTTCCTGGCGGCTGGCACCTTCACTGCTCGACAACAGGTCGCCCAGCAACAGCTTGGACGCCAGGTCACCACGCTCGGCCAGCACGCGCAGATCAGCCGTGACCTCGGCGCTGGGGTCTTTGTACAGCGCATAGCGGATTTGCTCCAGGCTCTGCCCGGCCAACGCCGGGGCAGTGCAGGCCAGGGCGCCGAGCAGCAACCAGGTGGGCGTCATCGGTTTCATCGCTCGGCCCTTAGCGCGACAGTGACGGCAGACCGAGGAACAGGTCTACTGACACCGGTTTCAGATAGGCCTGGGCTGGCAAGCGCGTGTCCGGACGGATCGTCAGGGCCAGGTTCTTGTTCAGCTCATCCACCCGCGAGTCCACCACCGTGCCGGTGAAGCGCTCGTCGAGGCCGAACACCTGCAGGTCGACCGAGGTCACCCGGGAGATGTCGGCGAGCTTGTCGAACGGCACGTTGGCGGTGACGAACAGGTCTTCGTTTTTCGGCAGCAGGTGCATGAGTGGCGCCTGCTTGTAGCCGAAGCCGTCCAATGGCTTGCTTGGGAAGTACACCTGGCAGTCGCACGGGCTGTTGATCACGGTTTCGATGGTGGCGCGACCGAGCAGGGTTTGCAGGTCGCCGGGCGACAGGTCGGCGACTGCCTTCATGTCGGCCGGGCTGGTAAAGCTGGTCGCCAGTTGCGTTGAAATGCTCGCCACCGGCTCGCCGGCCTTGACCTCGGTCTGCCCCGGTTGCAGCAGGAACTTCACATAGCCGTTGTCGGGCATGCTGATGACCTGGGCATTGGCCGACACCTGGGCTTGCAGCGCCGGGATGCGAAACAGCAGCAGGTAGCTCTTGTAGGCAACAAAGCTCAGCGCGGCGATCCCGGCGGCGGTGTACAGCAGGGTGCCGGTCATGGCCTTGAGGCGGTCGCCGGCTGAACGCGCGCTGGCATAGGTGTGCTTGCGTTCCTTGATGTAGTTCTCGCGTTGCATCACGTTGAACAGGCCATTGATGTCGGCGATTTCGCCGGACATGTAGGCGGTGATGATGTAGCGCAGGATGTCGCGCTTCTGGGTATCGAGGTCGACGAACTGTGCGCCGACCTCCTGGCCGCGCTGGGACACGATCTTGACCTTGCTGTCGATATTCAGGTCGATCTGATTCAGTCGCAGCTTGATCGAGGCGTTGTACAGGCTGCCGATCTTCAGCGGGTCTGCATGAACCAGGCCGATACCGCCCAGGGAAATGTCCTGCAGCGTGCTCTCGAATGAGGGTTGGCCCGTTGCGCTGAGCAGGACCCGGGCATTGAGTTTGGTGCGCACGTACTGACGTTCGTCGATCGCTTCATGGACCACATTGGCCGGTACTGTTGGGGTGCTGGAGCTACTCATGACAGGCGCCTTTCCTTAACGTTGCGTGAGTTCGAGAAGAACCGAGATGACCCCGAAGAAGATCGCGATGGAGGAACACAGCATCGCTTTGGAGGACCAGCGGTTCAGGGCTGCATCGAAGTTGACGCTGCCGTTGCTTAATGTGGTTTTTTGTCGGGTCCAGCGCTGTTGGTCCATGTGGAACATTGCATAAACCTTCATCACCGAGCCGACGATCTGGTTGTAATAAAGAACGAACGGGTACACCGGGCTTACCGGGTGCCCGGCAAACAGGAACATCACCGTGACCAGGGTGCGCGACAGCAGCACCCAGAACAGGTACACCAGCAGGTACTGGATGCCGAACACCAGGCCGGCCACCACCGATGCAGTCAGGCCCATCAGGCATGTCCACATCGATACCCGCTGATCCAGCAGCACATACAGGGTGAACAGCCCCAGTCGCGCTCGCCCGAGCAGGTGGGTGGCGCGGAAGTTCTGCCGCAGCGAGTTGCCGTACCAGCGGAACATCAACTGCCGGGTTGCACGCCAGAAGCTGTTGTCTGGCGGATGCTCCACGGTCAGGGTGTTGCTGTCGGGCACATAGAAGGTGTCCCAACCCGCACGCATCAGGCTCAACCAGGATGACTTGTCGTCACCGGTGAGGAACTGGAAGCGGCCCAGGCGCCAGTGTTCGAGGAAGTCGGCTTCGACATCCCTGATGAACTCGGGGTCGGTCATCACACTGGCACGGAAGAACGACAGCCGCCCGGTCAGGGTCAGCACGCGGTGCGACAGGGCCATCGAGCACATGTTGATGTGCCGTTGAACAAAACGCATCGAGTGCCATTCGCGCATCAGGCGGCTGCCTTCGACCTCGCAGAACTCGTTGGTGGTCAGGCCGCCGACATTGGGCAGGTAGGCAAACAGCTTGACCGCACGTTCGACACAGCCGGGCAGCATCATGGTGTCGCCATCGACCACGCCGACCACCGAGTCTTCCATGGGCATCTGCCGCGACAGTGCGCGAAAGGCATGCGCCAGGCCATCACGCTTGCCGGTGCCGCGGGCGCGGACGATAACCAGCTTGATGTCGTCGCGGCCCTTGACCTCGTTACGCATGATGTCCTTGATGAAGTGCTCGTCGCCTTTCTCGACGATCGAGGCGATGACCGTGCACGGTACCTTGAGCCGCTGCACTTCCTGGAATACTGACTGGTAGACCTTGAAGGTGGTATGGGTCGGGATACGGAAACTGGTGACCACCATGAACATGTGGGCTGGCAGTGCTGCATCGCCCATGCGCTCGACGGCCTTGCGAATACGTGGAAACTTCCAGTGCAGGAAGTACATGCCGCGCAGGTAATGGACAATGGCGTTGCCATAGCGCCACATGCCCAGGGTGCCGATGATGAAAATGAACAGGTGGTGATTGGGGTCCAGGTATTGCGGTGCAACCATTTCCGAGGCCAGCGCGACCAAGCCGAACAGGCAGGCCCAGGCGCAGAAGCGTGCGCTTGCCCTGAGCATGCCTGAGTGACTCGCAGGTTGGCCTGACTGTCGTTCCATGTGTTCGTCTCTCCTTGATGGTGGCGGCGCCTGCCGGCGACACGGCTGCACGTCGCCATCCCGCGAGGCGGGCGGACGATGGCAGGTCGTGTCAGTTGATGGCGGGTGCCGGCTGCTCTCTTGGCGGAGCGTTCAGGCTTACCAGCAGATCCCTTCACGGGAAGCGTCGCTGGTATGCGGCATGAAGCCGACCAGATCGACGATCTGCTTGTTGTCGTTGCGCTCCAGCGCCAGGGCGAAACGGTTGTCGTTGTTACCGAGCACGATCACGTCCGAGTCGTCGATGACCTGTTGCAAGTCGTTGCAGAGCAGTGAGGAGACGTGCGGGATTTTCCCTTCGATGTAATCGCGGTTGGCGCCGAATACCCGCGCGTACTCCACGTTGGCGTCGTAGATGCGCAGGTCATAACCTTTGCCGATCAGCATTTCGGCCAGCTCTACCAGCGGGCTCTCGCGCAGGTCGTCACTGCCAGCCTTGAAGCTCAAGCCGAGCAGGCCGATACGACGTTTGTCGAAACCGGTCACCAGGTCGAATGCGTTCTGCACCTGGCTGCGGTTACTGGCCATGATCGAGGCAAGCAGTGGGTGTTCGACGTCCAACTGGCCGGCGCGGTAGGTGAGGGCGCGAACATCCTTGGGCAGGCACGAGCCACCGAAGGCAAAGCCGGGTCGCAGGTAATAGCGTGACAGATTGAGTTTGTGGTCCTGGCAGACCACATCCATCACTTCACGGCCGTCGACGCCCGAGGCCTTGGCAATGTTACCGATCTCATTGGCGAAGCTGACCTTGGTCGCATGCCAGACGTTGCAGGTGTACTTGATCATTTCGGCGACTTCGATCGACTTGCGAATCACCGGTGCGTCCAGGCCCTCGTAGAGCGATTGCAGCAGCTCGCCAGACTGGCTGTCGAGCTCACCGATGACGGTCATCGCCGGGAAGTCGTAGTCGTTGATCGCCGTACTTTCGCGGAGGAACTCCGGGTTCACCGCGACGCCGAAGTCGACACCGGCACGTTTGCCGGACGTGGCTTCAAGCAGCGGGATCACCACATTCTTCACTGTTCCGGGCAGCACGGTGCTGCGTACCACGACGGTGTGCCGCGAGGGCTTGTCACGCAGCGCTTCACCGATCTGGCGACACACAGCCTCCATGTAGACCAGGTCCAGGTCGCCGTTCTTCTTGCTCGGGGTACCAACGCAGAGCAGTGACAGGTCGGTTTCCAGAACTGCGGCCTGAACATCGGTCGTGCCACGCAGCAGCCCTTTGCGCAGGCCCTCCTGCAGCAATGCCTCAAGGCCAGGCTCAACGATGGGTGACTGGCCTTGGTTGATCATCTCGATCTTGGCCTCGGAGATATCGACACCGATCACCTGATGTCCGCGTGCCGAAAGGCAACCGGCACAGACAGCCCCAACATAACCCAATCCAAAAATACTGATATGCATAGTTCCCTCTCTCCCGGTTCATCGACTGATCCGGGATCGTTAGTTAGACATGTTTATAGGGCGGCAGGCGCACGCTGACAGACAGCGCGAAGTTGTATTGCGCAGGCGGTTTTTCTGTCTTTTTTACATCCTATAAGACGACTTTTAATACTTGCAAGTGGCGAGTGCCTACAAAGTTGATGAGTGGTCAAATTAAATCAGTTAAGTGTAAAAAACCTTTTTAAATCAATGACTTAAAGTTTGATGTAAGTTGGGCGTCAAAAAATTGAAGGCTTTTTCGTGGTGGTTTGTTGGCGTCAAAATGTCTGCTTAAGGCGTTTTTTGGCCTGAAACATTGAGGTGTGTTCATTTTTTTGGCGCGTGCGCTCGCGCAGTGTCAGTGCGCGCAGTTCATGTGTTTTTTATAGTGTGTGGTGGGCTGCTGCAGCTAACTTCGATAACATTCAATACTCTGTAATACCGCTGTGATAGGGAACTTCTGCGGTGCCAGAATTAATGTTCAAACACTAACGGTGTGTGGGAATGAGTGGCGTCATGTCGGGCTGTCACGGGCTGGCTTGTGTTGCACGCTGCATCGCGTGCATAGTTCAGCAGCGCTTCATTACCTATTGTTATTTTCAGGGAGCCCCCTTGGGGGTGTCGTGTAAGGGATTTTGTATTCAGATGACTGGAATCGGTTCGCGTATCAGGGAAGAAAGAGAGCGGCTTGGGCTGACTCAGCGTGCTTTTGGCGACATCGGTGGTGTCGAGCCCAATGCTCAGGGCAAATACGAGAGTGGTGAGCGAACGCCCAAGCTGGACTATCTGGCTGCCGTGGCAGGGCGCGGTGTCGATGCCTTGTATGTGCTCAGCGGGGTGCATACCCCGGTGACGGCCAAGGGCTTGTCGTCTGCTGAAAGCCAGGTGCTCGATTGTTATCGCACGTTGCCGCAGGCCGATCAGGAGGCGGTGCTGCAGTTGCTTCACAGCCTGTCCAGGGGGCTGCAGCGGCCTGCTGTGGGTGTAAGGAAATTGACGTCGGTATCGTGACGCTTTCCGTTAGGATTCGTACCGGGTTTTTTGTTAGAGTGGCGGGATCCAATTTAAGACCGTAACGCGAGGTGTCAGCTTGATTAGGGTCCTGGTGGTCGATGATCACGATCTGGTGCGTACAGGCATTACCCGAATGCTGGCTGATATCGACGGTCTTCAGGTGGTCGGCGAGGCGGATTCGGGCGAGGCTTCATTGAAGGTCGCGCGTGAGTTGAAACCGGATGTCGTCCTGATGGACGTCAAGATGCCGGGTATCGGCGGCCTTGAAGCCACCCGCAAGCTGCTGCGTAGCCACCCTGATGTGAAAGTGGTAGCGGTAACGGTCTGTGAAGAGGACCCGTTCCCGACGCGTTTGCTGCAGGCGGGGGCTGCTGGCTACCTGACCAAGGGCGCTGGGCTGGATGAAATGGTTCAGGCCATACGCCTGGTGTTTGCCGGGCAGCGTTATATCAGCCCACAGATCGCCCAGCAGCTTGCACTCAAGCCGTTCCAACCGCAGGGTTCGCCTTTCGACGCGTTGTCCGAACGAGAGATCCAGATCGCGCTGATGATCGTCGGTTGCCAGAAGGTACAGATCATTTCCGACAAGCTGTGCTTGTCGCCGAAAACCGTGAACACGTACCGTTACCGTATCTTTGAAAAGCTTTCGGTCACCAGCGACGTCGAACTGACGTTGCTGGCGGTCCGCCATGGCATGGTCGACGCCAATCTCTGAACATGATCCCTGTTTTTGACTCAAGCGCCTTCCTGGCGACCTGCAGTGGTCGCCCGGGCGTCTATCGAATGTTCGACGAGGACGCGCGCCTGCTTTATGTAGGCAAGGCGAAGAACCTCAAAAAGCGCTTGGCCAGCTATTTCCGCAAGACCGGTCTTGCGCCGAAAACGGCAGCGCTGGTGGGCAAGATCGCTCAGGTCGAAACCACCATTACCGCCAATGAGACCGAGGCGCTGCTGCTGGAGCAGACGCTGATCAAGGAATGGCGGCCGCCTTACAACATCCTGCTACGTGACGACAAATCCTACCCCTATGTCGTGCTTTCCGAGGGTGAATACCCGCGCCTGGGCATTCACCGTGGTGCCAAGAAGGCCAAGGGCAAGTATTTTGGGCCCTATCCCAGCGCCGGAGCCATTCGCGAGAGCCTGAACCTGCTGCAGAAAACCTTTCTGGTGCGCCAGTGTGAAGACAGCTATTACAGCAACCGCACGCGGCCTTGCCTGCAATATCAGATCAAGCGTTGCAAGGCCCCGTGTGTCGGTCTGGTTGAGCCGCAGGTGTATGCCGAGGATGTACGTCACTCGGTGATGTTCCTGGAAGGGCGCAGCCACCAACTGACCGATGAGTTGAGTGCGGCCATGGAGCGTGCCGCCATGGCCCTGGAGTTCGAGCGCGCGGCTGAGTTGCGCGATCAGATTGCCTTGCTGCGGCGGGTCCAGGACCAGCAGAGCATGGAGGGCGGTAGCGGTGATGTCGATGTGATAGCCGCGTTCGTCAACCCGGGTGGTGCCTGTGTACACCTGATCAGTGTGCGCGGCGGGCGAGTGCTGGGCAGCAAGAACTTCTTTCCGCAGGTGGGTATTGAGGAGGACGTGGCCGAAGTCATGGCTGCGTTTCTCTCGCAGTATTATGTGGCGAACCCTGAACGCGACCTGCCGGGCGAGTTGATCGTCAACGTGGTGCATGAGGACTTCGAGGCGATCACCGCCGCGATCCATAGCCTGCGTGGCCGCGAGTTGAGCATCAGCCACCGGGTTCGCGGCACGCGCGCGCGCTGGCAGCAACTGGCGGTTACCAACGCCGAACAGGCGCTGATGGCGCGCTTGGCCAACCGCCAGCACATGGCGGCGCGATTTGAAGCACTGGCTCAGGTGCTCAAGCTCGACGAGATCCCTCAACGACTGGAGTGCTACGACATCAGTCACTCCAGCGGTGAGGCGACCGTGGCGTCCTGCGTGGTGTTCGGGCCGGAAGGCCCGCTCAAGTCGGACTACCGTCGCTACAACATTGAAGGCGTGACGGCTGGCGACGATTATGCGGCCATGCACCAGGCCTTGACCCGACGCTTTGCCCGGCTCAAGGAAGGCGAGGGTAAACTGCCCGATATCCTGCTGGTGGACGGCGGCAAGGGCCAACTGAACATGGCTCGGGATGTACTGCAGGAACTGGCCGTACCCGAGCTGATTCTGCTGGGCGTGGCCAAGGGCGTTACGCGTAAGGCCGGCTTTGAAACCCTTTACCTGAATGATGCCGCCCACGAGTTCACGTTGCGCGGGGATTCCCCGGCGTTGCACCTGATCCAGCAGATTCGCGATGAGGCCCACCGGTTTGCCATCACCGGCCACCGTGCCCGACGCGGCAAGGCGCGGCGTACCTCCAGCCTTGAAGGTGTTGCCGGGGTAGGGCCCAAGCGTCGTCGCGACCTGCTCAAACACTTCGGTGGGCTGCAGGAATTGGCCCGTGCCAGCGTAGAAGAAATCGCTAAAGCACCCGGAATCAGTAAAAAGCTCGCTGAGTCGATTTATGACAGCCTGCATAGCGAGTAGAATGCCCGCTCACTTTGCAGCCAGTTGTGCCGATGAATATTCCTAATTTGCTTACCGTTCTTCGCGTCCTGCTCATACCGATCTTCATTTTGTTGTTCTATATGCCTTACCACTGGAGCTACCTTGCCGCCAGCACGGTCTTTGCCATTGCCGCAGCGACCGACTGGCTGGATGGCTACCTGGCCCGGCGCCTGCAACAGAGCACACCGTTCGGTGCGTTTCTCGACCCTGTTGCCGACAAACTGATGGTTGCGGTAGCGCTGGTATTGCTGGTTCAGGTGCATGCCAACTTGTGGCTGACCTTGCCCGCGGCGGTCATCATCGGGCGCGAAATCGTTGTCTCGGCGCTGCGCGAGTGGATGGCCGAGCTTGGCGCCCGCGCTCATGTAGCGGTGTCGAACCTGGGCAAATGGAAGACCGCCGCGCAGATGCTGGCGCTGGTGATCCTGTTGGCCAACCCGCCGGTGCTCAACTTCTGGGTGGTGCTGGGTTATTCGTTGCTGATGATCGCTGCGGGCCTGACCCTGTGGTCGATGCAACAGTACTTGCGGGCGGCCTGGCCACACCTGCGGGACGGTTCAGAAAAAAAATAAAACTTTTTTGAATCAAAGGCTTGACGAGGTTTTTAAAATCGCTAGAATAGCCTCCATCAAGACGACGCGGGAATAGCTCAGTTGGTAGAGCACGACCTTGCCAAGGTCGGGGTCGCGAGTTCGAGTCTCGTTTCCCGCTCCAAATTTGGTGCAGCGAATCTTGATAGCTTCATAGAAAGGTGCGCTGCACATGAAAAACCCCAAGGTGAAAGCCTTGGGGTTTTTTGTTTTGCGGTATATCACTCGACTTTTATCCGGATCGCCTTGGGCGGCGAGATGAGGCTGGCACAGTCAGCCATCACGCCTCACTAGCAGCAGACAGTCCAGAGCGGCCATTGTTTAAGGCGATGGCTGGCAATGACTGCCTCGCCACCGCTGAATGACCGTCGCGTCAGGCTGGCACGTAGGGGGGATAGTCGACATAACCCTTGGCGGTGCCGCCGTAGTAGGTGTCGCGATCTGGCGTCGACAAAGGCCAGCCGTTTTTCAAGCGTGCGACCAAATCAGGGTTGGCAATGAACGGTTGTCCGAAGGCCGCCAGATCGATCAGCCCTGCATCAACCAGATCTTGGGCGCGTTCCAGTGTCATGTCACCGGCAAGAATCAGCGCTGTTTGGCCCAATTGCGCTTTGCAGTGCTCCAGCAGTTCTCGCAGCGCTTGCTCCTGTGCAGTAGCACTTTCACTCGCCAGGAAGAAGTGTGTCTGATCCATGACGTGGACATAGGCGATCCCACGCGTGTTCATGCCTGCGCAGAGTGCCGAGTAGGTCTCGTCGATCTCGGGGTAGAGTGGCATGTCGAAGAGCTGCCCGTACGGAGAGATCCGAATACCTACCTTGTCTGCACCAATTCTGGAGCAAACGGCATCAACCACTTCAAACACGAAGCGCAGGCGGTCTTCCAGGCTTTTCGCTGAATAGCGGTCGGAGCGGTCATTGACCAATGGGTTCAGGAACTGCTCGATCAGGTAGCCGTTGGCGCCATGAATTTCCACGCCATCGAAACCGGCAGCAATTGCATTCGCTGCGGCTTGCGCAAAATCCTCAACGACTCGACCGACTTCCTCAGTAGCAAGAGGGCGGGGAGTCGACGTTGGGACAAATCCTGGTTCACCGTTCTGCGTGTATCCGAAGGCGATCGCGCCTTGCGCAACTTTGCTCGTAGCACTGACGGGCGCTTTCCCGTCGATCTGAATCGAGGTGTGGGAAACACGTCCAACATGCCACAACTGGGCAAAGATTTTGCCGCCCACGCTGTGGACTGAATCGGTGACCAGCTTCCAGCCCTGGATCTGGTCTTCTGTGAAGATCCCGGGATTGAAGAGATAGCCCTGGCCCTCGCGGGAGATCGGGGTACCTTCGGACACAATCAGGCCAGCAGTGCCACGCTGGGTGTAATGCAAGGCCACTTGTTCAGTTGCAATGTCCTCCGGTGCCCGTGACCGGGTCATCGGTGCCATGACGAAGCGGTTGTTCAGCGTCAAACCGTTCAGGTCATATGGGTCAAACAGGTCAATCATGAGTCTTGGCCTCCAGGTGGGGTAAAGCACTGCTATGGATGGCGCGATGGTAGGAGGTTGCGAAAAAGGTCACAATTAAGGCTAAAAGCAAAACACTATTGCTATAACAGCAATTTTTGAGTGTGCATTTGTTTGATTGCGTAAGGCTCAAAGCACGGCATCGGCTGAGCATTTGCGGGTCATCGCAGCCTCCCCGAGCCCCTGAAGGACACCTGACATGCATCTAAAAGCCCACAGGTTTTTCGCGATGGTTGCCCTCAAAGGCAGCTTTTCCGCGGCAGCCCGCCACTTCCAGGTGCCAGCCTCATCGGTTTCACGTTTCATCGCGGCACTTGAGCGTGAGGTAGGGCAACAGCTCCTGTATCGAAGTACTCGCGCGGTAAAGCTGACCGATGCGGGTGAGCGTTATTACCTTCAGATCAGGGAAGTTCTGGAGTTGCTGGACGCCGCGGATGAAGAAGTCAGCGGTAAAGGAGGTGACATTGGTGGCCTGGTGCGGATCAATGCACCTGTCGCGCTGGGCCATCTTCACATCGTGAAGCTCCTCAATGGTCTTTATCTGCAATACCCCGAACTGACCGTGGAGCTGGCTGTCACCGATGCGTTCATTGATCCCGTACAGGAGGGCGCCGATATCACATTCCGAGTCGGGCATTTAGAAGACTCGGGTTTGATCGGACGGAAAATCTGCGACCAACGCTACATACTCTGCGCGAGCGCAGAGTATGTGGAGCGGTATGGGAAACCTTCGTCGCCGCAGGCGCTGCGAAACCATTCCTGTCTCGTCTACAAAGGAACGGGTGGAGCGCAGCGCTGGTATTTTCGTCGTCCTGAGAGCGAGGCAGTAGAAATCATTGATGTTCATGGTCCACTCCGTAGCAACAACGCTGAGGTGCTGGTGGCAGCGGCATTGGCTGGAAGGGGGATCGTATTTTTTCCTTCCTGGCTGTTCAGCAAAGAGTGCTTCAGGAACAAAGAGTTGATCCGGCTTCTGCCCGAATGGGAGGGCTCCGTGGAGGCGATGCCAAGTCAAATACACCTGATATCCCCCGAGAACCGGCTTCGCTCGCGAAAAGTGCGATTGGTTTGGGATTACTTTCTGAACGCCATTGGCACGCCGCCTTATTGGGATGACTTGGAGTGACAACTCGGCTATGTGCACGCGCTATGGATGTCACCCATTCTTGTGCGCGGGGCGCCGGGAGGTGGAAATGCCCCCGCAGGTCTATGATTGTGAAACCCGTGTATTGGCAGGCCACTGGCACCATTGGTGAAACCATGTCTGAGCGTCCCCACCCGTTGCAGAACCGTCTGCTGGCGGCGTTGCCTATTGAGGTGCAAGAGCGGCTGATTCCCCAGTTGGAGTTGGTCGTCTTGCCATTGGGCAAGGTTGTGTATGAGTCAGGTGATTCTCTTCAGTACGTCTATTTCCCTACCGACGCCATCATTTCCCTGCTTTACGTGATGGAAGATGGGGCCTCGGCGGAAATTTCTGTTGTAGGTAACGAAGGGCTCGTTGGCATAGCCGTGTTCATGGGCGGCGAAAGCACCCCGAGCCGGGCCATTGTGCAGAGTGCAGGGCATGCCTACCGGCTGGCGGGGCATCGTTTGAAAAGTGAGTTCAACCGGCATGGCGAGATGATGCAGCTGTTGCTGCGCTACACGCAGGCCTTGATTACTCAAATGGCACAGACCGCAGTGTGCAATCGCCATCACTCTATCGACCAGCAGCTGTGTCGTTGGTTGCTGCTGTCGCTGGATCGCTTGCCGAGTAATCAGTTGATCATGACCCAGGAACTGATTGCCAACATGCTTGGCGTTCGTCGCGAGGGCGTCACGGAAGCTGCGGGTAAATTGCAGAAACTCGGGGTGATCGAGTACAGCCGTGGCCATATAGAGGTGTTGGATCGCGCGAAGCTCGAGGCGCTGTGTTGCGAGTGTTATGCCGTTGTAAAGAAAGAAACCGATCGTCTTCTTGCCCATACAGTCCTTAGCTATACCACATCGCACTGAACAGGCTCAACGGCCCGGCTTGAGGTGAGCCCTTCAACGAAGGTTCTCAAGGCAGTCGCTCCCAGACCTCGGTATTGGCCAACTCTTCGTCGGTAACATGTCGTGTTTTTCCGTACAAAGGGTTCAGCTCGTAGCAGCCGGTCTGTTCGTAGAGGGCCGAGTAGCGAATGCCGCTTAGCTTGTTGAGGTAACGTACCAGTGGATGGCACTGCGCATTGATGCGCGTTACTGCGAGTGAATCAGTCATGGTGTTCATGATTACGCCTGTTGCAGCGAATGCTGCTTTTCCCTGGCTCCATTCTGGCCTTGTAGAGGGGCAGGGTATGTACGCCATCGCACACAGTGCTCTGGGCGTGATTTTCAGGCTTCGGTGTGGAGCGCGCAGTAGCATTCGCATGACGCAGCTTCCAATCCCTTGCGGTCAAGGATGGTAATGTCGCCACGGGAGTATCGAATCAAATTGCGCTGTTGCAGGGCTCCGGCAGCCAGGGTCACGCCACTGCGCCTTACGCCAAGCATGTTCGCCAGGAGCGCGTGCGTCAGATAAAAATGGTTGGCGTGTGCGCGGTCATGAGTCATCAGTAGCCAACGCGCCAGGCGCGGCTCGATCTCATGGAAATGAGTGCAGGCTGCCGTTTGCGCCAGTTGCGTGAGGAACAGGTACAGGTACTGATTCAACCGTTGCAACAGCACGGGATGCTCGTGGAGCGCGATTTTCAGCTGTGCACACTCCATTCGCAGGCTGCTGCCGGCCCCTTGTACGATCGCCCGCATGGGGGCGGTGTTGGCACCTAGTGCAAGGGTCGCACCGAGCATGCCTTCGTAGCCGACCAGACCTATTTCAAGGGGTGGATGGCCACGTAGCGTCGTCATCAGGGAAATGAATGCGGTGCTTGGGAAGTACACATGCAGCAGGGGCTGGCCAGGTTCACACAGCACGGTGCCAAAGGCCAGGTCGACCTGCTGGCACTGATCCAGTATCGGGTTGAGGTCCTTTTCAGGCAGGCCCTTAAGCAGGTGGTTCTCCACCTGCCGTGGTGTTTTGGCTGGCACGGGATTGTCCTGCAGCACGGTGACAGTGACGAGAGCGGTGCTGTACGGCCTCGTGCAGAAAGTTTGGGCAACGTTTGCCTGACCGTCTGTTCGCTACAGCACGTACTCGCCTGTTTTCCAGAGCGCTTTCAGTGGCGCCCACGTTCAACAGGCTCGGCGCAAAAGACCCTGACGTCTGTGCGGCACCGTACAGAACATTGTCTGCCAACGGCTCAAGCTGATTGTGTCAGATCGCTGTGCGCGCGCGACAGCGATAAAGCCTGTTCTTTTCTTTCGCGCGCTCGAGGAAGCAGCCATGAGCGTGGGCACAATTCTATTAATCATCTTGATCCTGCTACTGATCGGCGTGTTTCCAAGCTGGCCGCACAGCAGGAACTGGGGATACGGACCGACCGGCGGGTTGGGTATCGTGGTGATCATTCTCATCGTGTTGCTGCTGATGGGGCGGTTGTAACCGACTGACGGATGTCAGTCGCACAGCCCACGATCACTTCCTTTCTATTTCGGGTATTGGAGTTCAGCAATGAAACATTCACTACGGTTACTGTTTTCGATGGCTTTTGTCGTCCTGTCATTGGCATCGGCAGGGCTCATTAACAGTGCCAGTGCTGCAACGGCCGCGGACCTGGACAAAGACTCCCAACAGGCCTTGCAGATGCTCTACAAGGCAGACCCATTGGCTCAGACCCTGTCGCGCACCGCCAAGGCTGTGCTCGTGTTCCCCAACATCGTCAAGGCCGGCCTGGTGTTTGGTGGCAGTTATGGTGAAGGCGAGTTATTGATCGGCTCCAAAGTGGACGGCTACTACAACTCGGTGACCGGCTCCTGGGGGCTGCAGGCAGGTGCCCAATCCTACGCTTATGCCGTGTTCCTGATGACCGACAAAGCCCTGCAGTATGTGCGCGACACGAAGGGCTGGGAGGTTGGTGTCGGGCCTACCGTCGTCGTCGTTGATCAGGGCGTGGCGAAAAATCTATCGAGTTCATCGTTGCAGCACGATGCCTATGCGTTTGTCTTTGATCAGCAAGGGTTGATGGCGGGTATCAGCATTGAGGGCACCAAGATTTCCCTCATCAAGCGCTAGCCCAGCGTGCGCCCCGATCCAGCGTCAATATCGGGGCGTTCACCTCAGGAGCACTGCCCATGAACACCTTGACCATAGAAGGTTGGTACAAGACCAGTAGCGATGCACCCCCCATCGAGCTGGGGCAAATTCATTTTCACGTCAGTGGCGCGGATCATGTTCGCCTTGAGGCGGCTGAAGAGCAGTTGAAAAAGACCAACGTGCCCGAGGTGATGGTTGATGTCGACATCAGCCAGATGGATTTGATCATGCCTCCGGAGTGTGGCCCGTTGTCGGATTGCCAGTTTCGCATTTACTTGAGTGCACGTGACCAACGCGGTCAGTTTCATTTGGTCGGGCACCGTGCCGCTGACGGTGCTCTGGTCTATAGCAATGCGGTCATGGTTGATCAATTGGGGTGATGCCCGGTCGACGAATTCCAGGCTGTCGTTGCCAGCAATCAGATTGTCATAAACGAAGGAGGGCGCACGACGAGCGCGGTGCTGCACTGGGCGGAAGATCCAGAAAGTCTGCGATCTGGTCAATTACCGAACACAGTTGTTCGACATGATCTAAGCTCCTCAAAGGTTGGCTTTACGAGCAGGGGTCTCAATGCGAAGCACACCTGAAAACAGTCTGAAAAGTGCGCTGAAAACCTGTCGAGACAGCTTTGTTTTTGTTGGTTTTGCCAGCTTTTTTATCAACGCACTGATGCTCGTTCCTACCTTCTATATGCTTCAGGTATATGGCCGAGTGATGAGCAGCGGAAGTCTGACGACCCTGGCAATGCTGACGCTGATCATGACCGGGTTGTTGCTCACGCTCGGTTCTCTGGAGTGGGTTCGTTCGCGCATCATGGTACGGGTCAGTACCCGGCTGGATGTGTTGCTCAGCCGCCAAGTCTATAAAGCCAGTTTCAAACGGGCTTTGGACAGTGGCGGCATGGATGCTTCGGCACAGCCGCTCAACGACTTGACGGGCTTGAGGCAGTTTCTCTCCGGTAATGGTTTGTTCGCCTTCTTCGACGCCCCCTGGTTGCCGATTTATATCGCGGTGATGTTCCTGTTTCATCCCTGGTTTGGCTGGGTAGCGACAGGCAGTGCGCTACTGTTGTTATCACTCGCATTTCTCAATGAGAGGCTGACGGGGCCGGCACTGGCCCAGGCCAACAAGGAACATATCGGCGCGACGCTCTACACCACGAAGAACCTGCGCAACGCAGAGGTGATCGAGTCCATGGGCATGCTTGAAACCCTGATGGATCGTTGGGGGCGTCGGCAAAGAAACGTTCTGTTGTTGCAGTCCATGGCAAGCGATAGAGGGGCTATTGTCAGTACGCTTTCCCGGACTTTCCGGCTCCTGGTGCAATCATTGGTGCTGGGGCTGGGGGCGTACCTGGCGGTGGACCATCAGGTCGGAGCCGGTATGGTGTTTGCCGGGGCCGTGCTACTGGGGCGTGCGCTGGCCCCCATTGATCTGATCATCGGCAGTTGGAAAGGCTTCATTGCGGCGCGTTCGCAATACCGCCGTCTGAACGACATCCTCGACAAGCAACAGACGCAACCCGAGCGTATGTCTTTACCTCCGCCCCAGGGGCACGTGCAGGTCGAGAATCTGGTTGTCGCGGCACCTGGCTCGAATACACCTATCATCAAAAACATAAGCTTCAGCGTCCCTGCCGGTTGCGTGGTGGGAATCATCGGCCCAAGTGCCGCCGGCAAGTCGACCCTGGTCAGAGCATTGATAGGGGTGTGGGCGCCGCAGCATGGGGTCGTCCGGTTGGATGGCGCGGATATCAGCGCCTGGGACAAACAAGAGCTGGGCCCATATATCGGGTACTTGCCTCAGGACATTGAATTGTTCGAGGGCAGCATCGGCGAAAACATTGCCCGCTTCGCCGAGGTTGACTCGGCAAAAGTCATTCTGGCTGCCAAGACCGCTGGCGTTCACGAAATGATTTTGCTGTTGCCTGATGGCTACGACACTGTGATTGGCAGCGAGGGGGTCATGCTGTCGGGCGGGCAGCGCCAACGCATCGGATTGGCCCGTGCCCTGTATGGCAGCCCTAGGTTGATTGTGCTTGACGAGCCCAACTCCAATCTTGACGACGTCGGTGATCGTGCCTTGGCGGCAGCCATCCAGCAGTTAAAACAGACTGGTGCGACGCTGTTTGTGATTACCCACCGAACCAATATCGTGTCGCAACTTGACCGGCTCATGGTCATGAACGCTGGGGTTGTCAGCCTATTTGGGCCTCGCGACCAGGTGCTGGCCGAACTCAACGCAAGGCAACAGCAGGCACAACGGCATGCCATGCCTGCAGGTGCCAGTGTTGCTGCGGTCGATACCGGCAAGGATGAAGACAATGAATCCTAAGATGCCCGACCGGCAAATTGACAGTCTCGCCGACCTGCCAACGTCGGATCGTAAAGTACGCCGGTTGGGCGTCGCCATTGTCAGTGTGACTTTCGGCCTGTTCGGCACTTGGGCGGCTTTCGCGCCCCTCGACGGGGCCGCTTATGCGCCGGGTGTGGTCACGGTGCAGACTTACCGCAAAACCGTCCAGCATCTTGAAGGGGGCATTGTCAAAGAGGTACTGGCCCATGACGGCGACATCGTCAAACGCGGTGACCCGCTGATCATTCTTGATGATGCCCAACTGCGCTTTGAATACGAGATGACCCGAAGCCAGTTGGTCGCGGCCAAAGCCATGGAGGCAAGGCTTATCGCCGAGCGCGACACGCTGTCGGCGATCGGTTTTGGTGACGTGGTCGATCCCACGAGTTCGCGCGGTATGGAAGCGCGCCAGAGCGAGACCCAGGTATTCAATGCTCGACAGGGCTCGCGGCTGGGCCAGATAGCAGTATTGCGGGAGCGCATCGGCCAGTTGCAGCAACAGGTCAAGGGGCTGGAATCGATGATCGACGCCAAGATGCATCTGGAGAAATCCTACAGCGCTGAAATCGATGAGTTGACGGACCTGCTCAAGCAGGGGTTCGTTGATAAACAACGTCTGCTCGAGCAGGAACGCAAACTGGGGATGCTCAGGTCTGAGGTGGCGGATCACCGTTCCACAATCAACCGTACGCGTCTGCAGATCAACGAAACACAGCTGCAGATTCTGCAGATCGACAAGGATTTCAATGCCGATGTGGTCAAGCAGCTGGCCGAGGTTCAGACCAAGATATACGACTTGCAGGAGAAAACCTCGGCTCTGGAAGACCGGCTCAGCCGTATCGTCATCCGCGCACCCGACGCAGGCATGGTGATTGGCATGACGGTGCACACCATTGGTGGTGTCGTGCGCCCGGCAACGCCACTGCTGGACATCGTTCCATCGATTTCCGAGCTGATCATAGAGGCTCAGGTGACGACGCTGGATATTGACCGTATCGCCATCGGCAAGCGTGCCGATATCCGTTTCAGCGCGTTCAACAGCGCGACCACACCGGTGATCGAAGGCGAGGTCACCGGTGTATCGGCTGACAGGCTGACCAATGAGAAGACCGGGGCCGCCTATTACCTGGCTCGGGTTCGGGTAACCGAGAACGGCGTGCGTACCTTGGGTGAGCGCAAGTTGTTGCCTGGGATGCCGGCGGACGTGTTGATCATCACGGGCCAACGCACGCTGTTGCAGTACTTGATGCAACCGGCTCGCAACGCTCTCTCTCAATCGATGATCGAGGAATGACCGTGGGCACGTCGGCCATTTTGTTGGGTAGTGCGTTCATGGTTGCGGCGGGCGTTGCCTTGGCGCAAACCCCTGCTGTCGTATCGAAAGGGGTCAGTGCCTCGACGTTTTCCACCGACCTTGTACAGCTGTATCGGGAGGCGCGGTTGGAGGATCCGCAGGTACTGGCCTCTTTTGCGCGAGCCCAGGCGGGTCAGGAACATCAGCGCGAGGCCCTGGGAGCGCTATTGCCGCAAGTGTCGATTAATGCAGGGATGAACCAGATTCACCAGGAAAACGACCTGATACAGCAGAGTTACGATAGCGAGAGCTACAGCCTGGTGTTGCGTCAGTACCTCTATAACAAGGCCGCGTGGGAGAACTATAAAAAATTTCAAAGCCTGGCCAAGCAGTCCGAATCGGAAGCGCTGGATGCCCAGGCGGAGGCGACAGTGGAATTGGCGAGGCGTTACTTCACGGCATTGGCGGCAGAGGATGAGCTGGAGTTAGTGATAGCGGAGCGTCTAACCACGCAAAAAAGTCTGGACCGGATCAACGTGTTGTACGAGAAGCAGTTGGCCTTGATTACGGATCAGCTTGACCTCAAGGCCAGGGTGGATTTGCTCGCGGCGCAGGAGCTGGATGCCCGTAACCAAGCCATTATCAGCCGCGAATCACTGGCAGAGATTGTCGGTCGCCCCGTCAAAGAGAGGCTTAATCGGATTCGTGATGACGTGCAACTACAGGTTTCTGCGCAGAGTCTGGAAACCTGGGTTCGCGAGGGAATCGCGTCAAACCCTGCGCTCAAGGCTCGCGAGAGCGGGGTCGAAGCAGCGAACGCCGCGTTACGCAGTGGCAAGGGCGGGCACTATCCGACCTTGAGCCTGAGCCTGAGTGCTCAACAGACCAACGAAGGTTACAACAATTCCCTGACGCCACGTACTGACAGTTATGTTGCGGGCGTTGGCATTCAGGTGCCGCTGTACAGCGGCGGCTCGACCTCGGCGCGGGTCCGTGGGCTCTATCAGGATCAAGTGACTGCCGAGCAGGAACTGGAAGCGATCCGGCGTCGGGTGGTCAAGGAGATCACCAGCGCATACCTCACCGCCAGTTCGAACGGTGAAAAGATCGAGGCGAACCGCCTGGCGTTGGCCTCTGCACAGTTGTCGAGGGTAGCCGCAGAGAAAGCGCTGAACTATGGAATGGTCAATGCCGTCGATGTACTGGCCAGCGTGCGTAACGAGTTTCGCGCTCGGCGTAACCTGCTCAAGACGCAATACGAGTTCCTCAGTAATGTGTTCAGCCTCAATCGCTGGGCGGGAAAGCCGTCGGCCGAAAGTGTCGAAAGTGTGAATGGCTGGTTGAGTCCCCGCAGCGCTGGCCAGGATGTCGTGCGTCCCTGATCTCGCCAAGCCACGACCGTCTCTTGTAAGCACTTTTGTTGGATAACTGTCCCGTTACCCCTTCCGATTCCGATTGAACCTTCACGTTGGCCATCCTTCGCTCAAGCCGGCATTCATCCGCACGTTCATCCAAGTGGCGTGACGGTTGGCCAGTACAGAGGCGCCGAGCGGCGGCACTGCACCATGCCCCTACAACCCACATTAAACGCGTTTGGCGTGCCCGTGCGCGTACCCAGGGCCGACCAGAGGGGCTCGTTGAGGCAGGGTTTGACGTTAAATTGACGCCATCGTTTTTTTGTACATTTTCACCCGCCATTCGTCGGTTGATTGACGTTTTTGGGCGGGGCAGGCTGTGGCTGCAGGCCGTCGCTGGTGAGCCTAAGGTCTTGATTTTGCGAGACTAGAGTACGTTTTGAGAGCATCGGTCGAGCGACGTGTAGGAGGGGTGAGTCGGTGGCTGGCGGTTAGGTGGGCTGGCAGCATACCGTGCTGGCCTAGACTCAGTTTACCGGCTTAGGGAGCACATCATCATGCGCAAGCTATTGATAGCTATTCCTATTTGTGTTGTTTCGATGCCGTTGTCCGGCTTATGGATATATTTGCAGCCCCTGCTGGTGCAGCCGGTGGAAGCCCATGCTTTCAACATGTGGGCGGGTACCGTCTTTCAATAGGGGGCAGAAAGAGAATGCCTGAACACAGAAAACCAATACGGGTGATGCTGATCGATTGTCGCCCTCTTGTTCTGATGGGCCTTCACGATTTGATCAATGCCAGAAAGCCTCGGATGGAAGTGAGCGGCCAGGCCACCACCTACACCAATGCGCTGGACCTTGCCGATCAGTTGCGCCCAGACGTTATTTTTTTCAGTTTCTTTCCTGATGCGCTTAACCCGCTGGAGGTTGTCTCGGGGCTCACCCGCAGCGCGGAAATGAAGGTGCTGGTGCTCAAGGGTTTGTACGAATCCATTCCCGTTGCCCAGGCGATAGAGGCGGGCGCACGCGGTATCGTGCTTGCGGAAGACCCGACGGAGTCGATCATCCAGGCCATCATCAAGGTTCACCATCGCAACATCGGGCTGGATAGGGCGTGGGCCGGTGGGCTCTCCGGCTATGCCGCGACCGGGCATATACCCTTGAGATGCAATCTGGAACAGGCGAAACAGGCGCGGCTGACACTGCGCGAGCGGGAACTGATTCGCGCCATTGTGGATGATCCGTCTGCCAAATACATGGGCATCGCCGAGCGCCTGGGCATTAGCGAACACACGGTACACAACCACCTCAGCAACATCTATCAAAAGCTCGATCTCATCAATCGAATCGATTTGCTCATGTACGCAATGAAACATGGGCTCACCAGCAACGGAGAGCCGCCTGAGTCCACGTGAGTGGAGTCGGATTGAGCTTCACGCAAGAACCGCGACCTGAAACGGCTATGGGTGCATGGCGCGCTGCTGTGTTGCCGTTCTTTGTTGTGGCGCTTGACCATCCAGAGCGGGTTCGGCCATGCAGGTCTTGTATTCGATTGCCAGGAAGCAATGCGAGGGTGGTTTCTACGCCACCCTCGCATCCT